>JAHEIB010000133.1 GCA_024639645.1 Deltaproteobacteria bacterium
GAATATCCGGATAATGATATCTTTCATATGCCCTTGCGACGCGTAAAGGATGCTTCCGGGAATCAGGTGTCCATCACCCTTGAGGGCCCACACGCACCAATCCATGCCACTATCTGGAAGGTACAGGTCGGTTGTGTGCCGCTCTATCTGCTGGATACCAATTTACCGGAAAACTCAGTCGAGGTAAGGGCGATTACGGATCGGCTTTATGCGGGTGAACCAAAGCAGCGCCTAGAACAGGAGGTCCTGCTGGGTGTTGGTGGTATGCGGGCTTTGGAAGCATTGGGTATTCAACCGAAGATCTGCCACATGAACGAAGGTCATTCGGCATTCTGCAGCATCGAACGATTGTGTCAGCTTAAAAAACAGCTCGGCATTGACCTTGAAACAGCCCTTGAAATCATACCCAGAACAACCATTTTTACAACCCATACACCGGTTGCTGCCGGACACGATGAATTTCCAAAGGAAATGGTGGTGCCCTATGTTGCATCCATGCAGGAGTGCCTTGGCATTGATACGGACCAGATCATATCATGGGGACAGCCCGGTGGCGGGAAATCAAGCGCACACCTCTCCATGTTCGTACTGGGGCTCAGAATGTCCCAGCACCATAATGGCGTGAGCCAGCTACATGGCCGTGTTGCCCGACGCATGTGGTCGCATGTGTGGCAGGGGTGGCCCGAAGACGAGATACCAATTGCCCATGTAACCAATGGTATACACATTCCCTCCTGGATATCCATTGAAAACGCAACACTTTTCGAACGCTATCTTGCACCGGACTGGCATCTGCACGTGGGCATCAAGGATCTTTCAAAAAGGATCGATCAGATATACAGCGATGAGCTTTGGCAGACTAGGCGTATGAGTCGCGCCAGGTTAATACGGACGTGCCGGGAATTGATGGTCAAGCAGTATGGCCGGCGAAATGCATCCCAGTCGACCATGCGGGAGGCTGAAGGTGTTCTGGATCCGGAAATTCTCACCATCGGTTTTGCCCGGCGGTTTGCTACGTACAAACGGGCAACCTTGCTATTGAAGGATCCTGAGAGGTTGAAAAAGATCATCAACGATCCTGACAGGCCTGTTCAGATTATATTTGCCGGAAAGGCGCACCCCAAAGACAGGGAAGGAAAGGATATCATCCGGCAGTTGATCGCATTTGCAAGAGATCCGGAGCTGCGGCAACGCATTGTTTTCCTGGAGGATTACGACATCAACGTGACCCGAAACCTTATTCAGGGGGCCGATGTCTGGCTCAATACACCCAGGCGGCCCATGGAGGCTTGCGGCACTTCCGGGATGAAAGCCGCCATCAACGGCGTCCTCAACGTCAGCGTACTGGATGGCTGGTGGTGTGAGGGCTACCGGGAAGACCGCGGCTGGGCGATCGGCAATGGTGAAGAATATGATGACCACGAATATCAGGACATGGTGGACAGCTATGCCCTATACAATTTGTTGGAAAATGATGTCATACCCTGTTTTTATGACCGCAAAAACGGGGAGTCGCCTGAGAAGTGGACCAAGATGATGAAGGCGTCCATGAAAATGGCGCTGGATGACTACTGTACACATCGGATGGTTCTTGAGTATAATGAAAAATTTTATAAACCCGCGATTGAGAGTTATCAGGCTTTTACCCGGAACAATGCTGAAAACGCCAAACAGATGCTGGCACAAAAAAAGCGTCTCATGGATCTGTGGAAAAACATTCAGGTTAAAGAGCCCACCAGGGAATATAATGGTCCTTTCAGAATAGGCGAGTCCTTTCAGATATCGGCTGAGGTATCCCTGGGGGATATTCGCCCCAAGGAGGTTCTGGTGGAACTCTATTATGGAAAGCTGCGCACCATCGACACCTTGCTACCCGGGACGACCCAGACAATGGAAGTTGAAGAGGAATTGGGCTCGGGAACGTATCGCTATTCCTGTCTGCTTCCCTGTACATCATCCGGACGATTTGGATTTACGGTTCGGGTAAGCCCCAAAGGGGATGACTTTTTGCGGTTTACGACGGGATTGATCACATGGGCGTGAAGTAGCATTAAGAGGGTTTGAGGGTTGGAGAGGGAATCGCGTTTATTGAGTTTATTGAGTTTCTTGGGTTCATTGTGTTGATGGAACTGAAATGAATAGAAAACTCTATACAGGCAACCATAAGCTACACAATAAACTCAAAGAACACAAGGAACAAAGCAACTGATTTTATAGGGTTGGAGGGTAGCTGACAGCTATCAGCGGAAGGCCAAACACAAAATACCAAACACCATACACCATACACGAAACACCAAACACGAAACACCAAACAAGTAAGCTTGACCCAGGGCTTTCAAATGAATTGGGAGTCAAAACCGGGGAGTGAGCAGGCAAGTAGATGGCAACATCTCAAACATCACCACGTGTTCTGATTGTAACACCCGAGGTCACGTATCTGCCGGACCGCATGGGGAGTTTGTCCCATTACCTCACTGCAAAAGCCGGTGGTCTTGCGGATGTCTCCGCAGCGCTGATCCGTGCGCTTTTCGAACAGGGTGTGGATGTACATGTGGCTCTGCCTGACTATCGTGCTATTTTTTCAGATCACCTGGCTCCCTTTCTCAAGAAAGAGCAGCGTATCATCCGTAAAACCATGCCGGACGATCGCATTCATCTGGCTCAGGACAGGGCGTTTTACTACCTGAACCACGTCTATTCCGATTATGGTGGCGAGAATACCAAGCTTTCACTGGCGTTCCAGCGGGAAGTCATCAATCATGTCATTCCTCGTGTGGACCCTGATCTGATCCACTGTAATGACTGGATGACCGGTCTGATACCGGCCATGTCCCGCCAGATGGGAATACCCTGCCTTTTTACGATACACAACATCCACACGGTTAAAAGCACATTGTCCCACATTGAGGATCGCGGGATCGATGCGGCCTATTTCTGGCATCATTTGTATTACGAAAATCCTCCCTACGACTATGAGCAATCGTGGGAAAGCAATCCCGTAGATTTTTTAGTCAGTGGTGTGTTTTCGGCACATTTTGTCAATACAGTCAGCCCGACTTTTCTAAGAGAGATCGTGGAAGGGCAGCATAAATTTGTATCGAAAAATCTGGAACGGGAATTGGCCAACAAGGTTGCGGCAAACTGCTCCGTGGGTATCCTGAATGCACCCGATCCAGTCTTCAATCCCGAAACCGACCGTCACCTCTTGCAAACGTACACGCCTAAGAATTTCATGCCCGCCAAACAGAAAAACAAACAGGCACTGCAAGCCAATCTCGGACTCATCGAAGATCCGGGAGCACCACTGTTCTTATGGCCATCTCGTCTGGATCCCAACCAGAAGGGATGTCAGCTGCTGGCAGAAATTCTCTATCATGTCATTTCGAGCTATTGGGGTGATAACCTGCAAATCGTGTTTGTGGCAAATGGTGAATACCAAGGGGTATTTCGTGACATCGTCTCGTTTCACAATCTGCATAAGCGAGTGGCTGTCTGCGATTTCAGTGAAACCCTTGAACACCAGGCATATGGTGCTTCGGATTTTATCCTCATGCCTTCTCGATTTGAGCCCTGCGGTCTGCCACAGATGATCGCCCCTCTCTACGGTTCTTTACCGGTGGTTCACGATACCGGCGGTATTCACGATACGATTTTCCATATCGATGTGGAAAACAGCCGCGGTAATGGCTTTGTTTTTGAAACGTACAATGCCAGTGGTTTGTGGTGGGCCATCAACGAAGCCATGCATTTTTATAAAAGGCCCGTCCATGAAAGAAACGCCCAGATTGAACGGATCATGCGAGAAAGTGCCGAGACCTTCACGCATGCGGTCACCGCCCGTCGCTACATCGAACTGTATGAGCGGATGCTGCAGAGACCGCTGATATCTGCGTCACCTTATTAAGCGATAAGCGGTGAGCCTTGAGCTGCTAACCGCTTATCGCTTACAGCCCAAGGTAAAAACAGCCGGATCATGCATACGGAAAAGACGACTATCGACCTGCAGGTCGAACATCTGTTGAAACAAGACCCCTTCCTGGAGCCCTACAAAGATGTCCTTCGGAAAAGACTCATCAAGGTAGAAGAGACCAAGACCCGCCTGATCAAAAACAAAATGACATTGACGGATTTTGCATTGGGGCATACCTATTATGGTTTGCATGTCGACCATGGGGAGTGGGTTTTTCGGGAGTGGGCCCCCAATGCAGATGCGATATTCTTTATGGGTGATATGACCGACTGGGAGGAACGGCCTTATTTCGCGCTGAGATGCATCAACAAAAACGGGGATTGGGAACTTCGCCTGCCTCTGAAAGAATTGACCCATGGCGATCATTACCGCCTCCGTATTTATTGGAAGGGGGGCGTCGGGGACAGAATTCCGGCTTATTCCCAAAGAGTGGTCCAGGATGAACAGACACTGATCTTCAACGCCCAGGTGTGGCATCCTGAAACGCCATTTCGCTGGCAGCATCAGGTGCCGGAGATATTCTCGGAGCCGCCACTCATTTACGAAGCGCACATCGGCATGGCCCAGGAAGAAGCCAGAATCGGTACCTACCGTGAATTTGCTGAGAATGTCATCCCCAGGATCGTCAAGGCAGGGTACAATACTCTCCAGTTGATGGGACTTCAGGAACATCCCTATTACGGCTCGTTTGGTTACCAGGTGTCGAGTTTTTTTGCGGCTTCTTCACGTTTTGGTTCTCCGGAAGATCTCAAAATGCTCATCGATACGGCCCATGGTGCTGGGTTACGCGTGATTATGGACCTGATTCATTCCCACAGTGTATCAAACGAGGTGGAGGGTCTCAGTCGATTTGACGGAACAGACTGTCAGTATTTCCACGCAGGGCCGCGGGGTCGTCATCCTGCCTGGGATTCGCGATGTTTTGACTACGCCAAACCCCAGGTACTCCACTTTCTTTTATCCAACTGTCGGTTCTGGCTGGATATGTATCATCTGGATGGGTTTCGATTTGACGGTATTACCAGCATGCTCTATCTGCACCACGGTCTGGGGCATGCCTTCACGAATTATGATGACTATTTTGATGAGGTCCTGGATGACGAAGCCCTCATATATCTCACTTTGGCAAATAAGCTGATTCATGAATTAACGCCCATGGCCATGACCATTGCAGAGGATATGAGCGGTTTACCCGGGCTCGCTGTCCCTGTGGAAGAAGGTGGTGTGGGATTCGACTTTCGTTTTGCCATGGGAGTACCGGATTATTGGATCCAGCTGACAAAGGATACCCGGGATGAAGACTGGCCCATGGCCCACCTCTGGTATGAGTTGACCAACCGAAGACCCGACGAAAAGACCATCAGCTATGCCGAATCTCATGATCAGGCACTGGTGGGTGACCAGACGTTGATTTTCCGCCTCATGGGTGATGCCATGTACCACCACATGAACGTGTCGGACAACCACCTCATCATAGACCGTGGCATGTCACTTCACAAGATGATTCGCCTGCTGACACTCGCAACGGCCGGGCATGGATATTTGAATTTCATGGGCAACGAGTTCGGTCATCCCGAGTGGATCGATTTTCCCCGCAGGGAAAACAACTGGTCGTATCTATATGCACGCCGGCAATGGCACCTCATGGATGATCCAAGTCTGAAATATTCACAACTGGCCTGTTTTGATCGTGATATGATTCAGTTTGCCAAAGCATATGGCCTGTTCGAGGGCTCCCTGCGTCTTGTCCATACACATAATGACGATAAAATCATTGCATTTGAAAGAAATCAACTTGTCTTTGCGTTCAATTTTCACTTACAGGAGTCCTTCACCGATTATTTCCTATACCTTCCGTTCGGGCGATATGAATGGGTTTTCGACAGCGACAATCACAGATATGGTGGTCATGGGAGATTAGATGATGCTCGGAGAGGTCTTTTCGAATCCAGACCCGGCAAAGATCGGCCGGAGAGCGGGCTGAGTTTATATTTACCCTCTCGGACGGTGCTTGTTTTGTCTCGTCAGGACAACACATGAGCATTTAGGAGACTGAACCGAAGCCCGACAACGCGTGCCCTGTGGTTTGTTATGAGATGTTTCAATAAAAACCATTCCATGTTCCAAAGGGAAAGACGCGTTCTGAAATGATTCTAGTACCGATGTTTGGTTTGATTTCATTATTAAAAACCTGTTTCGGCCAGGTCATAGATAATTGGCTTTGCCTGAAACAGTTCGAAAGGGAATCCAGGAGTCAGAATTCAGAACAATGGATTCGCCTTCGGCTCAGTCAAAAAGAAGATATAGGAATTATCAGAATAATATTTCGATTGAGGATCGTTTTTCTGCTACAATCCCATATGCCGTCATTTTTTTTCGGAACATTATTATGGCAAGCGGTATAAAATTGCAGGAGCGAAGCGACATCTAAATTCTTCTGTGTTCTTCTGTGTTCTTCTGTCTCCTGCCTTCTGTCTTCTGAATTCTCTGGTTCATATATTCTATGATAAAGCCCCTTCTATGGCAACCCAAAGCCTTATCCTATGGGCCAGGATTCTTTACTAGCGTTACCATCGATTCGGGAGACTGACAGCAGATCAGACCTAGCAAAACGTTAATGTATTATCTGAAACTTAAAACAGGCCATCCTTTTTGGACAGCCCTTTGATAAAGCCGGGATGTGGGTTCGACAGCTACTGGATTACCCACCGTTTCGAGCATGGGAATATCCGAGTGATGATTTCCATAGGCATAGGATTGGTCAAGGCGGATGCCTTTTTCTTGGGCCAGGCTTTTGACGGCCACCCGTTTGTGTTGATCGATACAGATGGGGCCGTCTGTCCTTCCGGTAAGACTGCCGTCTCCGGCGACTTCGAGATCCGTACAAAGAAGATGGTGGAATTTCAGATCCTGGATAACGGGTTTCAACATGTACCGAAGGGAGGCCGACACAAGGACCAGGGTGTGGCCTGCCTCCTGGTGTTCTCGAACCCGCTTTAGGATCTTGGGTGCAATATGCGGCTTCAGATGGGTGTGGTAGAATTCTTCCGATCCATCTTCCAATGGCCTGATGTCTCTGTTTTTGTAAAACGTGAGCATGACACGAGCCATCTGCGAGTCATTAATCCAGTCACGTTCGTAAAAAAAATTGGTGACGGCAACTTTCAGCAAGAAAGGCAAACGGATTTCCTTGATGGTGTAGAGGTATTTGAATCCGACCCTGCCGCTTTCCACGTCTATGAGCGTTTTGTCAAAATCAAAAAAAGCACCAATCTGCTTGCCGGAGTTTGTTGGGTTTATTGCGTTCATCGTGTTTATTTCTTTTATAGCCATAAGCCTTAAGCGGTAAGCGGTAACCGGCTTAAAGCTCATAGCTTAAAGCTTGTTTTATTTATAAACACCGTAAGTCTTGACCGCTTCAAACATGACAATACAGTTATCCGGATTCACACCCGGATGCAAGGTGTTTGAAGAACAGATGATCAGGCCTCCGCCCTTGCCGGCATCTTTTATGACCTGTTGGACAGCTTTTTTAACCTGGTGTGGTGTGCCATACGGGAGTAGCTCCATACAGTCGATGTTTCCAAGAATACAAAGGCGGTCTCCACAGTACGCTTTGACTTTTTTTAATGCCATTCCTGCTGAAGAAAGGGGAAAAGGGATACAAGTATCAGTCTGTCATTGCAGTCGAACATGTAGAGCAGAAATAGGAGACCAAAGGCATAGGTGGCATTCTTAGATGTTTTCATGGCATGATTTTAATATCTATGCTACTTTGCCAAAAAAATTACAAGCGGTTCGATCTCGTAATGTGTCCCATTCGGTACTTATTTTAAAGCTGGATTGTTCTGATGATTCGATATAATTGCTGCCTGCTGGTGAGAAAAGGAAGATTTTTGTTTCTGCTGACGTTTATGGTATCTATTCTGATGATCATTCAGGTTTCCGTGATATCGGCCGCACAGCCAGTACCCTCACTTGTCAAAAATCAAGAAAGGGACAACGGACCGAAAGGGATTGCGCTTGAAGTGGGTTACGGATATCGACGGGACAGCTTCGATTGGAATATTGCCGGGGATCTTAAAGGGAACAATCCCAATGTTCTATCCGAGTTGAAATGGGAGGACCTGCTCATCCACGAAGCGCGGTTGGGGCTGCGGGTAGAGCCTAATAAAACGTTGGTTTGGAAAGGATCCATAAACTACGGTGTGATTGTCTCTGGGGATAACCGGGATTCTGACTATGCTGCAGACAACCGTGGATTGGAATTCTCCCGATCAGTCAACGAGGCAGACAAGGGGCACACCCTGGACAGTCAGCTGGGAGCCGGTTACAGATTTCAGCTCATTTCGGAATCCGTCAGTGTTGTCCCGCTGGCCGGGTATTCATACCACCGGCAGCATCTTTCCATGACGGACGGGTTCCAGAAGATAACCTGGCCGGGAGGACCACCTCTGGGGCCGTTTGGAGGTCTTGATAGCTCTTACGACGCAACCTGGATGGGCCCATGGCTAGGATTTGAGATGGCTATAGAGGCGGAAAGTTTTGCAAAGACCCGGTATCCGATCTCGTTTTACGCCTCCTGGGAGTATCACTGGGCAGACTACCATGCAGAGGCGGACTGGAATCTTCGTGATGACTTCAAGCAACCCAAGAGTTTTGAGCATGAAGCCGATGGAAGCGGCATGGTTGCCAGCCTGGGTGTTTGTATACGCTTGAGCGAAAAGTGGTTGGTAACCCTCGGGTATGAAACAGAAGAATGGTCAACCGAAAAGGGTATCGATCGTGTTTTCCTGGATAACGATACCATCATTAAAACCCGCTTAAACGAGGTTAACTGGCACTCGGACGTTTTTCATTTCGGCTGCTCAGTCCGTTTTTAGTCATATGTCCCACCACTATCGTTAAAAAGCAAAATATGAGATGTCCGGAAAAAATGGACACGTTGTTATCACTATATTTCTGGTACCAAAACCCCAACGTTGATTTTATTCGGGTTGCATTCTGGTGTCTTCTGCCATATTCTTAAACCTAAGATGAGCGTTTCAAATAACTAAGGTTAAAGCGTATGCATACCCGTATTTCAAAGATTATGATACTGGCTTGGCTGCTCGTTTGTATTTACCCAAAGGTTGTTCTGGCCAAAGTGCCTGTATTTGTCAGTATTCTACCCCAGCGATATTTTGTGGAACAGATCGGGGGGAAGCATGTGGAAGTTCAGGTTATGGTTCTTCCGGGGGCCAGCCCAAGCACATATGAGCCCAAATCACGCCAGATGGTGGCTATTGCGAAGGCAAAGATCTTTTT
>JAHEIB010000134.1 GCA_024639645.1 Deltaproteobacteria bacterium
GCATTAGATTTCACAATGGGGCCATGTATACCCACATAAGCTCGGCCCACAAAATGTTTGATTACCGGAATTTTGAAAAACTGGCCAACCATCATGTATGGATCCCCTTTCACTTTCTGCCCGGCAACGGCGGGAAAAAGCCCGGTGAAAATCCTGAAGGAAAATTTATCGACAAAATCATCTGCCGACCCGGCAGCCACATTGCCCGCGACATGGTGCGGGCTTGTATCGAAACCAGACATAAGCGCTATGGGCTTCACCGCCTTGGCGTCACATTACATGTGCTGGCAGATTCATGGTCACATCAGGGGTTTGCCGGTGTCAACAGCTATGTGAACGATGTGCGTGCTCTGGACGAAGCCACTGCCTCGGGCACTGAGTTCATGACGCGAATGGAGCAGTTTTTCGGCACATCCTTTAACAAGGCAGCCAGCTCTTTTGTGGGTGACGTGATGCCGCTGGGGCACGGTGCTGCATTGAGTTATCCAGACCTTCCTTTTTTAAAGTGGGCCTACCATGACCATACCGGGAAAAGGATCATTCGCAACAATCCTGACGCATTTCTTTCGGCTGCTGAAGCCATGTGCAAGGCCATGCAGCGCTTTAGATCGGGTGATCCTGACATGGATGCACCGGGCCTGACATACAACATGCGCAACAAATTGCTAAGCCTGTTTCAAAACAACCGGGACGAAGACAAGACCGTGCGTCATTTGAAATGGCTAAAACAAATTCAAAAGGGAAGCTTTGGATTTCCACCCGTCAAACTATCCTATAGAGCAAGAGGTGTGGGTTCCTGGAAATACATAGCCCTTGGCACACGCAAACTCTGGGAAAAAAAATCCGATCTGTTTCAGTACGACCCCTCTTTTCTGGACAGTGACTGGAAGCTTTTTCACGACGCCTTGCTGGCACATCGCTTCAGCATCATTCACGATATTCTTCCCAGATATGGTATTTGCGCTGCTTAACCCGAACATGTCATGAAACGATAGAGGACCCAACTGATGCAAAAAGAACCAAGTTATCAAGATCTGCTGGAAAGAATGCAAATTATCATCGAACACAGCAACGAACTGTTCTACATCCACGATACAAATCACATCCTCTCCTATGTAAGTCCAACATCCAAAATGATCCTGGGATACACACCTGAAGAAATGATGATCGACTGGACAAAATTCGCCACAGACAACCCCCTCAATCAAAAAGGTTTAGAAATTACCGAACAGGCCATCCGAACCGGTGAACGCCAGCCACCCTATCTCGTGGAAATCAGGAAAAAAGATGGTTCTCCTGCCCTTCTCCAAGTCCATGAATCACCCATCAAGGGCAAAACCGGAAAGGTTGTCGCTATTGTGGGTGCCCTGACGGATGTAACGGATAAAATACGTACTGAAGAAGCATTGCGAGCCGAAAGGGACAAGGCTCGATTGTATCTTGATATAGCCAGTGTCATTTTTGTCGCTCTCGATAAAACTGGCTCAGTAAAGCTCGTAAACAAAAAGTTATGCCAGGTGCTGGGTTATGCCAAGAAAGAGATACTCGGGAAAAACTGGTTTGACCACTGGGTTCCGGACAGGCTTAAAAAAGATACCCGTATGGTTTTCAACCGGATGATGTCCGGGGAGGCGGCACCTTTCGAATATTTTGAAAATCCAATCCTGTCAGCCGATGGGAAGGAACGAATTATTGCATGGCACAACACACAAATTCAGGACAAAAATGGCAATATTACCGGCACCCTGAGTTCTGGAGAAGATGTCACAGAACGAAAGCTCGCAGAAAAGGCCCTGCAGGAAAGCGAAGAGCGTTTCAGGGATATGGCGGAACTGCTCCCGGAAATCATTTTTGAGATCGATGTCCAGGGCAACTTGACATTTGTAAACAAGTCTGCCTTTACCCAGTTTCAATACACGGAGGCGGAATTCGTCAATGGCCTTAACGCACTCGAAATGATCGTGCCCGAGGACCGAGAAAGGGGCATGAACAATATCATGAAAATCCTCGGTGGCGGGCATGTTGGTTTAAAAGAATACCGCGCCATTAGAAAAGACGGCAGCTCATTCCCGGCCCTTTTTCATTCGGCAGCCGTCATCCGGGACGGTAAGCCCGCTGGTTTGAGAGGCATTATCATCGACATTACCGAACGAAAAAAAATGGAAGAAGCACTGCTGGAGAGTGAAGCCAACTACCGTCAGCTTTTCCATCACGCGCCGGCCGGCATTTATGAGTTTGACATGATCAAAAGACGCTTTTTAAGTGTCAATGACGTCATGTGTAAATACACCGGTTATTCGGAAACAGAGTTTATGAATCTAGATGCTATGGACCTGTTGAGTGAAGACAGTCTTTTGACCTTGGGGAAACTCCTTGAGAAAGCCGCTGCGGGGGACAGCAACCCCGATCCTGTGGAATATCGCATCAAGGGAAAAAACCAGCGCGAATTCTGGGTGTTGATCCATTCACGGTTCTCCTATGATAAACATGGAAAACCCTGGAAGGTAACCGGTGTTGCCCATGACATTACCGAAAGACGGCAGGCAGAAGAGGAAAAAAAGCAGCTTGAAAAAAAGCTGATGCAGGCTCAGAAAATGGAAGCCCTGGGGACACTTTCCGGCGGTATTGCGCATGATTTCAATAATCTCATGACCGGTATTCTGGGCAATACATCCCTCATGCTGTTTGACCTGGATGAAAGTCATATGCACTACGATCGCTTGAAACAAATCGAACAACTTGTGAAACGCGGTGCCGGCCTTACCCGTCAACTTCTTGGTCTTTCGAAACAAGGCAAGTTTCATGCCCTGCCCATAGACCTCAACAAGCTGATTCGCGAGTCCGTCGAAATCTATGGCAGAACCAAAAAAGACATAGAAATCCATACAAAGTTACAGGAAAACGTCTGGACAGTCATTGCTGACAAGGGCCAGATCGAACAGGTACTGCTAAATTTATTTATCAATGCCTGGCAGGCCATGCCGCGGGGTGGCAACCTTTATGTTGAAACAAACAACTCTTTTCTCGATAAAGCCAGCACCATGGCTCACAACATCTCCGTTGGTCAGTATGTAGAAATCGCGGTTACCGACACGGGCATCGGTATGGACAAAGCCACCCGCCAAAAGGTGTTTGATCCGTTTTTCACCACCAAAGAGATGGAAAGGGGCACGGGATTGGGTCTGGCCTCTGTCTACGGCATCATACAAAACCACGATGGCATGATCAATGTCCACAGCGAACCCGGCATGGGTACCACCTTTACATTCTACCTGCCGGCATCTGAAAAAGAGAGCATGGAAGAACAAGAGTCAGCTTCAGCTATCGTTCGTGGTCAAGGAACCATTCTATTGATTGATGATGAAAAAATGGTTGCCGATACCGCAAAAAAAATGCTTGAGAAGCTAGGATACCATGTGACCACAGCAACCTCCGGCAAACAAGGCCTTTCTGTGTATGCCGACCAGCCGGATAGTTTCGACATGATCATCCTGGATATGATCATGCCCATCATGGGAGGACCCCAGACATTTAAACGGTTGAAACAGATCAACACCCATGTAAAGGTCTTATTATCAAGCGGTTACAGCATCAGCGAACAGGTCAAAAACCTCTTGTCCCAAGGTTGCAAGGGGTTTATCCAAAAACCCTTCACCGTTCATGAACTGTCACAGAAAGTTGGCAATATCTTGGAGTATCCAGGATAGGCGACCGCGGTTCACGTCGGCATCATTCTTCAATTGACACCGAGCAGTGTTTTCCCTATATTTATTTATTCCGCTACCCGAACACCAAACTGAAACGGTGATATGAAAAAGAAGATCCTCATTCTGATCTGTCTTGCCGTAATGGCAGCCGCTGGTTCTTTTGTCTATCAACATATTTACCAAAATCAGGTAATCCTATTAAAAGACAAGCGGGCCATCATTACCAAAGAAGCCTGGGTTGTTGGTGACAGCGTATTCTACAAAACCGCGGATGACACTCATTTCATAAACATGGATCTTGTTTCCGATGTCAAACAACGCGGCATCTTCAACAAGGGATATGGTATTGTCGTCATCATCAAATACCATCTAATGCCATGGAAACACAACCCCCTGGAAACCACCTCTCAGACCCCGGAAAATAAAAAAGCTTTTAAAAATTGGACACCGGTGCTCGGCGGTGTCGTCATTGGAATCCTGCTTTGTATTTCCATATACCTCCTGCTGAAAAAGGTGACGGGCGCCAAAAAAAGGAAAAAGGAACGGGTTGAGACCGAAACGCCGGTAGTTGATGAAAGGGTATATGTGGGCCAGGAACAGATTGTACATTTTTTTTTATCTGTTTTCAAAGCCCAAAAAGGTGTAGATCCTTCTGCTGAAGCCACATTCCGGCCGGTGGATTCCCGCCGACCGGACAGTAATTTTATATATGAATTGCGAGTCAACTGCAATGGTAACTGGGCGAGAAGACGCATGACCATCGGGCCCATCGGCGAAGGCAGTGGCAGCAGAAGTACCTGTTATTATGTGATTTATGATGATCACATGGTGATCAAGATATCACCCACCCCGTTGACTGATTTTGGCAGATATGTCAAAAGCATCAACCGTGACAACCGCATCGCCAAAAAATTGTCCCCTAGGGAGTGCCTTGTACCTCGAATTTCCGTTATATTAACAAAAATCCATCCATTTCAGGAGGGCTCCAAATTACCAATTGGACTTATGGAGAAAAAATATATCCAATTGCTGGAAAATGATACAAAACTCCAGAACTACCTTAAAATCGGTGATGGGTTTGCCTATTTCATGGATCTTTCCAGATATTTTTTTCTGGGACATATTCTCCATCGCATACACAATATTGAAGAAAAATTTGCCAGCGAGATATCGATGCGGCCGGGTCTTCTCTGGAACACTGCTGAATTTGAGGCGCGTTATGGATCGCAGAATGTGGGCATATGTGACGAACTCAATCCTGTCTACACATCCTTTTACAATCGCTGTTATGATCTTCTTCAGCAGCACCACGTCGACCACACTGTTTCCGAATTCAACATTAAGGAGTGGTTCCTGGTCTACCTGTCCGGCAGGAAACTTACCATTACAGATTTCGATACAAAACCGTATCTTGCTTCAGAGATGAATGCCAGCATTTTGAAGCTTTTTATCGACAAACGACAACCTATCCAAAACTATCAGCGCATGGTTCGCGCTTTTGTCATTGCAAGAAATCTGAAGCAGCATAATTCACAGATTTCAAGTATGGTCATCAATCTTCTCAACCTGCTTTTCTGGTTGAGTGAAAAAAAACTGGCCATGCGGGATCTGAAGCCCGACAATCTGCTCATAGCCGGGAACCCATCGAAATTTCCACAATTTCTGGGATCCGCCAGCATGTATTCAATCGGTCTTATCGATGTCGAAACCACTGTATCCTATGACGTGTCGGATAAGGATACGATCTGGCAGCCTCCCCTGGGAGGAACACCATCCTATGCAACCCCCACCCACCAGTTGAAGAACGATACCATCCGAAAGGTATATAAGGATCTGCCACTCATCCTCCACATGCAAGACTGGTACGCAACCGTGGGCATGATCTACCAGACGGTTACCGGAGAACGCTTATTTGAAAAGACGGCTAAAAACCTGTTGACCCTGAAAAAAACCATCAGAGAGCAATCCCACAAGAATGATAATCCCCAGGCAGTGCTGAAAGAGGCCAGCCATTCTTTCTGGAAAATGGCCTTGGCCGAGTTCGCTTTGAAAACACAGAAAAATGAAAAAAGATTGCAATTTATCCGTCTGATCATTAGTCAAGAATCCAATACAATGCTTCTGGAAACCTTTGCAAATACCCAAAAGTGTATTTCAAGTCTGATGCAGAACCTGATTCTGAACCAAACAGCATTCAAAGACGACAAAATCCAGAAAAGTCTCTATAGTGCTCCCCCATTAAAAATTCATCATCTCAGAATCAAATTTAAGAGGGGAAAGTGGCGGCAACTTCCTGCTGAGAAAAAAGACATCGCACTAAAAGTACTCGATGACCTGTATTTTTTAAAAAAACAATCCGAACAACTCATCCTTACATCCAACCTTTTAAAAAAATCAGTTTCAATTGTCTCCTCTTTCGACCTGCTCAAAGCCATGTTTATTGTCGTACTTGTATACATGTATCAAAATTGTTGGGGGATCGTTTCTTCAGACAAGTAAAATTGCTTCACGATTTTACGAGAAACGACTGTGTCGCCTTTGCTAAGGTCTTATACCGTTTGTCATAATAATGTTCCGAAAATAGGATGGCGGCATAAGGGTTTGTAGCAGAAAAACGGTCCTCAATCGGAACATTTTTCTGACAACCCCTATAACTAAAGCAGTTCGAATCTGATGGGAAGTTGGATCACAATCGGCCCCTTGGGCGGTGGCGCAAAGGGCGATGCCGTTTCTAAGGCATCGATAGCGGCACCATCGAGAATTCGGGAGCCAGAACTCTTGATAATATTTTGTGATACGATCTTCCCGTCTTTTCCGATGGTGAATATCATTTCAACGACACCTTGTTCGTTACGCCGCTGCGCTCTTTTGGGGTATTGCTTCACCGCCTCTATCTGCTTCTGAACAAGGTGGATATATACTTTTTCGTCTATGACATGCTTTTCAACCAAGGTAGGCACCGAAGCAGGAAGCGTCTCGGGCTCAGTCTGCCACTCGGCAATGGCCGTATCTTCAACTGCTGGAAGCTGAGGCGGTTGTTTTTTGCCGGTCAAGCTGTTGGGATCGACGGGCTTTGGCGAGACATGCTGAAGTGGTTTCAAGGGGAGAGGCAGCGCAGTGCGTGCTTGCGGATAAATCGGTTCAGCCATATCCTTACGTGGTTTCAACCGTGGCATGGGTTTGGGAATCCATCGCTGAGAAGGACTGGATGTCTGTTTCAATGTCAGTTCTATTCTGGAAATTTTCACAGGCCGATCCAAATGCGGCATCTGCATGATCAGTAATACATGGATCCCCACCGAAAAAAATACCAATCCCCAAAAAAGCCAGTTAGGTTTATGTGAATGATCGGGCATGGGCCACTCGGCGTTATCATACGCTGCCGCCGACATTTTTGTGGCGTTTGTTGGGTGTGTTGAGCTCATTGCGTTTATTGCGTTTTTTGTGGGGATTGTCGAGACAGTCCTGTCATTCCTTTTCAGTCGCCAGCACGAGACGGTCCGCTCCGGCTGCTTTGGCCACATCCATGACCCTTACAGCTTTGTTCAGCATGACTGATTTGTCGGCCTTGATGACCACCGGGACATGGGTCCCTTCCCCAAGTTTTTCTTTAATTTTCGTAAAAAGCGCGTTCAATGAAACGGCACGGTTGTCCATAAATACCTTGCCCGTACTGTCGACATAAATGGTGATCTCTTTGTTTGCCTGTGGAGATGTCGCATTGGCCTGAGGTAATTTTACCTGAATCCCTTCATCAACCATAAAATTGGTCGTCAGCAAGAAATAGATCAAGAGCAAAAAAACAATATCGATAAGAGACGTCAGCGGTGCCTGCAACTGATAATAACTACGTTCTCTTTTTGGAAACAGCATGCGTGGTTCCTCTTGTTTGTTTTAAATCTTTGGCGCTTCTTTTTTACGCGTATCCTCTTTAGCCATTACCGCCTTTAAAAAAGTAATGGCACCACGTTGCAGTCTTGCTTCAGATTGGTTGACTTTTGAAACCAGATAACTGTGGGCAATGATCGTTGGTAAGGCAACAGCCAGTCCCAGTGCGGTTGTGAGCATCGCTTCCCAGATGCCGCCGGCAAGGACAGCAGCGTTGACCTTTCCACCCATTTCCTGAATGACCATAAACGCCTTGATCATTCCCACCACAGTCCCGAATAAACCCAGTAGAGGCGTAATGTTCCCGATGGTTGCCAGTGCCTGCAGATACCTGGACATCCCCCTTACTTCTTCTTCGGTGGCATGAACGATAATCGCCTCCAACGTTTCCTGGCTCTGATCTTTTACCTCCAATGCCTGGGCCAGCACCTTACTCATGGGAGAATCACTCTCATCCACCAGGTTTCGCGCCTGTTTGTCGTCCCCATTCTTCAAGGCGGCGGCAACTTTTTCCGCCAGCCCTCGCCCCTGCCGCCTCAAACGAATAAAGCGGATCAATCTCTCCAAAAAAATTGTCAGCGCAAATACCGAACAGAGGAGTATCGGAACGACCAGCACACCTCCTTTGTAAAGAAACCCCAGCATGTATTCCTCCAAATAGCTTTGAGCAATAAACAGTAAGCCATAAGCTGCTTACAGCATATCGCTTATAGCTTATAGCTAAAAATGTTCCTCTATATCCGCCACACCATCAAAATCAAGATCCTTTTTCCGTCGGATCATGGTTTCCGATGTATCATAGTCTTCCCACACATCTGGCTTGCCATCGCCATTGGTGTCTTCAGAAACCATTGACAGCCGTTCGTCTTCATAATGATACCAAGTATCCACGCGGTCGTCGCCATCGATATCCCTTTCCGCCCGCTGAAACCTACCCCGGTCATCAAAATACCAGGTTATGTCCAATCGGCCGTCAGCATCACTGTCTTCCAGACGGTTCATGAGAAGACCCTTTTCGTTAAAATTTTCACGCAATTCAACAAGGTCTCCATGCTTTCCCAGTGTCTCCCTTTTACGCAGGGTATCATGTATGAAATAGGACCTAATATCGGCATTTCCACTCCCATCAGCATCCAACTCCGTCACCCGTGTCCAGGGCGGTCTGTCATAGGAATGGGTCGTCTCGAACCGACCATCATAATCAAGATCCCCCAAGGACCTTTTTATCCTGCCGGAATCATACCATGTTTTCGTATCGATTTTTCCGTCAGCGTTATTGTCTTTTTCAATAAATACCAGTTGGTTGGATTTAAAATGTTGAAACACATCCATTCTACCATCCATGGAAACATCTTTTTCAATACGTTCTGTTTGGCCGCCGGCGTCGTAGAATATTCTGAGTTCTTCCATGCCATCCTGATTTTCATCCACCGTCTGAACCAAAGGCTTTCCATTTCGATAGCCCACTGCCGTTTCCCGAATACCGTCCAAGTCCGAATCTTTCTCGATTCGAATGATGGTGCCTTTTTCAAAAAAGGCGATCTTCTCATATTGGTCGTCCTGATCCAGATCCCATTGCTGCAAATGGATCATGCCATTCCGATAAATTTCCAGCATGTCTAAATTGCCGTTCTGATCGGTATCCATCTGGCGCCTGGCCAGCAATCCGTCTGCA
>JAHEIB010000277.1:0-362 GCA_024639645.1 Deltaproteobacteria bacterium
ATGGGCAAAAAATTCCTGCCCTCGGGCCAGTGGTGGCTAATTACCTTTCCGGGAGCCATGATATCCCTTCTGGCAGTTGGATTTACCATGTTGGGAGAGGGATTATCTGAGATTCTGAACCCCAGATTGCTGGAGCGATAGCGTGAATCACAATATTCTTGAAATTGAGAATCTGAATGTGCATTTTCCCATTCATATCGGAACCGTGCATGCGGTTGAAGATGTGACCCTGAATTTAAAAAAGGGGGAAGTCATGGGTTTGGTGGGCGAGTCTGGTTGTGGCAAATCCACCCTGGGTTTTTCCATCCTCAGACTTCTCAGGCCTCCTGGAATGCTTGCCGGTGGCCAGATCCGCTATCATG
>JAHEIB010000277.1:372-2861 GCA_024639645.1 Deltaproteobacteria bacterium
ATTGCCATGATTTTTCAGGACCCTTTGACCTCTCTCAACCCGCTATTTAGTATCGGCGACCAGTTCGTGGAAACAATATTGACCCATGAAAAGGGAATTTCCAAAAAAGAGGCCTTGAAACGCGCCGGTGAGATGCTCCGGCGGCTGGGCATTGCACCAGAACGGTTACACGAATACCCCCACCAGATGTCTGGCGGCATGCGCCAGCGGATCATGATCGGGATGGCTCTGGTACTGAACCCGGACCTGCTCATCGCTGACGAGCCTACGACGGCCCTGGATGTGATCGTCGAAGCCCAGTTTCTTGATCTTTTAAACGAGCTGCGAGCCCAATTCAATCTGACCATTTTGTTGATTTCTCACAACCTCGGGATTGTGGCTCAGATGGCTGATCGGATTACCGTGATGTACGGCGGCCGATTGGCTGAATCCGGCCAGGCTCAAAATGTTTTTGAAAAACCCCGGCATCCATATACCCAAGGACTTTTGGCCTCCATTCCCAATATTCAATTAGATCAACCCGAACTTCACACCATGCCCGGGGCCCCGCCGGATCTGGTGGATCCGCCGTCCGGCTGTGTGTTTCACCCGCGTTGTCCCCATGTTATGGATAAATGCCGTCGAGAGATTCCGCAGGGGGTTGAAAGAAACGGCCATCTCACCGCCTGCTGGCTCTATGGTTGACATAAGACAGACGGCAGGAGGCAGAATACAGAGAACAGAAGGCGAATGACGGAAGAGTATGAAGTCGGAAGTTGGATTGAGGTGTTTGGAAAATAAAAAACGATGGACAACCTGCTCGATATCAAGAATTTGAAAAAGCATTTCCCCCTGGACAAGGGACTTTTAGCGCAGCTGTTTGTCAAAGACAAGCGCGTGGTCCGTGCGGTCGATGACGTCTCTTTCTTTATTCGACCAGGCGAAGTCCTGGGACTTGCCGGAGAAAGCGGTTGCGGTAAAACCACCACCGGCAGACTGGTATTGAGGCTTGTCGAGCCCACTTCCGGGGAAGTCCTGTACAGAAACAATTCAGTCTTTGATAACACACCGGAAGAAATGCGCCGACTGCGCGAGAAGATGCAGGTCATCTTTCAGGACCCTTTCGCCTCTTTGAGCCCACGGATGAGTATCGGCGCTTCCATCGGACATCCACTTAACATCCACACCTCACTGAGCGCCAGCGAAATCAGGGATATGACCCATGAAATAATGGAGAAAGTAGGACTTTCACCGGCCGATTTTTTAAGCAAAAAATATCCACACCAGCTTTCGGGCGGTCAACGGCAGCGGGTGGTGATTGCCAGGGCTTTGATTTCCAAACCGGATTTTGTCGTAGCCGATGAGCCCATCGCCATGGCCGATGTATCGGTCAGCGCCATGATTTTGGAATTGATGGTCCAGTTGAAGGAAGAATTCGATCTCACTTATCTTTTTATCACCCATGATCTGGCGACCTGCAAGTATATCTGCGACCGGATTGCCATTATGTATCTGGGCCAAATCCTTGAAATTGGTCCGTTAGACGAAGTTTTTAAGCACCCGGTACATCCATATACCATTTCGCTTTTGGCTGCGGTGCCGGTTCCGGACCCTAAATTCAAGCGGACGCATCCCATTCCAAAAGGTGAGATTCCCAGTGCTATCGATCCCCCCACAGGGTGCCGGTTTCACCCCCGCTGCGATTATGCTATTGCGGATTGCTCGCGTGAAACACCTCCACTGGTGGCGGTGGCAAAAGATCATAGGGTTGCCTGTCCCGTGAGGGCCAAACTGGGAGATTGAGGACTAATGCTGCTGCAAACATACTAACGTTCTTAAAATCAATACTGTTCTATGAGGTCTTATGTTTGAAACCAATACTTACATTGAAAGGCGCAATCGCTTAAAAAAGGAGCTAGAATCGGGGATTCTCCTGTTTCTCGGCAATGACCTGTCCCCGATGAATTATCCGGAAAATACGTATCCATTCCGTCAGGACAGCACCTTTCTTTATTTTTGGGGCCTTGATTTACCAGGATTGGCAGCGTTAATTGATATCGATGCAGACAGGGAAATCCTGTTTGGACACGATCCGACACTCCATGATACGGTCTGGACGGGTTCTCAACCCTCGTTAAATCACCATTGTTTGAAATGCGGCCTCAAAGAATCGGCGCCACCGGGTCAGCTGCAAAGTGAACTAAAACATGCTGTTCAGAAAGGCAGAAACGTTCATTTTTTACCCCAGTACCGACCGGAGAATCTTATCAAGATCCAGACCCTGCTGGGAATCGCCCCCTCTTTTGTGAATAATTTTGTTTCCAAATTCTTTATCAAGGCCGTCGTTGCTCAGAGATCGATCAAGTCCCGGGAAGAGGTCGAACAAATTGAAGCGGCCCTTGCGATAACGTCTAAAATGCATGAACTGGCCATGAAAATGTCACGACCGGGAATGTCTGAGCAAGAGGTCGTGGGTGCCTTGACAGGCCTTGTGGCTGCCAGCGGCATGG
>JAHEIB010000135.1 GCA_024639645.1 Deltaproteobacteria bacterium
TCGTAATCAATCGTGGTGCATCGGCACACCTGGCGCACATCCAAACCTATATCGACGAGCATTTTTTAACGGAGTACCGGGCGGACGGACTTATTGTGTCGACACCCACAGGATCCACTGCCTACTCCCTGGCTGCCGGCGGCCCGATTGTTCATCCTGGGGTCAACAGCATCCTGCTATCCCCTATCTGCCCATTTACATTGACAAACCGACCACTGCTTGTTCCCGATTCTGTGCGGATCAAGATTCAGTTGGCCGAAAAATCCTCAGATGCCATCGTGACTTTTGACGGTCAGGCTGTGCGTGAAATCGATCAAGGGGATGTGATCACTATTCAGAAAGGAGATCATCCGATTCATGTGATTACACTGCTGGATCATGACGATTATTTCGAT
This sequence comes from Deltaproteobacteria bacterium, assembly GCA_024639645.1. GTDB lineage: Bacteria > Desulfobacterota > Desulfobacteria > Desulfobacterales > B30-G6 > B30-G6. The sequence continues at coordinate 396 of JAHEIB010000135.1, forward strand.
CTGTTGAAGACCAAGCTCAGGTGGAGTGGGTCGCGGGTATAATTGCAGGGTCCAAGGGTCTGAGGTTACAAGGGTAGCTGAAAGCATTCAGCCATGAGCACCTAACAGCCTACAGTCTAAAACCCTGAAAGTCTAAAAAGGGTTTCAGGGTTTAAGGTATGGAGGGGTTAAGTTAAAAGGCTTTGGCTGTAAGAATCCTTTCGCTTCTCGCCCTCAGCCACCCTCCAACCCTGTATTACCGCCTCAACCCAGCATCGGTGTTTTCGCCCACGGGCTCAGGAGGCAGATTTGATCGTATGAGAATATTTTTCTGCAGAGACTGGAAGACCTTGTCCACTTTTTCGACACCATCCCTTATTTCTTGAATACCGCGTGCGGTGGATGTCGTGATTTCCGGAACGTCCTGGCTACCTTTTTCAACATTTTCCAGGGTTGCCTTAATCGTGGGCATATTGCTTTCAATCTCAGCCAGGATGTTTTTTAATATCGCCACACTTTCTGTCACTCCCCTGGTAACTTCTTCAACACCCGCTAGACTGGTTTGCGCCTGATCGACCGTGCCGGGTGCTTTTGAACTGGCTTCTGAAAGCGATGCCAGTATTTTACCAACGCTTTTGAGCCGCTGCAAAATGACGTCCAGCAGCTGGGTAGAGGTTAACAGATTTCCAAGGGTGCCGTTCCCATCCTTGATTCCCCTTGTTATCCCCTCAATATGATGTGTTGTATTGTTGATGTTTTCAAAGGCGGACAAAAGCGGCCCATTGGGATCATTAAGCGTATGAGTGAATTCAGCGATATCCTGAATTGCCTGGACGAGTTTTCTGACGGTTTCTTCCACTTCAAACTCGGCCATGACATCGGAAATGGATTTTTTGGCCTTTGATGGAATATCACCTTCATGAGGTAGCAGCGGGGCATCCTCGGAACCCGGAATGATGGATATGTACTCGGAGCCGATTAGGGTGGGGCTCTCGACGGTAGCCAGGGTGTTCGTTCGAATTCTTGATTCGTATTTTTCTAAAATGACGAGTTTGACCCTGACCTTGTTTTCGACGGTGATGGCCTTGACCTTGCCGATGTTTGTTTTGAAAAGCTTTACATCTGCACCAACCTTCAGATTATAGCTTTCTTTGAAGGTTGTATAATATGTATTGTAGTTCTCAAACCAATTTTTGCCGCGCCCAATGACAATGATGGCTGACAGCAGCAGTAAGGCGATGGAGATAACAAAGATACCGACAATTTTTTCTTTTTTGTTATAAGTAATTTCCATTTGCTGGCCTTTTAGGTGATTAGACTGTTGGCTGTTAGGTGCTGCAGTTGAAAGATCTCAGCTTTCCTTCGAACCGCCAATCCTATGCCCCTTGAACCCTCCTGCCACTTCCTGGATGGTCCCCTTTGATATCACAAGTTCTCTCTTGGAGAAAGTTTCAATAAAATGTCGATACTCGGATAGAAACACTAAACACATGTTGCCACCCAGCATGTTAAACAATACCGTGCTCAATGTCTCGAGATTCGCTATCCCTATATATTTTTCGGGGTATTCCATGAGAAGCATCTCCGGTGTTTTTGAGAGTTCTCTGACCGTAACGACAAAACGGTAGTCATGATCTGTAAGATCTGCCGGTCTCATTTCGAGTTTGTCCTGGAGTGAAAACAGTCTGCAGAGCTCTTGGGTGCGCGAGTCCAGTTGCGTGGAAAAAGAATTCGCGAAGTACGCATTCATAAGGAGCAAATTTTGCCGTACCGTTAGATTGCTTATCAGGGCGGCGTGGGACGTGATGAATCCGATATTTTTCTTTGTATCAAGGAGATTTCTGTAATCCGAAAAATCCAGCATGCTTTCTTTGTATCGGTATTCACCTTGCAGCGGGTGAACCAGGGTGGCCAGTGCCTTTAAAAAGTTAAGGGCATCATCCGCAGAATCCGTTGAAATCGACACCACATCACCCGGAGCCATGGAAAAAGAAATGGGCTGGAAAGGACAGCCTGTTTTCTTGGAATCAAAAGAATATTCAGATAGTTGAACGAGATTCATTTTAAAGATAGAATAGTGCAGATGTGGTTGCACTGATAATCAGGCAGCTTCCAAAGCACTGCACGGATGCTTTTGAAGCGGCTATGGGTATTTGGGTAATATGCTGTTTTGTCTTGAATCCATGATAGAGGCAAATGACGGTAATGGTAATGCCGAACAGTATGGCTTTAATGATCCCGACGATAATATCAGCCCCGGATATGTTGTTGGCAATCTGAAAAAGATCATAGCCAAGATAGGTGTCTGTGAGAAGCCAGACGACGCCATAACCACCCACGATGGCGGTAATGTCAAACACGATAAAAAGGCAGAGAATGGCTGATGTGATACCCACCAGTCTTGGCACGCAGACGACCCAGAGAGGGTCGAGCCCTGACATTTCCAGGGTGTCCATTTCATTAAAAACATTCATGTAGCTGATTTCGATGGTAACCGCAGTTGCCGATCGGAGAATGATCAACAAAGCCGTCAGGGTTGGCCCCAAATCTCGGATGAGAAACAGAACAAAAATTTGTCCCAGCGGTGACTGCGCAGAAACTTTGGAAAACTGGAGAATGATCATGCTGCCGATCAATATTGCAAAGAGAATGATAACCGGCAGCGTCTGCACAGCGGTAAAATAGACTTGCTCCAATGTAATGCGACGGACCAGGAACATTCCCTTTTTTGGTGGAAAGACAATCGTTCGCAGAATTTGATATGCAAACGCTAGAAGTGTGGCAAAGTAGTTGGAAAAATATAGTGTTTGTCTTCCTATTGCACCGATGATGGTTTGCATACATGCCTTCAGATTTAAAGATCTTGAACTATGATGGTGTAAACGTTCAACCGTCAGCACTTTCCGGAGAGTATCTATCCGCCGAAGAGCTTGAGCCGGGGCCGGTCTTCTTGTTGACACAAAAAATCTTACACTATATAGTCTAAAAAGGTCAACAAAATTAGGCGAATATGTTCCTTAGACTTGCCGAACCGATTCTCCCTGAAAAGATCAAACAGATTAAAACCATTTGTCATTGTATTTGATTGTTCTACAAACCGCGTGCTTGGCACGCGGTTCCGAACCTGAACTTGCGGAGACGTGCCGTCTTTTTTGTCTTTCCACCATTTTGGGGGAAATCCAAGCCACCCGTTTCACGGGTGGTAGTTGATTGAAACGGAGGGGACATGATTCATAGTACCTCAATTGTCAATTTCGTGTTTTCGTGTTTTCGTTCTTCCGTGATCAAAGATCCATTCGGTCTTGTCCGGGATAAAAACTTGCTATCCATCCTGTTGGTTTTCTGCCTGTTGACCTTGGTATCATGCGGGCCGGAAACTATTGTGCTGCGACCCAGTCTGGATACGCCGGTTCAACATGTTGATAATGGACATAAATTGATGGCATATGGTAAAATTGACGCTGCCATGAGGGAATTTAAACGATCCATGGAACTTGATGCCGGGTATGCACCTGCATATGTGGGACTTGGGATCGTATATGGAATCAAAGGGGATCTGGATCGGGGAAGAGTTCTGATGGAGACAGCAAAGACATTGGCGAAAAACGACAAGGAGAAAAAAGAGGTTGAAATGGGGTTCGAGCGACTGGATTATATAGAAAAGGGGAACTGAGTAACTGAGGGTCCAAGGGTTCAAGGATTCAAGGGTCCGAGTGTAGCTGAAAGTGATCGGAGAAAAGTATTTGACAGACGACTGTTCAAACCCTTGAGAAGCTATCGAGAATTTAAAAAAGCCCCCAGCTATGAGCAACAATCAACTTATAGCCAAGGGCTTTTTGCTTACCCTCAAACCCTTTTTATCCTAAGTCCCAATCGTCCACGAAGAAAGGTACTGTTTCTGTTCCCGGGTGAGTCGGTCAATTTTGATACCCATGGAAACCAGCTTTTCTTTTGCTATGGCCGTGTCAATTTTTTCCGGAACCGGGTGTACGTCCAGTGCCAGCGAATTTGCCTTTGCAATCATGTGTTCTATACAAAGAGCCTGATTTGCGAAACTCATATCCATGACACTTGACGGGTGACCTTCTGCTGCAGCCAGATTGATGAGTCTGCCGTCACCCAGGACATTGATACACCTCCCGTCCGCCATCGCATACTCTTCCACAAACGGACGGATCATCCTTCTGCTTTTAGCCAGTTCACCCAGAGAAGCGAGGTCCAGTTCGACGTTGAAGTGACCGGAATTGGCCACGATAGCACCGTCTTTCATGAGGGAGAAGTGCTCTTTACGGATAACATTGATGTTACCGGTTACGGTACAGAAAAAGTCCCCTACCCTGGCAGCTTTTTTCATGGGCATGACGGAGAAACCGTCCATGACCGCTTCCAGCGCCGTCAGGGGGTCAACTTCCGTAACGATGACGTTTCCGCCCATTCCCCTTGCCCGCATGGCCAGACCCCGGCCACACCAGCCATATCCGCAGACAACAAATATCGATCCGGCGATCAATCGGTTTGTGGCACGAACAATGCCATCCATGGTGCTCTGGCCGGTGCCGTAACGGTTGTCAAAGAAGTGCTTTGTCTTGGCATCGTTAACGGCAATAATGGGGTATTTCAATACACGATCCGCTGCCATGCTTTTAAGCCGGATGACACCGGTTGTGGTTTCTTCTGTCCCACCCTGGACCAGATCGATGAGCTCGGATCGTTCTGAATGCAGGATTGATACCAGGTCGGCACCATCATCCATGGTATACTGCGGCTTTTTGTCGATAACAGCGTTGATGTGGTTATAGTATGTTTTGTTATTTTCACCCTTGATGGCAAAAACAGCGATTTTATCATTTTTTACAAGGGAGGCTGCCACATCGTCCTGGGTGCTCAGGGGATTGGAAGCACAGAGAGAGACCTGCGCACCGCCGGCTTTGAGGGTCTGCATCAGGGAGGCGGTTTCGGTTGTCACGTGAAGGCATGCACCGATACGTTTTCCCTTCAAAGGTTTTTCTTTTTCAAATCGTTTTTTGATACGATTCAAAACCGGCATATTCTGATTAGCCCACTCAATGCGTAAGCGGCCGTCCTTGGCAAGTTTCAGGTCTTTTACATCATGATTCATATTCGTTTTTCTCCTATTCATTGCTTGCATACGCTTATTTTAGACATCTGTTGAAAAGGAAGATATTGAAACTATCTCCGGTTATAACCCTGCTTTTTTTCTTATCTCTTCCACCTTATTGGTCTGTTCCCATGAAAATTCGGGTTCGGATCGGCCAAAGTGACCATATGCGGCTGTTTTACGATAGATGGGCCGCAACAGATCGAGGTATTCGATAATAGCGGCCGGACGCAGATCAAAAACGTCTCTGACGATATCCTCCACCTGTTGTTTGGGGATAACGCCGGTTCCCATGAGGTCAACCATAATGGAGACTGGTTCGGCAACACCAATGGCATAGGCGATTTGAATTTCACATTTTTTCGATACCCCGGCCGCAACGATATTTTTGGCAATATGCCGGCCCATGTAGGAAGCACTCCGGTCTACTTTGGAGGGGTCCTTACCGGAAAAGCACCCGCCTCCATGACTTCCCTGGCCGCCATAGGTGTCCACGATAATTTTTCTTCCTGTAACACCGCAGTCGCCCATGGGGCCACCCACAACAAATTTGCCTGTGGGGTTGATGAAATAACGGGTGTCACCATCCCGCAGTTTTGCCGGTATAGTCTTTTTGATGACCTCTTCGATAACAGCCTCCCTGAGGTCTTCATAGGATACGTCTGGTTTGTGCTGGGTGGATACCACAACCGTATCCACCCGCCGGGGTGTACCGTTGTCATATTCGATGGTAACCTGGGATTTGCCGTCCGGTCTTAGAAAATCAAGGGCGCCGCTCTTGCGGGTCTGGGCCAGGCGTTTGCACAAGTTGTGTGCGAATATAATCGGCATGGGCATGAGTTCGGGCGTCTCGTCAGTGGCAAAACCGAACATCAGACCCTGGTCGCCGGCACCCTGCTCCTTGTAAAGCCCTTCACCGGTGTTGACACCCTGGGCGATATCAGGGGACTGTCTGTCGATGCTGGTGATGACCGAACAGGTTTGATAATCAAACCCCATCATGGAAGAGCTGTAACCGATGTCTTGAATGGTATCACGGACAATCTGCGGCATATCCACATAACATTGGGTTGTGATTTCACCGGCAATAAAGGCAAGACCCGTGGTTACCAGTGTTTCACATGCCACCCGGCAGTTTTTATCGTCCATCATAATTGCGTCCAAAATCGCGTCGGAAATCGCGTCGGCAACCTTGTCCGGGTGCCCTTCCGTTACTGATTCGGATGTAAAATAGAATTTTTCTTTTTCCATGGTTCGTCTCCTTGATATTGGAATAGCCATATGCTTGCCAGTGACAAATTACAATCAAAACTACTAATAATACATCAATAAACGAGAAATGTCAATGTGTTGTGAGGAGCGAGGTCTTTTGTGCTTATGTAAACAGCGAAGCAGCATATGCAGAGGCTAAGCATGGGAGGTGTTTATATAGGTGGCTCAAACGCCGATCATTTGGCAGACCAGTTTTTCCGCCATTTTAAGATCAATGCGATTCATGTTGAGAACCAGATGATAGAGACCGGGATTGTCGTAATCTTTTTTGTGAAGTTTTCGGTATAAATTTAAGCGACGTTTGTCCTCATTGATAACGACTTGGTTTGCTTTTTTTGGTGAAAAACGATAGCGATCGATCAGGAATTTCACGCGATTTTCAAATTCATCCACCAGAAGAATGTGAAAGGCGTCGGGATGGTCATTCAGGATATACTGACTGCCGCGTCCGATAATCACCACATTGTCTTCATCGGCCATCTTGGCGATAATCAGGACAAGATAGTCAAGATAGATCTGTTCGTCCAGATAGCCCCGTTCGTCTTTAAGGACCCGATCAATCCATTTCTGGGAAACCATGGAAGAGATGACGCGGGATAACTTGGTGCCGGCTTCCTTTTCAAATGATTCGACCCATTGAGGCGAAACATTCGCTTCTTTCGCAATTTCCTGGATGATTTCTGTATCCGCGAACGTGTATCCGAGTTTGTCTGCAATCATTTTCCCGAGGGTTATACCCCCGGCGCCGAATTGTCTCGATATGGTGAGGACCGCCATCTCTATTACCTCCAAAGGCTGATTATTTTACGGGTGGAATCAGTAATGTGGGAATGTCCGTTTTTTCCGCCAGGAATCGGGGGGTGCTACCCACCAGTTTTTCTTTTAAAGACAGTTTCGATGACGTACCGGTAATGACCATGGTGGCATTGCATTCTTTGGCCGCCGTTACAATTTCTTTAGCCGGGGTTCCAACATACACGGCCGGCGATGCGTCTATTCCTGCTGCAATAAGCAGATCGCACTGCTCATCAAGTTTCCGGCGAATTTTTTTCCTGGTTTTCTGCACACCCATGGCCGATGATTCTTTCAAGCTTTTTGGGTCCCCCACGTGGATAATGGTTACTTTTTTAATGACCCGGCCCATGGGTTTCAAATAATCAATGACGTTTTGATTCATCTTTGAGAAGCCGGTGGCAAGCAGGGGACGCTCAAATGGTTTTTCTACGGCGATGGTGTTGTCGGGTTTATACTTGTAAACCAGAACCGGTATCTGAGAACGGTGGATGATTTCCAGAATATCCGAAGAAGAATAAAACTGCTCGATTCGACCTTTTTTCTTATAACCGACGACGATAAGATCAATCTCTTCCTTCTCAGCGGCTGTGACAACCTGTTTTACCAGACTCCCCACCACAATATAGGCCCCGACTTCGAGTCCCTTTTCAAACAGGGTTTCAGCCCAGTTGATAAAACGGATATTGGCCATTTCTTTCAGGCGGACTTCTTCGACTTTCTGGTATCCCTTTCCTCTTCTCAGGGCGACTTTCTCACGTTCGATGACGTTAAGAAAAACAACGTGGTTGAAGGAGGCTTTTCTTAAATCCATCAGTGATTCAACTGCATCAAACCAAAGCTCTTCAAATTTGGTAACAAATAATATTTTCCGGATATCCATAATGCTGGTTCCTTCTTTATCCCTCGTGCTTGGAGAGGTTCACGCGAACGGTGGCCTATACCACATGGCGAAACAAGATATTTTTTCAGATCACCCTATCCGATAAACGTATTGATTGCTTCTGAAAGCTCTTCGGGTTCAACCGGTTTTTCAAGGTATATTTCGGGTTCCGGCACACTTTCACCACCAAATTCGGTCAGGGCCTTTTGTGAACGCAGGAAAGTCTTTTTGGCAATGCCAGAAAGAAGAATAACGGGAATATGTTTCAGTGATTTGTCGGTTTTCAAATCCCTGAAGAGTCTGATACCGCTCTGCCTCGGCATGAGTACATCCAGAATGACCAGATCCGGTTTTTCTTCTTTCAGCAATTTGAGTCCTTCCTCGCCGTTGCTTGCTTCAATAGGCGTAAAACCATTTTCTTCCACCACGGTAACATTGAACAATCTCACATCAGGGTCGTCATCTACGACAAGTACTTTTTTGCTCATGGTAAGGCCTCCCAATGTCTGAATAAATAGTCTGTTGATGGTATCATCACGCGTGATCTTCCTTCGGTTTAAAGGACAACTTCATGATAAACGTTGTTCCCTGATTTAAATTGGAAACAACGTCGATGCTTCCATGGTGCTCTTCTATGAGTTTGCGGGTTACGAGCAAGCCGAGTCCGGTGCCTTTGGCTCCTTTGGTGCTGAAAAAGGAAGAAAAAAGTTTTGCCTTGACACTGTCGGACATTCCGGAACCATTGTCCGAAACTTCAAAGCGGATGGTTGTTTCTCCTTCAAGCGCTGTCAGGATGCGGACTTCAT
>JAHEIB010000136.1 GCA_024639645.1 Deltaproteobacteria bacterium
CAATGGGACAGGTGCTGGATGGTTATGATTGCCTCCCGGCTAGATTCTGACGCTTTATCTTTTAAAGGGTCTGTATTCATAATATCACCGGCCGCAGGGATCTGGCAATGAAAAGCGCTGCAGCTATCTTTATAGCATCTCCCGGGAGAAAAGGAACCATTCCCACGATTAGCGACTGGACGATTGTCATGCCGGTAACGATACTTAGCCAGGTAATTCCACAGGCATAAATAACAGCTGTTGCCGTAATCAGGGCTCCTATCCCAAACAGGATTTTCCCCCCGGTCTTTTCCGTGACAAGACCGATGATGGCAACGGCAGGCAGGAATCCAAGAAGATAGCCGCCTGTCGGGCCAACCAGATGACCGATACCGCCCTTGCCGCCGGCAAAGACCGGCAGACCAGCGGCGCCGGCTAGCAGGTATGCAGCAATCCCCATCAAACCCCAGCGACTGCCTAGGAGCAGACCGCTCAGATAGACAAACAGGTTTTGGAGAACGATGGGTACAGGTCCTATGGGTATGGAAATATAGGCGCCTACCGCTGTCAAGGCAGCCAGCAGGGAGGCATAGGCTGTCATTCGTAGTTGATCCATGGTTTAAATCCGAAGTTCGAATTATGACGATGCGTGAATGCAGTCTCCATAATAGATTTTTTTTATTGTTCCATCTGCCGTGCGTACAAGCAGCGCGCCATTGGGGTCCACATCCACGGCTTTTCCTTTTGTGACGCCTTGATGCGAGACGATCCTGACCTGCTGGCCCAGGGTGGCTGAACAGCTTTTCCATTCCTCGATGACCTTAGCCATATCCGGCTGATGTATCCTGTTTTCAAGACGATCCAGGAATTCAGATAGAAACGCTTTCCTGGAGCAGGTTTTTCCGGAAATGTTTTTGATGGAGGTCGCAGACGGCAGGTCAGATGGCAGGTCGTTGTTCATGTTGATACCGATACCGATATTGACAAACGAGACCTGATCGTCGGCAGCTTCCATTTCAGACAGCATTCCAGAAACTTTCCTGCCGTGTATCAGTACATCGTTGGGCCATTTAACCCGGGCTTCAACACCACAGAATTCCTGGAGTGTCCGGGTCAGAACAAATGCTGTACAAAAATTCACCAGGGGGCTCATCACCGGTGGTATGTGAGGCCTCAGCACCAGAGTGAAATAGAGCCCACCTTCCGGTGAAAACCAGTTGCGGTCCATTCTACCCCGACCGCTGGTCTGGGTTTCGGCAATCACGATGGTGAAATCCGGGCAGCCCTTCCTGGCAAGTCCCCGGGCGATGTCCATGGTTGAAGCCGCCGTTTCAAAATAGTGTATACGGGATTCCCTTTCAGGAATCTCCCAGGGATAGGGTGTATCGGGAGATCGGACGATACGATATCCCTTGGGACCTGAATGGATATCGTATCCGCAGGCCTGGAGTTTCTGAATATGTTTCCAGATGGCTACCCGGGAGACGCCCAGATGTTGGCTGAGGGTTTCACCGGAGATGAATTCATTGTTTTGATTAAGAATATTTAGTAATTGGGATTTCATGTGTCACAAAATTTCTCTTATTTTTATTTGGGATAAGTACCCAGGGGTTTGTTTTTCGATTTTGGTTATCCAATAAAAAACTAAAGGTTAACGAAAAGAAAAGCATGTGTCAAATTAAAAAAGTTGGATCTTCTCCCAATTAGTTGGGAGAAAGGGTTCCAGGGGTCAAGGATTCGAGGGTCCGAGGGTGGTTGAAAGCGATATGCAGGCAGCAGCATCCCAGCTTTCGAGCATCCCCGCTTCCCAGCATATAGAGGATTGAGGATTCAGGGTCCACGTGTTGGGTTTTCGTTTCTTTCCTAAAGGAATAAGTGTTTGATCTTTCTAAATACCTCCAAAGATAGCTTGTTTATTTTAAAACGTTAACAGCTTGTAACTTTTAAACATATCGCTCGACCCCTTGAACCGAAATAGCGAGCGCATTCCCCGCAGCTTGCTGCGAGATTCTTCAATCCTGGACTCTTCGAATCCTTCTGTTGGATCAACTAGTTAGGAGATGATCTATAAAAAAATCACGGGTGTTGATAATTGGCCACATAAAAATCGTCGATAATGCCCTTGGCTTTCAAGCTGTCACCGTAAGTACGCGCCGAGTCTTTGTCGGCAAAGTGGGAAAGCCGGACTTGATACCATTTGCTCTTGGCGCCCTGGGCTTTTGTCCAGTATGCATCAAGGTCCAGGTCTTTTAATTCTGCGACGTATTTTTCTGCGTGTTCGATTTTGAGATATGCGGCAACCTGGAGGGTATACGGGTCGGTGATCACCGCGGCGGGTGGTGTTTCAATTTTTTCGGGTTCCGGTCGGCTCTGCATCAAATAGTCTGCTGTATTGATAACCAATATCGCGAGACCCGCACCGGCCAGACCCATGGCTGTCCACCTGAGTATCGGTCTCAATTTAGGGTATTCCCGGATGTGTCGGTACATCTTTACAGACAACCCAGCGGATAACTTTACCGCAGAGGTGATGCCGGTGGTCAATGCACGTGCTGTCCCCAGCGTAGCCGTGGTCAGTTTTTTTACCAGGTTGGTTCTCGAAGCTATGGCCGGTTTCTCTTTCGTGAAAGCCGCGGGCTTGAATCCTGCCGCCAGTTTCTTCAGGGTTGTTTTGTCGATTTTTGAGAGCAATGCCCTGGCTTCCTCAAAATAAGTGGAATCCGTACCGTCTGTTTGTGTCTCGTGCAAACAGGCGGCAATGCCGTGGATGAGATGACGTCTACTTCTATCGAGCTTATATGCTGTTAGATAAGCTTTCAAAGCCCATGCGTCCATACGCCCTTTCTTAAACAACAGCTCAGCCATGTGGATGATCATGGATTCATCCGGAGTCTTGTTGTTTTCGATGAAACGGCGATAGGTCTGCAGCGCCTGGAAGTCGGTTCGTCTATCTGAAAGATAACGCCGGGCAATCAATGTCTGAATCTTAGGGCTATCACTCTGGGTTTTTCCGAGGGAGAAAAGCAGGCTCTCAAGGTCCTTGGGGGCCTGAACCCTGTTTTCGAGGCGATGCAGCCACGCTTCGGCAACTGCCTGATCTTCCGGTCGCATTTTCAGATAGGCCATAATAGCATCCCCGCCTTCAGGGCTGATGTCCGTTTGTGTCAGGTAGAAACGGGCCATGTGACCGGTCAGTCTGCGGGCACGGCTCTCCTTGTTTAAAGGAGATATGAGGAAGCTGTCAAATACGGCAACGGCTTTGCGTAACAGTTTTTCAGCCTGGGGTGTTTTCCCGGCTCTTTCCCAGACGGAGGCTTCATTAATATGGCGCTGAACCAGATTCAGCCCAAACCGGTTGAATAGCCAACCGACTGCATAGAACACCGCCAAAAAAACAGGGGCAGCCAGAGCCAATGCCCATTCGAGTCCCAATGGCATCTGAAGTGCCTGTAAACCTGCCATTGCAGCCAGGCTTCCTATCAGAATGGTCAGCCACAATCGGATTGCTATATGTTTTAATGCGTGGATCATCGTGCCTCTAATTTCCGTTAGAAAGAGAACCTATACGCTAAACCATGTTGTATCTGTTGCATTGACTGTATATGCGAGTATTAAGCTTTAAGCTGCTTACCGCTTGCTGCTTATTGCCTACCACCCTATTATTGCCATATTTTTTTTAACACCTGACCATCTTTTAGCACCACGTTTACAGGCATCTTCGTAAAATAAGAGGCTTTTTTGCCCGTTGTGGCGTCAACATTTTCAATGTGGATATTGGGCGGCTTGCTGAACTCTCTGGATGGCTCTCCAGCCATGGCCTTCATCATGAAGTCCACCCAGATAGGCGTAGCGCCCCGGCTGCCGGTGATACCCACGCGATTGGCATCTCGCAACCCCCTTTCTTTGTCATAGCCAACCCATACAGAGGTGGAGAGTGTGGGCGTGAATCCTGTAAACCAGGCATCTTTGTACTGATTGGTGGTGCCGGTTTTGCCTGCCGCCGTCAGCGTGAAGCCCATCTGTCTTACCATGCGGGCTGTCCCCTCATCGACCACCCCCTGCATCATGTTGACCACTTGATATACGCATGCCGGATCGAGATGTCTCTCGCCCCTGACAATGTGCTCTTCCAGAATTCTTCCTGTAGCATCTTCCACACGACTGATAAAAAAGGGTTTGTGACGGACGCCATTGGTGGCAAAGGTGGCAAAGGACGATGCCATTTCCAGAGGACTGACAGCGGAAGTACCGAGGGCTATGGAATATACAGGTTCTAGAGGGCTGGTAATACCGAAATGTTTTGCCGATGTGATTACGGCTTCTGGTCCTGTAAGCTCCACCAGCTGGGCTGCAACCGTGTTGACGGAATGAATGAAGGCCTGTTTCAAGATCATAGGGCCTTCGAATTTCATGGAAAAATTTTGTGGTTGCCAGTCTCCGGCGCCCGGTATGGCAATCTGAACGGGCTGATCTTCAAATACCGATGCCGGGTGCAGGTTCAGTTTGTCAAATGCCGTGTAATACAGAAATGGTTTGAATCCCGAGCCAGGTAGACGGTGATTTTTTATGGCCCGGTTGTACTCAGAGGCGGCATAGTTTCTCCCGCCAATCAGTGCTTTAACCGCACCGGTATTGGTTTCAACGGCAACCAGTGCGGTCTGGGGGCGCTCTCCCCCATCGCCATTGCCGTCTGCACCCTTGTTGTTCAGCCCCATGATGTTGTCCAGGGCCTCCATGCCGTCCTTGACTGAATCAACAGCCCAGCGCTGCATTTGCGGGTCGAGGGTTGTGGTGATTTTTAACCCTCCGTGGTAAACGACTTCGGGTCCATAGGTTTCTTCGAGCCGCTGAATAACGGCGTCTATAAAGTAACTTCCCGTGCGTGCGCCGGTACTGTAAGGCTGAAATAACAAAGAACTCTGGTAGGCGGCGTCGGCCTCTGCCCGTGAAATGGCACCGACGGCGACCATCCTTCCCAGAACGATCTGTTGTCTCGCTTTGGCACGCTCAAAATGGAGATAGGGATTGTAGTGTGTCGGTGATTTGGGTAGACCAGCCAGGAGGGCGGCTTCGGAAAGACTCAGATCCGATGCGCTTTTCCCGAAAAATGTCTGGGCGGCATTTTCTATTCCATGGGCTCCCACCCCAAAGGGGATTTGATTCATGTAGGCCTGGAGAATATCGTTTTTGCTGTAACGGGATTCGATCTGCAATGCAACCAGCAACTCATCAAACTTTCGTTTGTAGGAACGCTTGAAGCTGAAGAACAGATTTTTTGCCAGTTGCTGGGTGATGGTTGAAGCCCCCTGTATTTTTCCGGGTTCGAACAGGGTTATCCACAAGGCTTTTAACGTTCGAAGCTTATCAACGCCGTGGTGCTCCCAGAACCGGTGATCTTCCGTTGCAACGACCGCCCGAACAAAATAGGGGGAGACCCGGTCCAAAGGGATGAATTCCTTCCCGCCCAGAACAAGGATGCGCTCTCCGCTACCAGCAATGATTTCCGTGGCCGGTGTTTCGATGATCCGGCTCAGGGGTTCGGGAACCTGGGGCAGGTCCTGGAGAACAAAGAAAAACAGGGCTACAGCGAGGCACACCCCAAGCCCCATAAGGGTCAGTACGAGGTAATAGAAGCCGGTTAGATATTTTATTGTGTTGATGACGGTTGTTTTTGACAATTTTATACCTTGATTTAGAGCTGTAAGCGATAAGCCTTAAGCTGCCTACCGCATATGGCCTATCGCTTACAGCTTATCGTTACTTCTCGCTTTCCAACAAGGAGTGCAGTCGCCATACGGCCCATTCATGTCCCTGCTCCCGTATCACCATTTGCTGGGCACCCGACTCAATTTCAAATCCGATCTGGATAAAACCGGAGATGGTCTCGTCTGAAATACCAACCCTGACGATATTTCCGGGCACACGGAGGAGGTGCTCGGGCCGACGAATCACCCCGTCTCTAACTTCCGGTGTCAAGCCCTTCAGGACATGGAAAAAGATATCGGCAGAATATATTCGATCCTCAAAGATGGGAAATTCTTCCAGTTTTTTACCGAATGCCACATCACTGTAAGCCATCATGTAGAGAAGATCCGGTGATATTGGCAGGCGTTTCAAAACGCGATTCTCTTTGTCGAGCATATAGATATTTAAACCGCCCCCGTCTTTTTCAAAATAGGTTCGTTCCCAATCCCGGTTGTTTATCAGCTCGAGAAGTTCAAAAGACGAAATAATTTCCTGGGCGACTTCAGGCGGCAATTCCAAGTAGAGTTTGCGGAATAGATCAGGCGGCACCAGCAGCCACTCCTCCGGTTGGATAGTCGCTGCTATCTGCTTAAAACTCGTGGCATTTTCCGCCTCCCGATAAGAGGTTCGACGGTCGGTGACGATCTTCTCAATGGCCTGGTGAGCTGTTCGGGTCTGTTTTCCTATTTCCCAGATAGCGCCTGATTCCGGCCGGGTTGCATTTGTTGACACGAGAAAGGACCCCAGTGTTTGCTCCATCCAGTCAAAACGAAGTTCTGAGATGACGAGAACAAGCAGCAGCATACTCATCACCAATGTTCTGGCAGAGAAGAATCTTTGAGCCCATTCAGAAAAATTTTTCGGTTCGGTCCAATGCATGATAGTTTCTCACAGCTCTAAACAATAAGTCGTAAGCAGCTTATCTCATAAAGCTTATCGCTTTTTGCTTATTGCTTAGCCCATAATTCCATGATAATCAATTTTTATTCGGTCTGCCACAAAAACGTGGACCAAATAAAAAATCAAGGGAGAAAAAACATGAATCCTCAAGCCTTTGTTCGTAAAATCGAATCGAACCATAACACACTATCGATTATCGATATACAACGGCTGGAATCGAAAGGTATAGCCGATATTCAGCGACTTCCTTTTTCCATCAAGGTGCTGGTAGAAAATTTGCTGCGAAAACTGGACAACACGATTGTGACAGAGCAGGACCTCTTTGCAATTTCCCAATGGCAGAAGCATTATGACGAGCCACCGGAAATACCCTATCATCCGGCCAGGGTATTGATGCAGGATTTTACCGGGGTGCCTGCTGTGGTGGATCTTGCGGTTATGCGAGATGCCGTAAAAAATATGGGTGGCGATCCCAGTATTATCAATCCGCTGGTTCCGGTAGAACTCGTGGTGGATCACTCCATCCAGGTGGACAACTTTGGAACGCCCGATGCGCTGAAACAGAATGTTGCTAAGGAATACGAGCGAAATAAAGAGCGATATGAGCTTTTAAAGTGGGCCCAGAAGAGTTTCGATCATTTCAGCGTGGTTCCACCTAACTCCGGTATCTGTCATCAGGTTAATCTGGAATATTTAGGTAGGGTTGTCATTACAGAGAAAACTGGCTCCGGGACAATTGCTTTCCCGGACACCCTCGTTGGAACCGATTCACATACCACCATGATCAATGGTTTGGGCGTCATGGGCTGGGGTGTCGGTGGTATCGAAGCTGAGGCGGTGATGCTTGGCCAACCCTATTACATGTCCATTCCAGAGGTTGTTGGTGTCAGATTAGAAGGGTCCCTGAAGCCTGGTGTGACGGCCACCGATTTGGTACTGCGGATAACGGAAATGTTGCGGTCGGAAAATGTTGTCGAAAAATTTGTCGAATTCCATGGACCCGGAATGAAACAGCTGACCCTGACAGATCGTGCGACAATTGCCAACATGTCGCCCGAGTATGGTGCGACCATGGGTTTTTTTCCGGTTGATGAAAAAACCATCGACTATCTGAAGATTACCAACCGCGAGGACCGCGCCGACATTGTCACGTGTTATACCAAGGAGACTGGACTTTTCTATGATGGTACGTATGACCCCGATTATTCCAAAACAATTGCCTTCGATATGTCT
The DNA here is from genome assembly GCA_024639645.1 of Deltaproteobacteria bacterium. Taxonomy (GTDB): domain Bacteria; phylum Desulfobacterota; class Desulfobacteria; order Desulfobacterales; family B30-G6; genus B30-G6. The sequence goes on from JAHEIB010000136.1 coordinate 7,858, forward strand.
GAAGTGAAGCCATCAGTGGCCGGGCCTTCGAGACCCCAAGACAGAATCGTTCTCACAGATCTCAAAGAGAAATTCAAGCAAATTGTCGGCCGGGATACTTCAGAAAAATCAGGGACCGGTATGGCGGAGAATAAAATGGCCAACAACGGTTGCCGGAATACCCGCGAAAAAGGCGTTGCAGACAGTACCCTGGAAGAGAAAGCGTCTGCACAAAACGCTGCCGATACCATCTGCAACGGCAGTATCGTGATTGCTGCCATCACCTCTTGTACCAATACATCCAACCCATTTGCCATGCTGGGTGCAGGCCTTCTGGCTAAAAACGCCGTTGAAAAAGGTGTTCATGTACCCGCTTATGTCAAAACATCATTGGCGCCGGGTTCCAGGGTCGTTGTGGATTATTTGAACGATGCCGGACTGATGCCGTACCTGGAAGCACTTGGCTTTCATCTGGCTGCCTTTGGATGTACGACCTGTATCGGTAACAGCGGGCCACTCGACCCGGAGATTGAAAAAGCGATTGTGGACCATCAACTTACCGTGGCGGCGGTACTTTCCGGCAACCGGAACTTCGAAGCCAGGATCCATCAGAAAATCAGGGCCAACTTTTTGGCATCCCCGATGCTGGTGATTCTCTATGCCATTGCGGGCAGGATCGATATCGATGTCACCAGGGAACCCATCGCATTCGATGGTGAGCAGGCACCAGTGTATATGAAAGATATCTGGCCAAGTGATGACGAGATCCAGGGCCTGGTGGCAAAGCATATCCGGCAATCGTTTTATGCGGATCAGTATGGCAGAATCTTTCAAGGCGATGAATTCTGGGGGCAGCTGGCGGTGACGGAGAGTACCACGTTTCAGTGGGATGGGGATTCGACCTATATTCGCAAACCACCGTATTTCGATGGGTTTCAACTGGAGATTACAAAGCCAACGGATATTCTAGATGCGGACGCATTGTTGCTGCTGGGAGATTCTGTCACCACAGATCATATCTCGCCTGCAGGTGCGATACCGGAAGCCTACCCAGCAGGGCAATATTTAATGGACAAGGGAGTACCACCAGACAAATTCAATTCATATGGTTCCAGGAGAGGGAATCACGAAGTCATGATGCGGGGGACCTTTGGAAATATCCGAATCAAGAATCAACTGGTGTCGCCGAAAGAAGGGAGTTACACCCTGGCGTTTCCGGAAAAAAAAGAAATGTTTGTCTACGATGCCGCCATGAAAGCCGTGAAGGCGGCTAAGCCACTCGTGGTTCTGGGTGGCATAGAATATGGGACCGGCTCATCCCGGGACTGGGCGGCAAAGGGTACCGGCCTGTTGAATGTGAAGGCTGTTGTGGCGAAATCTTTTGAGCGGATTCACAGGAGTAATCT
>JAHEIB010000024.1:0-17364 GCA_024639645.1 Deltaproteobacteria bacterium
AGATAAGCTGCTCAGCGTTGCCTGGATGCGTGTATTCAAGATGACAAATGAAAAAGCCTTTCCAGATACGGACATATGCTATATTCCCAGACCCTGCATGCACTGTGAAGGTCACCATGGACATTCGCCTTGTGTGTCGGTGTGTCCTGCCACCGCCACGGATTACGACAATCTCACCGGTATTGTCAGTCAAATCTATACCCGTTGTTTCGGGTGTCGGTATTGCATGGCTGCCTGCCCCTACCATGCACGTGTTTTCAACTGGTGGGATCCCGTCTGGCCCGCTGGTATGGAAAAAACATTGAACCCGGATGTTTCAGTTCGTATGCGGGGTGTCGTGGAAAAATGCAGCTTCTGTTTTCACCGATATCAGAAGGCCACGGAAATGGCTCACTATGAAGAACGGACAGAACTGGAAGAAGATGAGTACCAGACATCCTGTACACAGGCGTGTCCGGCCGGTGCCATTGTCTTTGGTGATTTAAACAATCCGGACCATGCGGTAAACCAGCTCGTAAAACCGGACAACGGTCATGGTGGAAAACCCAAGAACCCCAATGCCTTCAGGCTCCTGGAAAGACTGGGTACCAATCCGAAAGTCTATTACCTTTCCAGTCGTGAGTGGGTTCGGAGAGCCGGGGACAATTATGTAAAAAATGAAAAAATGTCCGGCGGGCACTAGTTAAAGTTTTAGATCATCGTCAAAAGAATTGATCTAAAAAAAGGATTCGAGGATTCCAGGGGTCCAGGATTCGAGATATATGCTAAAAAATCTTATTGAGGAGCACCTAACTTATGGATTCTGCATTAATACCCGATGGCGTTAAACGTTGTCCCATCTGGCAGTTTGGTTTGGCTATTGCCGTAGTGGGGGCGGTTTTACTATGGGGCGTATTTGCCATGCTGCTGGTTTGGATCAAGGGATTGAATCAGACCAATATGAACAATGCCTATGGATTTGCGTTGTGGATATGGGCGGATCTTGGGGTTATCGCCCTCGGGGGCGGCGCTTTTTTTACAGGCCTCATGCGCTACGTGTTTGGTAAGGACGAGCTCAAATACATCATCAACTATGCGGTATTGATCGGATTTATCTGTTACAGTTCTGCATTGCTGATTCTTGCCATCGATATCGGCCAACCCCTGCGAGGGTGGTTTATCTTCTGGCATGCCAATGTTCACTCCATGCTGACGGAAGTGGCCTTCTGCCTGACATGTTATTTTGGTGTGCTGTGTATCGAATATCTGCCGTTGATTCTCGAGAACAAGCAGGTGGACCGGGTGCCTTTTTTCCATAATTTGAGTCACAACATGCACGAGATCATGGTCGTTTTTGCCGCCACCGGCGCTTTTTTATCTTTTTTTCATCAGGGATCTCTGGGTGGTGTTTCCGGGGTTCTCTTTGGACGGCCATTTGGATATCGTGAACACATCTTTATCTGGCCCTACACCTTTTTTCTTTTCACCTGGTCGGCAGCAGCTTGCGGCCCCTGTTTCACTATTCTGGTTACCAAACTGACTGAGAAAATTGCCGGCAAGAAACTGGTCAAGGATAATGTTATTGAGCTATTGGCCAAGATAGCCGGATGGATGCTGGCCACATACGTCATAGCCAAGCTCATCGACACCTGGTACTGGGCGACGGTCACGGCACCGTCTAAGGGTCATGTGATGATGGATTTTTACACCAACAATCCTGACTCGGTTTATGGTATCTGGATATTGATTCTGGAAGTCGGTGTGTGCGGGGTTCTTCCGGCGCTCATCCTCATTACGGATAAGGGGCGCAAAACACCGGCAACCTTGTGGACAGCTGTCATACTGGCTTCCCTGGGGGTTCTCCTGAATCGATGGGTGATGGTTCTTCAGGTACTCGCGGTACCGGTAATGCCATTTGAAGCCTGGTCTACTTATTTCCCGAGCTGGCAGGAAATTGCCACAACGATTCTGCCCGTGGCTTACGGCGTGATCCTGGTCCTGATTTCATACCGATATCTGCCGATATTTCCCCAGGAAGCCGAGCTGAATCCCATCGAGGAGCCGGCACCGCCTGCGGAGACTGCAGAAGTAACGGAAAAAAATGGCGAGCTAGCCCCGGAGGGGGAGTTGGCCCCGGCAGAAGCGTAACTTATACGTTGTTAAATAAATCAGAAGTACGAATTTCGAAATTCTAAACAATACCAAAAGGCCTAAATTCGAATGATCAAAACAGTTGAAGAACCTCGCAGCAAGTTACGGGGTTAGCGCTCGCATTGCAGTTCAATCAATGTTCGACTTCATCCGTTTCGGTCATTAGAATATTTGGTATTCAAATTTGTTTCGTGCTTCGATATTGGAATTTAGAATTTATTAAGGAGTAGAATCATGTTTCCGGTTATCAGTTTTGAATGGGTTTGGGATATGAGCCATATGGTATTTCATGGGGGTCTCTGGTATGCGCTGTCGATTATCGGTATGGGGATGACCTACTGTATTATCAAAGCAGCCTACGACACCTTCAAGGGTACAGACGACCATCACTGATCTTGTTTTTCCGATCAGAAAAAAAGGCGCGTTCCTTTCTTATACAAAGGAGAAGCGCCTTTTTTTTATTCATCGTCCCCACTTATCTATACCGCTTGTCATAATAACGTTCCGAAAATAGGATAACGGCATAAGGGTTTGTAGCAGAAAAACGGTCCTCAATCAGAACGTTTTTCTGACACCCCCTATAAAACGTGTCTGCCATCTCGAAACGCGGAACCGATCATTCCGGGATATCCCCCACCCCGGAAAGGATGTATCGTGGGTGATAGGCAAAGTGCTTGAGGTCCTCTTTACTGGTGACCCCGCTGAGTACCAGCACCGTATCGATATCCGAATGGATACCCGCGATGATATCCGTGTCCATACGATCTCCGACAATGGCCGTGTCCTCCCGCTCGCAGGCCAGTAACTTCCTGCCGTGGCGCATCATGATCGGGTTGGGCTTTCCCACGAAGTAGGCTTTTGTACCACTGGCCAGTTCGATGGGGGCGATCAGCGCACCGGTGGCAGGGGCGAAGTCCCTTCCCAACTTGTCCGTAAGGTCAGGGTTGGCACCAATGAGTTTGGCCCCGTTTCGGACGAGCCTTACGGCGCGTTCGATCTTTTCATAGCTGTAAGAACGGCTCTCTCCCACCACCACGTAGTCCGGGTTGACTTCGTTCATGGAAAAACCGGTCTCGTACAGGGCATTGATCAGCCCTGCCTCACCGATAACGTAGGCACTGCCATTGGGACGCTGGGAAGCCAGAAAACTGGCTGTAGCAAGGGCGCTGGTGTAAAAATGGGTTGCCTCCACCTGAATACCGAGGCGGTCGAGTTTTTCTTTGAGCTCACGCGGGGACTTCTCGCTGCTGTTGGTTAGAAACAAAAACTTTTTGTTTTCCTCCTTGAGCCACTCCACAAAGGCCTGTGCCCCAGGCAGCAAGTGGTCCCCGTGGTAGATGACCCCGTCCATGTCACAGATAAACCCCTGCTTTTTCCTCAGTAGATCAAGATTCATAGCTAATACCCTTTCTGTTTTTCAGGTACTGATCCGATCACAGCGACCGGATCAATACCTGAGAAACACGATGAAGCAAATACAATGCGTCACACACAAAATTTATCCTCGGTCAAGATACATTCTATCTATAGATATGGATACTGTTCGTGTGGGTAGTGTACCGGAAAATGCCAACAAAGTCACACTGTTTTGCCAAATGAGCATCGACTGAGAATAATATGGTTTTTATCCCTTATATACTGGGGCACCAAGATGCTTGGGAGTTGGGATGTCGCCATTGGCCGATATCTGTCAGAAACCCTCGAACCCTTGTGATCCTGTTTTCCCATACTTGACCCCCAGGACAGTATATGGTTAAATTGAACCGTAACAGCGGGCGTATCAAAAAAAAATTCCTTATGGTCGCCGCAAAGATTCTTCAATCCATCTGGCAATAAGATACATGCTTTAATAAAATCTTCTGGAGAAATTAATATCAATGGATAAAATCATCGTCGAAGGCGGTAAACGTTTGACGGGTGATGTCAAGATCAGCGGTGCAAAAAATGCTGCCCTGCCGATTCTGGTGTCTGCTCTCCTGACGGACGGCTGGAATACCTTCAGCAATGTGCCGGAGCTCATGGATATTGAAAGCACCAAGAAGTTGTTGTCCACCCTTGGTGCCCGGGTGAATGCTGAAAATGGCACTGTTCGCATCGATTCGGGTGGACTCAACAGTCATGAAGCGCCTTACGACCTGGTTCGAAAGATGCGGGCGTCCATACTGGTTCTTGGCCCCTTGCTTGCCAGACTTAAAAAAGCACGGGTATCGCTGCCGGGGGGCTGCGCCATTGGTGCGCGACCCATCAATCTTCATTTGAAAGGATTGGCCAGCCTCGGGGCTAAAATCGATCTCAAGCATGGTTATGTGGAGGCCTCTGCAGACCGCCTGGTGGGCAGTGACATTTACCTCGACATACCCACCGTTACAGGCACGGAAAACCTGATGATGGCGGCTGCTCTGGCGGAAGGAAAAACCATTCTGCGAAATGCTGCCTGTGAGCCGGAGGTGGTTGCCCTGGCGGACGTTCTGAACCGGATGGGGGCCGACATCCAGGATGCCGGTACCGCCATGATGACCATTCGCGGCGTGCCTTCTCTCTCTCCGGTTTCCACAGCGATTATACCGGACCGCATCGAGGCGGGCACGCTGATGACCGCTGCTGCACTGACCCGAGGAAAGGTCAATATATCAGGATGTGAACCGAACCATCTCCAGGCGGTCATCCACAAGCTGAGACTCGCCGGTGCGCTAATCGATATTGATGCGTCCAGCATACGGGTTTCTGGACCGGAAGAGATTGCGAGCGTCGACCTTAAAACACAGGTTTATCCGGGATTCCCTACGGACATGCAGGCTCAGTTCATGGTTCTGATGTCCGTGGCCGGGGGCTTGAGTGTTATTTCAGAAACCATATTCGAAAATCGTTTTATGCATGTCAGTGAACTCAAACGGATGGGGGCGGACATTACCGTATCTGGCAATACCGCTCTTATTAAGGGCATGCCGGCGCTTTCCGGAGCGCCCGTAATGGCCTCGGACCTCCGGGCCAGCGCATCGCTGGTTCTGGCCGGACTCGTGGCCAAGGGGAGCACCGAAATCAACCGCGTGTATCACCTGGATCGGGGATACGAAGCGCTCGATCAGAAATTGACCGGACTGGGAGCAGTGATAAAGCGGGTACAAGTTTAGCCTTTTAGGCGGCATTTATCCTGCGGATGTCATTAGCGCTACGCGCGTCATTAGACAACCTGATGGTTGTCGGTTGTTAGCTATTTGCTCTTAGCCCTTGGCTGTTAATCGGTCAACAGCTAAGAGCAAAGAACCAAGAGCTTATGGGTTACCCTCGAACCTTGTATCACCCTTGGACCCTCGAACCCTATGTTTTATCCCATCTATCGCCCCTTCATCTGGATGACGATTTCAATGATTATCGGAATTCTTGCGGGTGAAGCCTTTCCAGGTTATGGTCTATGGGTTTTATTGGTGGCCATGGCCATTGGCATGGCGCTAGTGTTCTGTGTAAAGCGGAAGATACCCGTCTTGTTGCTGCCGCTGTTTTTCTTTGCCAATATCGGATACCTTTCCATTCAACCCTGGGTTGCGCCGCGCTTCCCGGATCATCACATTCGACATTTTGTTGATTCCAAGGCCTGTAAAATTAACGGCATCATTCTGACCGAGTCTGTTTATAAGCACAAGAGAACCCGGTTTGTTATGGATGTGGTTTCCATCGTACAGGGTGGGAATTCAGTCCCCACCTGTGGCCGGGTACGTGTTACGGTATCCGGTGGCCCCGTCTTTTTGTCCATAGGAGATAGCATCTCTTTTTTCGGTCGAATCCGCTCCATTCGAAATTTCAACAACCCCGGCGGTTTTGATTACGAGCGCTACATGGCCTATCAAAATATCTGGGCCCGCACCTATGTTACTGCAGAAAAGCTATCTGTCCAGTCAAGGGGAAACACACCTGGACGGACGGCTGTTTTCGATAAACGCCGCACGATGATTTCTGACATGATTGATGGTCTTGGGGGTGCTGCATCGGGAAAGCCACAAGATGTCAAGGCGGTGTCCAAAGCGTTATTGATTGGGGATCGAAAAGATATTTCAACTGCGCTGCGGGAAAAATTCAATCGTGCTGGCGTGGGGCATCTCCTTGCCATATCGGGGCTTCACATCGGTATCGTGGCCACCGTGATGTTTGCAATCTTTCGCTGGCTTGTTACATGGGTTTCACCTGTTTTATGGGCAGGATGGATAAGAAGAATTGCCGCCATCCTGACGTTTGTGCCAGTACTGGCGTACGGTTTTATAGCAGGCATGTCACCTTCCACCCAGCGAGCGGTTATCATGGTGAGTGTTTTTCTGCTGACCCTCCTTTTTGACAGGGATCAGGACCTGATCAATACCATTTGTATCGCAGGCATGTTGATTCTCATTAGCAATCCGCCTGCGCTGTTTTCCATATCGTTTCAACTCTCTTTTACGGCCGTGCTGGCTATCGTATGGGGCTTGTCACTGATGCGACCCTTTCTGCAAAAAGCACAAGACATCAAGACTGCCCTGCTAGCCAAAGGTGTTGTCTTTATGGCTGTCACGCTTCTTGCCACTGCGGGTACGGCGCCGCTGGTTATGGTGTATTTCAACCAGATTTCTCTCATCGGTCTTGTGGTGAATATTGTTGCCATACCCCTGGTGGGGTTTTTAGCCGTCCCTTTGGGACTTTTGGCTGTTTTTATTCAGCTGTTCAGTACGGGTGTTGCCTCGGTATGTTTACAGCTGAGCCATTGGGTCCTTGGAATAACAATTCTGATCATCGATTTTGTTTCTGGATTGCCTGGCGTTGCTTTAGAAACTGTCACACCCAGTCTTGTTGAAATAGGCCTTTTCTATCTCCTGGTTGCGGGTGTTTTCAATTGGCTTTCCACAAGACATCAGGAAAAACCGTCCCATCTGTCTTTTGGACTGAGACAGGGAGTTGCCTATGGGATGCTTCTCTTGGCTGTTTTGGGAGGAATCGTTGATGCCGGTTATTGGGTCCATCAGCGATTCTGGCACAAAGATCTTCGCATTACGATATTTGACGTGGGTCAGGGAAATGCGGCTCTTGTGGAACTCCCCGGGGGACGCAACCTCATGATCGATGGAGGGGGCTTTGCGGACAATGCCGTGTTTGACACCGGAAAAAATATCATTGCCCCATACCTTTTGAGAAACAAGATCAAAACTGTCCATTCGCTTTTCTTATCCCATCCCAACAGTGACCACTTAAATGGCTTGATATATATTGCCGGGCATTTTAATGTAAAAAAGGCTATGACAAACAACGAGTCCTCTCCGACCATGGGGTATCGATTATTTGTCGAGACACTTAAAAAACACGGCATCGACACACCGGAATACCGGACCCTGGAACGCACGACAACGGAGGCGGGTACGAAGATAGAAATTCTCTATCCCACAACGGATTATTTAGAAAATACATTATACAAGAAGCGGCGAAATAAAAATGATAACTCCCTGGTGCTGAAGGTGTCCTATGGGGAGCATGCTTTTCTGTTTCCGGGGGATATCATGGCCATGGGTGAAAGGGCACTGGTTGCAGATGCCGGAGAAAACCTGAAGAGTACGGTTCTGGTGTCACCCCACCATGGAAGTGCTTCTTCGAGTACGCCCCTTTTGATGGAACAGGTCAATCCGGAGATCGTGGTGGTATCCTGTGGCTGGATGAATCGATTTAATTTTCCCGCCACATCTGTTTTAAAGCGTTATGAAAACATGGGTGCCAGGGTCCTGCGAACAGACATCAATGGCGCAATACAGATACGGACAAATGGGCATGAAATGCAGATCCGCACGACCCAGATCAAGCATTAGAGACAAACACCCAATACGAATCACAAAACGCGAAATACAAAATACAAAATACCAAAAACGAAAAGATGAATCCGATTGTTGAACAGATAGAGTCCTTGTTCCACCCCCGTTCAGTGGCCATCGTGGGCTTGCCCAGGGGCTTGAAAACAGGCAAACTTTTTCTTCTGGCGCTTCAGGATCAGAAATTTGGCGGGGACATCTACCCGGTGAATCCGAATGTCCAAGAAATTGACGGCATCAAAACCTATCCCAGCGTATCGGCCATTCAAGGACCGGTGGACCTGGCGATTGTGCTGGTTCCGAGTCACTATACCCTGGCGGTTATTAGGGAATGTGTAGAAAAGGGTGTCAAGGGTGTCATCCTGTTTACATCAGGATACAGGGAAACCCACACCCAGGAAGGCATCGATCTCGAAGAAAAGATTGTCAGCGTTGCCCGTGCAGGGGGAATGCGGATTATTGGCCCCAATGGTATGGGGTTTTATGCGCCCCGGTCGGGGTTGTCTTTTTTTCCGGAACTTTCCAGACGGCCGGGAACCGTGGGGATGGTATCCCACAGCGGGTCCCTGACCAATATTTTGGGGCGTATGGCATCGGAAAAGGGTGTTTACTTCAGCAAGGTGGTGAGTATCGGCAATGCGTGTGATCTTGCCGTAACCGATTTTTTGGATTATTTCAAAGTTGATCCGGAGACGGCAGTCATCGGAGGCTATATTGAGGGCATCCCCAATGGCCCTGTCTTTTTGAAGGCGCTCAAAAGCGCTTCTATGGAAAAGCCGGTGATTCTCTGGAAGGTGGGCATGACCCTGGAAGGCTCCCGGGCGGCAGCATCTCATACCGGTGCATTGACCGGCTCACGGCAAATCTGGCAGGCTGTTATCAGGCAGGGAGGGGCGGTTTCTGTTTCCGGGTTCGAGGCTTACCTGGATTCTCTCATGGCATTTTCCCTTTTGCCTTCCAATGTCGGGGATCGGCTGGCTGTTCTCTCAGGTCCGGGCGGGCTGGCGGTTTCTGCTTCCGAAGCCTGTGGTAATGAAGGGCTCAAACTGGCCGAATTGTTGCCTGAAACACAGAAGGCTTTGAAAGAGATGATTCCGCCAACGGGTACGAGTTATAAAAACCCGGTGGATGTGGGGCTCATGGCTTCCCTGGAAATCGATATCTATATCGATGCAGCACGGGAAATTGCCCGGGATCCGGGTGTAGACGCCCTGGTGGTTATCGGTGCCGGCCTAACGCCTGAAACAAACGAAATCTATACGTCGGGACTCATTGAAGTTCAAAAGGAATCGGGCAAACCATTTCTGCTGGTAAAGATACCCGGTTTTGACGAAAAACTGTCCCAACGGTTCTGTTTATCGGGCCTCCCTTTTTTCGATTCGGCCGAGCGTGCCATACGCACCTATGCGTCCGTGAAACGATATCGAGACTGGCAGAGAAAGCAGATACAATCATGAACATTGCCGTTGTGCTATGTGCAGGTTTTGCGACCCGGATGCACCCCCTTACAAAGACGTTTCCCAAACCGCTATTGGAAGTGGCCGGCAGACCGGTTATCGACTATCTGATGGATCAACTCGTCGAACTTCCCAGTCTTGAGTCAATATATCTTGTGAGCAACGGGAGATTTTATTCTCATTTTGTCGCATGGAAGCAACGCTGGGAAGCCAATCACAGATCATGTGGTCCGGCTATTTTGCTGCTGAATGACGGGGCGATGGACAATGACCATCGCCTTGGCGCATCCGCCGATTTGCAGCACGTTTTGAAAAAGGTTCCAGAAGCCAAACGTTTTTTGGTGACAGCCGGAGATAATATATTCAGATTCGGCATCAGACCAATCTGGGAGCAGTTTTTAGAGGGCAGCCGGCATTACATCGTGGCGTTGCCGGAAACAGACAGGAAGAAACTGAGCAAGACCGGTGTTCTCGAGATGGCAAGGGATGATCGCGTAAATAGATTGTCTGAAAAACCCGCCCATCCGCCTTCAGAATGGTTTTGCCCGCCTTTATACTTTTTTCAAGCGACGGTGTCGACCCACCTGAATGCGTTTTTAAAAGACCACGTGAACACCGATGCGCCTGGATACTTTATCGATTTTCTCTGTCGCAAAGAGCCTGTTTATGCTTTTCGAATGCATGCATCCCGCCTGGATATTGGGAGCATTGAAACATATTGGGCGGCTGATCGCTATCTGAGAAGCAATCAGCTTAAAGAACCGTGACAATCGACAGGCAGAGAAGTTACTGCTTTTTTAAGCGGGTTTTTAGCTTGAAAATAAATGCTGAATAATTATATCGTATTACATGTGGACAAATCGATTTTTATGACTGAAAAATAAAATCTAACTGTGGTTTTATTTTCAGTCCTACATCTCATTATACCGCTTGTCATAATAAGGTTCCAAAAATATGATGGCGGCATAAGGGTTTGTAGCAGAAAAACATTCCGATGGAGGACCGTTTTTCTGACAACCCCTATAAAGGAAAGGAGGAACCCATGGGTAAGTGTAAACAGAGAGCTATCTTTATGGTAACTGGTGCTGTCCTTTTTTTATTTACTGGTTTGGCCATGGCAGGGGGGAATCTTGTGATTTACAATGCAGGATCACCTGAATTAGGGAATGATCTTGTCCGGGCATTTAACATAAAGTATCCCGACATCAAGACTGAGATTATCCGGCAGGGTTCCGGAGAACTTATTACAAGAATTAAAGGGGAGGCGGGTAAACCTCAGGGCGATGTCATTTTGGCTGTTGCCAAGGAAAACCTCGAGGTTATCAGAAGCCTGCTCCAATCCTATAAAGTTCGGGAAGATGCCGCTTTTCCGGATGATGTCAAAGATATCCAGGAACACAAGTTTTATGGATTCAGCTTCAATATTCAGGCCTTTATTATCAACACAGACCTTGTCCCGCTATCGGAGGCACCCAAAACGTGGACAGACCTGGGGGATTCGAAATGGAGAGGACAGGTTGTGCTGGCCAACCCGGCGCTTTCAGGTTCAGCATATGCCCAACTTTATCAAATGGTTCACCTGTATGGATGGGACTTCATCAACAAAGTGAGAAAAGTGACCACCTTTGTGCCGAAATCGACATTGGTCTACACCTTTGTAGGTCGGGGAGAGTTTGCCATCGGTGTAACCGGGGAGGGCAATGTTTTTGGTGAGATCAACAAAGGTCATCCGGTGGCGGCTGTATATCCCGCCGATGGAACCGGGCTTCGATTTGATGCATCCGGGATTATTAAAGGAGGTCCGAATCTTGACAACGCCAAAATATTTATGGATTGGTTGACGAGCAAAGATGCGCTTACCATTATTTCCAAAGCCCCGCATTTCAGGAGAATGGCCAGACCGGATGTGCCGCCACCTCCAGGCTTAAAGCCAAGCGCTGAAATCAAGTTTTTTCCATATGAGGCTATGAAGGCATCCAAAAGCAGAAATGATTATTTACAAAAATTTGGTGAAATTTTTGCTCAGAGAAAATAGCCTGATTCCGAGGCAAACACCTTATCACGAAAACACAGAAGAACTAAAATACGAAAAAGAATATGGTTAATTTCGTGATTTCTCAATTTTGTGTTTTCGTGATTGATTTTTTGAGCCCTATAGCGCTTCGGTGAAACCCCCACAGGGGTCATTGAAATCCTCTGGTCCGTGCTGGGAATGTTGTGTCTGAAGACAGCACCCCGCATTCTGGCTAAGATATTAGAAGCCATCTCAAAAATAGGATTTTGGTTCAAAGTCAAGGCGGAATCAAGTTTTAATCCGCAGGAATACTGAAGTATTTTGAGGAGTTGAAACGATATTCCAACACAGGATTTGGGCCAAAAGACATTATTGAGATAGCTTATAGTTGTTTTCTTTGCTCATTATTGCCAGCTTATAACATGACAATGACTGTAATGGCTGCATCATAACAAGGCGGATTTGATGAATCAAAAAAGACCCATCACATTGTCGATTCAAAATCTATCCAAGGTCTTCCATGGAAAAACGGAACGCGTTATGGCTGTTGACGATATTTCTTTCCATGTGTCTGAAGGAGACTTGTTCACCCTGTTGGGTCCTAGCGGGTGTGGAAAGACCACCACACTTCGATGCCTGGCCGGTTTTGAAAAACCCAGCAATGGGAATATTCGGTTTCTGGGGAGAGATTTCACTACCATCCCACCTTTTAGACGCAATATCGGAATGGTTTTTCAGAGTTATGCACTATTTCCTCACATGTCGATTTTTGACAATGTTGCTTACGGGTTGAGAATGCGCAAGATACCTCGCCGAGAGATAGAGCAGAGAGTCAATCGCATCATTCAGCTGGTGGAACTCGAAGAGACCCAGAAAAGAAAACCAAGCGAGCTTTCCGGTGGGCAGCAACAACGGATTGCGCTTGCCCGTGCCCTTGTATATGAGCCCAAGCTTCTTTTACTGGATGAGCCCCTCAGTAATTTAGATGCAAAGCTAAGAATCTATATGCGGGAAGAGATACGAAGGATACAGCAGAAAGCCAAGGTGACAACCATATATGTGACCCATGACCAGGAAGAGGCGCTGGCCATCTCTGATCAAATAGCGGTCATGTCGGATGGCAAGATTGACCAGATCGGCTCCCCCGATGAAATCTATGAAAAGCCTCAAACCATCCATGTTGCAGATTTTATCGGTCAGGCCAACTTTTTAACCTGCTCTCTCGTGAAAAAAAATGAGGAATCAGTGATACTAAGGTTTCCGTCAAACGAGACGGTATTGCTGGATCAAAATAAGAAAAGAACTTCAGCGTGTGATCATTCAAAGGGGCTACTTTTTATCAGGCCCGAACGCTTGGAAGTGACACCAGTGTTAGGCAAAGCAAATTCTTTGAAGGGACAAGTGAAACGGGTTCTCTATCTTGGTTCGCAGGTTCGATATTATATCCAGATTTTTCAGCAGTCAGCGCCTCAAGAAGTGCTCGTTGATAAAAACCGTCGAATAAAAGATGTCAAAGAAGGTGATGAAGTGGCGCTGATTTTTAACGAAGAAGATACAGGGCTTTTCCCACTGGAATAAAATGATTACAAGATGTTATGCAGGGCTGTCTAAATCATGGTGAACGGTTTAAAAGAACGATTTGATAAAATAGAGTTCATCCCCTATCTGGTTCTGGGTCTTGCACTTTTGATTCTATTGCTGTTTATCGCATACCCCCTATCAAAGGTACTCCTCAACAGTTTTCTTAACGCTGGCGATGTTTTTTCCATACAAAATCTTACACTGACAAATTTTTCTCAGTTTTTTTCCTCCAGTTTATACAAAAGCGCGTTAATGAACACCCTTTTGGTGGGATTTTTATGTGTGTTTTTTTCTTGTCTTCTTGGGATACCCATGGCCTATTTTCTTGCCAGAACGGAGATGCCATTTAAAACCATATTTCTGACCCTGGGAACCCTGCCGCTTATTTTGCCACCATTTGTGGGCGCTTATTCGTGGGTTCTCCTGTTTGGCCGTCAAGGGGTTGTCAACTTCTTTCTGAAAGAATTTTTTGGTTTTGTATTGCCTGATATTTACGGGGCACCTGGTGTCGTCATTGCGATGACAATGAGCCTATATCCTTTTGTTTTTCTTTTAACTTATGGCGCGCTCTTGTCGTCTGACCCTTATCTGGAAGAAAGTGCCACCATCATGGGTGCATCAAGATGGGATCTGATCCGTACAGTAACACTGCCACTGGTGACACCCTCTATTGCAGCGGGTGCACTGATCGTATTCATGCGAGCTGTTGGAAATTTTGGTGTTCCTGCACTGCTGGGGGGAAATTTCTATGTGCTGCCGACCTTAATCCATTTTCAGATTGTGGGGTTCTTCAATTTGCACACGGCAGGTGCTATCGCCATCGTAAATATTTCCATGGTTGGTCTGGCAATTCTGATTTCCCAGTATGTCATGGCTAAGAGATCTTATGTCACCATCACCGGTACGACGCAGGGGGCACAGGTGTCCGCCAGCAAGACTTTGAAGTGGAGCGGGATACTATTTTGCTCCTGTGTCATCTTTTTTTCACTACTTCCGCATATTACGGTAATTGTGACCTCTTTTACTGAGGGGTGGTCAGGGACCCGTTATCCCACTAAATTTTCGTTTGAAAATTACCAAAGAATTTTTCAAATAGCGAAAACGCCCATTTTAAACAGCCTTTTTCTGGCAATTACGGCAACGCTGGTCGCGACGGTGATTGGCACGTTATTGTCTTATATTGCTGTAAGAAAACAATTTCATGGCAAATGGATCCTGGATTTGACGGTGATGCTGCCCTTTATTCTGCCCGGAATTGTGGTTGGTGTGGCGATTCTATCCGGTTTTTCGTCAGGACTGATCGTTTTAACCGGCACATGGATGATTATGGTGATAGGCTTTTTTATCCGACGGATGCCTTATATTTTTCGTTCGGCAACGGCATCTTTATCCCAGATCGATTTGTCGGTAGAGGAAGCCTCGGCAATTGCAGGTGCATCTTGGGGCGCGACGTTTTTCAGGATAACGCTTCCGTTGATGGCCCCTGGAATTCTTGCAGGTGCCGTGATCTGCTTTTCGACCCTTATGGGAGAGCTTTCTACCACCATCATACTCTATTCTGCCGGGTGGAAAACCATCACTGTGGCCATTATTGAGTATCTTTTTTCCGCCACTATCGGTCCTGCTTATGCACTGGGCACGATACTTATCGTTCTTGTTCTGAGCGCCATCACTCTGGCAAATCGCCTGTTGGGTCGAAAGATGTCACAGATGTTTAAAATGGTGTGAGTCTCATTCTTGAAGAACAGGCTCTTTTTGCAGACAAAGATCTGCGGTCTGGTAGGATTCGACGGTGCCGATATCAAAACGGGTACCGTAAATCTTGAACAGGTAAAGAGCTTCAATTCGACATAAATAATCGAGAAAATGTTCTTTTTCACCTCTTCTCAGACCATGGGCATGAAATGCATCCATCAATCGCCAGACGGACGGTTGAAAAAAGTAGAGTTGTGGGACAGCCCAGGGGGAAATGGGGTTATCCGGTTTTTCAAATAACCGTAACACACGATTATTTTTATCAATAAGGGGAACACCGGTTTTTCTGAGCACCTCTTTATTTGATTCTGAAAGACCCACAATATAGTGGTTTTGGCTGGTGCGGAAACGTTCCCAAAGCGGTTCGAGCCGGAATCGAAAAATATTGTCGGCGGCTGCAACCATTATGCGAGAGGGCCGCTGTATTCTTTTTAGGACAAACTGCAGGTCTCCTGATGGTCCAAGCCGGTTGTCGTTGTCGCTTATTCCATTATTATGGATCGTGATGTTGATTTTTTCCGACCATTTTATTTTCCATTCTTCAAAAAGATCAAAAAAAATGGCATTTGTAACGACATGAATACCGCTGAGGTCCTTAAAGTCAAGGATTTGTTCCACAAGATAATCAATAACGGGTTTTCCTGCAACCGGCAGCAGGTGCTTCGGAAAATCACGTGTCAATGGATACAAACGGGTTGCATAACCAGCACAAAGCAATATGGCGAACAATGAAAAGCGCTCCTTTGAGAAAAAGCATGATTGGTACTACCTGACAATCATATCGTTTATCCGAAGAATTTGATTTTATCAAGTTAAAGAAAGACAGAACATTAACAGGAAATAGGCCAGGTGGCGAGGGGCCTGGAGAGCTTGGACCGGTCTATTGCCGCACCAGACAACTTTGCGGTAACATCACCTAATTAAAGCTACAGAGAACGTCCCCAGATTCTGAACCAAAACAACCAGCGCATTTTCCATTTGTTTGCTGCGAAGTCCCTTACCAAAGAATGTATTTTTTATGAAAGTGAACACATAATATGACAGAACCCCAGATCCAATAGGTCTATAATTTCTTGACAATAAGATTTCAGACTATTGTTTTTCGAAAAATAGCCGATATAGTTATAGATAAGTAATTTTTTGTTATTTGTTACGGTGATAGGGGGTTGTATGGAAAAGGTCTTGCAAACTTGGTTGGATCATCAATGCCGGATGCTGTCTGGTTCAAGACATGCCATGCTGCTGATTGTCCCACCGGATCAAGGACCTGACAATCAAGTTTTATTCTGGCCGGACGACCGTGGTGATCATGCAATGCTGTCCCACGTTGCCCGGGTTGCCTTGCGTGATAAAAAGCCGGTTATTAAACCTCTCAGCACCCAAGGTGATAATACGGGTGAGTCACGGGATGTCGTGGCCTGTCCTCTCTTTTTGGAAGACCAGCTGCTAGGTGTTGCGTCCTTCGAGATGACCCACCGTTCTCTTTCGAGACTGCGTGCTGTGATACAGGAAGTTCAGGCAGGGGCCCGGTGGATAGTGGCCATGAAGGACCTGTCCTTTGAACCGGTGCTGGCGTCTAAAAAGAGCGATCAGCGATCCTCTCCAAAAATAATTCCTGAACCGATGCCAAGCAGGGGGGCCAAATGGCTCGGTGTGCGTTTTCTGCCACTGAAAGTGGGTGCCGGCCTGACGGCTGTCCTGCTGGGGGGATTTTTTCTGATTGGCACGCTATTGCATACTCTGTCTGATTCGGCGTCGCAGACCATCACCCGCCACAGGGTTGTCGCACCCCAGCAAGACAAGACGTTCAGAACCCAGATCAGTTCTGGTGATTCGGTTGGCAATGGGGAGACTGTAAAACCGGGTGAACAGGAACCACCGATTGAAGAACAGAAAGCGCCAAGTCAGGGTAGCCAGATGCCCAGGGAGAAGAGCGAAACACCCACCGGGTCGGAACAAACTGATATTTCGACTGACCCTGCTTTATCTGATGAGAAGACCGTATCCCGAATTTTAGTGGAGCCCTCGGATCAGGAATCTTCTGGTGCTGAAGATCGTGACACCCTGAATTTGGAAACAGCGGCTGCCACCACCAAGCCCATTCAAGAACTTTATTCCATTGAGGTTGGACCTATTATCGGGGATCGGGACTTGAAAGCGGCCGGCGGTATTCTGCGCAGCAATGGCCTCGAATTCCAACAGACCCCAGGGATGAAGACGGTAACAGTAACGCGGCTTTTAGAAGGGTTGTACACACGAGAAAATGCCAACAAGCGGTTTAAAGAAATTCAAGAATTTGTCGACTCGCCTTTTATTTTATCGGAAAAGGGTAAGTTTGCCGTTTATGTGGCTACATATCATGACCAGAAAAAAGCAAACCAAAAAATAAAACAACTGGCACAAAAAAACATCAGGGCCACAGCGGTTACTACAGAACTCCAACTGAAGGGTACCATACTGGTTGTTAAAAACGTTGATGGATCCATTCGCCAGACAATTACAGATCAGATGTCGAAAAGAGGACTGCCGGTTAAATTGGGCAAACCAGGATGAGTTCAAAAAGAATAAGAAAAAGATTTAATGGAAAATTAATCGTGGGAAAAAATTA
>JAHEIB010000024.1:17374-28233 GCA_024639645.1 Deltaproteobacteria bacterium
TTAATTTCGGGGAGAGTGAAGTTATGCAGAGTCCTTTTGTGTTCGATGGTATGGTTGCTTTTGGATGGTTGTCATTTATGATTCTGGCCGGTGTCCTGCTGAAATCAAACGTACACGTGCTTCAGCGGTTTCTTTTTCCCAGTTGTTTAATGATTTGTACAGCTTAAAATAGCTGTCTGTTATGCAGTGAAGAATTGAAAGAACAAGGCAAACACTTAATGGGAAATTAATCGTGGGAAAAAATTACGCGACATCCGGGGGATCTGGTCTCTTTTGTTTTGAGATGCACTCTTTTTCCTGGATGTCGTCCTTGAGAAATTCATAGAGACTGCCTGTGTAGGCACACTTAATGGTTTCTTCGATTTTTTTAACAAGATACGCCCTGGTTTCCGGTTCACCGTCCAGTTTGAGACGGAAGGCAATGATCCGCTGCAGGTTCTGGTCCTTTTTGTCTTTTTCGGGAACCAGTAGCATAACTCTTTCCAGAATGGCATGCAAGGCGTCGTCGCGGTCTTCGATGTTGATGATATCTGCTGTCATTGTTTCTCCATTGAAGCGTACCCTGCAGCAAGCTGCACGGAATATAGTCGGTAAGGATTTTATCGATTTGATTCGCTCGCTAACCCCGCAGCGAGCTACGGGGAATGCGCTCGCTATTGCCGTTCAATCATAAAGTCATTATACAATTTGAATATAGCACTAATTCTCTGAATTGATCAAGTCGATCTATTTTTTCAGCCGGCAAGTTTATTTTTTCGGATGTCGGCAAGGCAAGCATCGGGTCTATAGGGGTTGTCAGAAAAACGTTCCGATTGAGGACCGTTTTTCTGCTACAAACCCTTATGCCGCCATCCCATTTTCGGAACAATATTATGACAAGCGGTATAAGTAACCGCCTTCAATCGAGGCGTATTTCTTGCGCTTTCTTTCGCCCGGCGATGGAAAAGCCATTTGCCTCCAATAACGATCAGGGTTGCTAATTGTAATCTGGTTTTGCTATCTAATATGGCATGAATAATACGATTTTGATTATTGAAGACGATGCCAACACTGCGGCATTGATAACGCTCTACTGCGAGCGTGAAGGGTTTCGCACGCTTACGGCAGCCGACGGCAGTTCCGGCCTGGATAGGGCCGGCAAAGAACGGCCGGACCTCATTATCCTTGATTTGATGCTGCCTGAAATGGATGGCTGGGAGGTGTGCCGGCGGATCCGTCAGACCTCTGATATTCCCATTATCATGCTCACCGCAAGAGGGGACGAGATCGACCGGGTCTCCGGGCTTTCATTGGGTGCCGACGACTATGTTGTCAAACCGTTCAGCCCCAGGGAGCTTGTGGAGCGGGTCAAGGCTGTCCTGAGACGGATGCAGCGCCCACCTCAGGAGGAAGCACAAATCTTGTCTCACGGATTCCTGCAATTCGATTTAAAAAAACGCCGGGTCAGTATGAAAGGCATGTCCGTGGATCTCACTCCCCATGAATACCGACTGCTGGAAACGCTCATGACCTCCCCGGGCCGGATATACACACGTGATGAACTTCTGGACCGGCTTTATCCCATGGGCGAGGCCATGGTCATCGATCGCGTGGTGGATGTCCACATCGGAAAGCTTCGTCAGAAGATTGAGCCAAATCCACCGGACCCGCAATATATTCTGACAGTTCGTGGTGTCGGTTATCGATTTGCCGATCGTGTGCCAACATGAAGCGATATTTGATCCTCAAACTCCTGGCTGTCAACCTGCTGGTGATCGGCTTTGTCATGATCCTTGTATGGGTTGCCATCGATACCCTGGCGGCCGGGTATTTTGTGACTCTCATGGAGAAATACAACATTTCTCCAAAGCCGGCCCACGCCATGTTCGTGGACGCCATTCATCGATATTTGCTGTGGGCGTCTTTAGCGGCGGTGATCCTGTCCGTTATTTTGAGTTATCTGATGATGCGCAGGGTTCTGGCACCCTTGACACAAATGAATGCGATTACCCGGGAGATTGCCGCCGGGAACTTTGCCCTCAGGGTGCCTGTTAATACAGAGGATGAAGTTGGCCAGCTGGCCCGTGCTTTCAACCAGATGTCGGAAAGTCTGGAGAAGATTGAAAACCTGCGGCGCAAACTTATGATCGATGTGGCCCATGAGCTGCGAACACCGCTTACGAATATCAGGGGGTATCTGGAAGCGTTGAACGACGGGGTCCTGCCACCGTCTTCCAAGACCTTTTCCATGCTGCAGGACGAAACATTACGAATTGTCCAGCTTGTTGAAGATGTGCTTCAGTTGGCAAAAGCTGATGCCGCCCATGACAACTTGAAATTCGATAGCGTGGATGTGGGTGAAATGGTCCATGATATAGGTCATTCGTACCGCCCGGCATTGGATGAAAAAAACATTCATGTCCACATGGATATGCCGTCTGAGCCTGTGGTGGTGTCGGCAGATAGAAACCACCTTGCCCGTGTTTTTCGCAACCTGGCTGACAACACGGTTCGCTACACCCCCCCCGGGGGGGAGGTATTGGTTTGTGTTGAACCCGGTCCTGAGACAATTCGGATCTGCTATAAAAACTCCGCCGAAGGGCTGACCACAAAAGATTTGCCTTATCTTTTCGAGCGCTTTTATCGCGGTGAAAAATCCCGCTCCCGACAGCATGGCGGTGCAGGGATCGGGCTTGCCATCGTCAAGGAGCTGATCGAAGCCCATCAGGGAAAGGTTGAAGCCGAGCTTCAGGACGACCACCTTTCTATTTGCGTCGAACTACTCCGCATGTCTCATAAAAAAACACCAAGCGCCGCGGTATAAAATCGCCTCACCAATTTTATTTACCAAATCTTTACAATTCCATTACTTTTCCTTTACAGCGCTGTTTTACTTTATCCTTAGCTAAGCGTTTCAAACAGCCCGCACTTTTGCGGTGTTCAAGAGCCGATATCGGACTTGACATCCGTCCGTATCTGACACAGCTTATAAAAAGTAAGGAGGAAACATTATGAAAACATTAAATGCTGCAATGGTTATTGCTGTAAGCATATTTGCCTTTTCCACCACGCTCATGGGTATGGACAATGACACGCAAAAGAAAATGCAAGGTGATTCCAGCTCCCTGAACTCGGCGGTTTTTGCCGGCGGTTGTTTCTGGTGCACGGAGTCCGACTTTGAAAAGGTGCAAGGGGTCATGGAGGCCATCTCCGGATATACAGGCGGCAGCATGGTAAATCCGACCTACCAACAGGTCTCATCGGGAAGTACCCGCCACGTGGAGGCCGTGAAAGTGGTGTATGATCCACAGGTAGTGGCTTATGCAAAACTGCTGGAAGTATTCTGGACCCATGTGAACCCCACCGATGCCGGCGGACAGTTCGTGGACCGTGGCAGTCAGTACGTCAGCGCCATATTTTATGCTGACGAGACCGAACGCCGTTTGGCAGAAAGATCAAAACAAAAACTTGCCGAGGCTGGTCTGTTCGCGGAACCCATCGTCACAGAAATCCTACCCCTGGGTCCTTTTTATACGGCCGAAGACTATCATCAGGACTATTACAAAAAGAACCCGCTGCGATACAAGTGGTATCGGTCGAGATCCGGCAGGGATGATTTTCTAAAGGAAACATGGGCGGATGCAAGCTTTGCGTTTGACGGTATTCTGGAAAATGCCGCCATGGAAGACTCAGGAGATACGGCATTCAAGCCCATGGCGCCCGTGATGTATACCATTCCCGATGAAGAAGAGATTCAGCGCCGTTTGACACCCCTGCAGTATCGGGTGACGCGCAAAAATGGCACCGAGCCCCCTTTTAATAATACCTACTGGGATAACCATGATGCGGGCATTTATGTGGACATCGTTTCAGGCGAGCCCCTTTTTAGTTCTCTGGATAAATACGAATCGAGAACCGGTTGGCCCAGTTTTGTCCGGCCTCTGGCAGCGGAGAATATCGTGGAGGAGACCGATCGCAGTTATTTCATGGTCAGAACCGAAGTGCGTAGCAAGCATGCAGATTCGCACCTGGGGCATCTTTTTGACGATGGTCCCGAGCCCACGGGTCTGCGTTATTGCATCAATTCGGCATCCCTTAGGTTTATTCCCGTGGCAGACATGGAAACGGAAGGGTATGGGGCTTATCTCAGACCATTTGAAGAAGGGGGTCAACATGAAAAACAGTAGCCTATTCGTATTATTGATATTAACTGTCATGGGATCCAGTTCAGTCTGGATCGGACCTGCTGATGGGGCCGAGCCTGTCCTGTCAGAAGCGACCTTTTATGTTGCTTGATACGACGTAGGCAAAGCAGCCCTGGAAGGGCTGCAGGGTGTGGAGTCGGTCAGCCGCGGTTTCAAGGGCTCCGAGGAGATCAACACCGTAACCTACGATCCCGGTAAGATCAAGACAGATGTGATGGTGAAGGCTCTCAAAGATGCCGGAACCTACCGGGGGACCGTAAAAGATTAGGACAGGTCTGCGATTGAGAGGAAACCATAGGGTCTGAAATTTCGCTATCTTTGTCATTGACTTTGGACAAGGTAAGTGCCAAAAGCCCCTATGGTAAATACTCAAGCAAAAACCTACTGGAAAATTATCGTTGCCCTAAGTCTGGTTCATTTCAGTGGGGATTTTTACAGCTCTTTTGTCAACCCCCTGTTTCCTGTTTTTATGGACAAGATGGGGCTGAGCCTGACCCAGGTGGGTTTTCTGGCGGGGATTTCCCGCTTTTTAATGTTTATTGTACAACCCATGTCGGGCTATTGGTCCGATCGGTACCCCTCACGCAGTTTTCTTTTGATCGGCTTGCTCATGCCCATCCTTTTTATTCCCCTGACGGGAATGACGACCGGTTTTTACGGACTTCTTTTGTGTATTGTCATCGGTTCTGCGGGATCTTCCCTGTTTCATCCCCCGGTTACAGGTATGGTGCCTTTGTATGCCGGTCCAAAACTTGGCCTGGCCATGTCCATTTATAATACCGCCGGAACCCTGGCCTTCGGGGTAGGGCCCATTTTTATTACTTTGTATGTCGCTCGCTTCGGTCTTGGCGCCATGCCGGTAACCATGATCGTGGGTCTTCTGGTCTGGATGTATTTCTATCGGGTCATTCCCAAACCCCAGGGAAACGACATGGCCCAATATGGTTTTCGGGAGACTCTCAGGCAGACACTTGGCAGCGTCTGGCAGCCGATCCTGCTGATCTGGATCGTCATGGTAATGCGATCGGTGGTGGGCCAGTCTTTGATGACCTTCATGCCGGTGATCTGGGTGCAGAAAGGACATAGCATTGTTTCCGCCGGTGTTCTCTTTTCCATCTTTACCATATCCGGGACGGTGGCCGGTATTATCTGTGGCCATCTTTCGGATCGCATGGGATACAAGCGTCTGTTGTGGATTACCCATGGTCTCATGACCCCATTCCTGTTCATGTTTTTGATGGTTCCCGGCAAATGGATTTATCCGGCTACAATATTGGCCGGTGGGTTTAACATGGCGTCCCTGCCCCTCGGTGTGGTGATGGCTCAGAAAATCGCCCCCAAGGGTCGCTCCATGGTAGCGAGCCTGATGATGGGGCTGGCTTTTGGAATTGGTGGCGTTCTTTCCCCCATTGTCGGTAAATTAGGCGACATGTATTCCATTCATACGGTACTTTTGATTATCGTCTGCATTCCTTTTATCTCCCTGATTCCAATTTATTTTATTCCTGAAGTGGGTAATTACGCACAACAAGAATCTTAATAACCTTAAGCAAAGGAGCGCAGCATGCTTTACAGAACAGTGCCTAAAAATGGCGACAAACTGTCCATCCTGGGATTCGGTTGCATGCGTCTGCCCATGACCAAAGAGGGGAAGATCGACGAACCCCGGGCGACCCGTCAAGTGAGAGATGCCATTGACAGGGGGATCAATTATCTGGACACGGCCTGGCCCTACCACGCAGGCGAAAGCGAAAACTTCCTGGGACGCGCCCTTACCGAGGGCTACCGAGACAAGGTTAAAATTGCCACCAAACTGCCCTCATGGATGATTAAAAGCCGGGAGGATATGGACACCTATCTCAACGCCCAGTTGGAAAAGCTTCAAACCGACCACATTGACTACTATCTACTTCACGGACTGACGGGAGACCAGTGGGATCGCCTTGATTCCCTCAATGTGACCAATTTCCTGGACAAAGCCAAGGCAGACGGCCGTATTGTCAATCCCGGTTTTTCCTTTCACGGTGTGCTTGACGATTTCAAAAGGATCGTGGATGCTTATTCCTGGGAATTTTGCCAGATCCAATACAACTTTCTCGATGAACAAAATCAGGCTGGCACCGAAGGACTTGAATATGCCGCCTCAAAAAATTTGGGAGTGGTGATCATGGAGCCGCTGCGGGGTGGTAATATTGGACTGCCTGAACCACCTCCTGATGTGGTCGCCATTTGGAAAAAAGCTGAAAAAACGAGAACACCTGTGGAATGGGCGCTGCGTTGGGTGTGGAACCATCCCGAAGTCACTGTCGTACTTTCGGGAATGAACGAAGAAGCCCACATCGAAGAAAATCTTGCCATCGCAGAACAAGCCCTGCCCCATTCGCTGACAGAAGATGAGCTAAAACTGGTTGAAGAGGCCGGTCGGAAATACCGGATCTTAATGAAAGTCGGATGCACTGGATGCGGCTACTGTTTGCCCTGTCCCTCAAATGTTGCCATACCGCGTTGTTTTGAGCTGTACAACAACATGCACATGTTCAGCAATGTGGAGCAAGCCAAATTCAGCTATGCCGTAAGTATTGGCGGCCTTTTCAGCGGCACGACTTCCTATGCGTCTCAATGCGTTCGATGCGAAGAATGTCTGGAGAAATGCCCCCAGCATATTGAAATCCCCGACTTCCTGGAAATGGTTGCCGAAGAGATGGAAGATGCGGACCTGGAAAAAAGAATCTCCATAGGAAAAAAGATGCTCAATATGGAGTAAAAAGAGGAGAATCGTATTAATTCATCATCCAAGAAGGGCGATTTTCATTTGGTGAAATTTGTCCTTTTTTGCATTTTTATAAGAAATAAGGTATCAGTCACTGAGTTTAAGTGGCGGGCGGCTGTGGTATCGTTATTGTGTACTAGGATATCGTGACCAGGGAGGCATACTGGTTCGGTCAAATCCGAGATATACCGCTTGTCATAAGATGTTCCGAAAATAGGATGGCGGCATAAGGGTTTGTAGCAGAAAAACGGTCCCCAATCGGAACGTTTTTCTGACAACCGCTATAGAAAGACGTTCGAAAAATTCTATATAAACCCCAAAAAAGCAGAATTCCCACCCTATGATTTATCTATTATCCTTTGTTTTTTTTCTTTCGGGTGCAGCCGCTCTGATTTTTGAAGCGTTATGGTTTCAGTTGTTAGGGCTGGGTCTGGGAAACAGCATATGGGCCAGCTCAATCGTTCTTTCAAGTTTCATGGCCGGCCTTGCCATAGGTAATGGACTTGCATATGCAATAAGTTTACAGATACGAAGACCTGACCACATGTATGCCTACCTCGAGTACATCATCGGCCTGACAGGTCTTGCAGTTGTCTTGTTATTCCCCCATTTAAAC
Source organism: Deltaproteobacteria bacterium (assembly GCA_024639645.1). Lineage (GTDB taxonomy): Bacteria > Desulfobacterota > Desulfobacteria > Desulfobacterales > B30-G6 > B30-G6. The sequence continues at coordinate 24,945 of JAHEIB010000024.1, forward strand.
GCCTATTTGGGAGGTTTGTTTCGAGAATTCCATGATCAAACCGTGATTACCAATATACTTAGGGGGGGCATCTCTTTTTCTTTTTTACTTGTCCCCGCTACGGCTATGGGTGCAACCCTCCCAATACTCGTAAAAGCGCTATATCCTAAAATTAAAAATTTTGGGCAAGTTTTGGGAATTCTTTATGGGTGGAACACCTTTGGGGCTGTTCTTGGCGTTCTGGTCAATGAATTTTATCTCGTTAGGTTGTTCGGTTTGACAGGAAGCGGTTTAATTGCAGCTTTTCTTAATGTTACTGCAGCGACAATTGTTCTTATTTTTCTCAAAACAGAAAGAGTTCATAGCATAACGAATAAACAATCTCGACTATTTTCTATTTCAGGTCATCATTCAGAGGTGAACCGGTTTTTAATGGTCAGTTTTTTCACCGGACTGATTATACTGGCCTTGGAAGTTTTTTGGTTGAGATTTATTTTGCTCTTTTTTAATGCGTACAGTTTGAATTTTTCGATAATGCTGGCGGCAGTATTATCAGGAATAAGTATGGGAGGGCTTTTTGCCTCCCGATGGTTCCGGCGTAATCCAAACATACACATTTATTTGCCGTTTGTTTATATTTTGATGGCAGTGTTTGTAGCACTAAATTACAGGATTTTTGATTACTTATTTACGCTTATAGGAAATCCAGGAACCGAACACGAGCATTTAAGCCTGGCTTTGCTATACCTGTGCTTTGTTTTTCCTGTTACGTTTCTATCCGGAATCGCTTTTACAATGATCGGAAAATCATTGGAGCTTAAAATCATTGATGGAACAAAGGCTACCAGTCTTTTAACAATGGCCAACACAACAGGGGGGATGATTGGAGCGCTTTTGGGCGCTTTTTTAATGATTCCCTATTGCGGAATAGAAAAGTCATTTTTTATCAGCGCCGCTGTTTTTGGCATCATGGCTTCCTTCTCGCAATATGAAGCCATTCAATCAAAAATCAAAAGGTTATTTGCTCGCTCATCCATCGCTTTTATTATTATTCTTGTGCTGATTCTTATTTTTCCATTCGGGAAAATGAACGATGTCTATTTAAATTTTGCCGTTACAAATTACCTTAATGCAGGCGAAAAAAGGATAGCTGTAAAAGAAAGTTTGCATGAGACGATTCAAATATTCCAAAAGGAATTTTTAGGGTTTCCATATTATCACCGATTGGTGACAAATAATTATCCCATGTCAAATACCAAGCTTTATTGTAAGCGATACATGAAATTATTTGTTTATTGGCCGATAGCTGTGTTGCAAGAGCCTGAAGATGCGTTGTTAATCTGCTACGGATGTGGAACCACAGCAAAGGCACTTGTCGATACAAAACAACTGAAAAATATTGATATTGTTGACTTGTCTGAAGACATTGTCGCGTTAAGTGAAAATATATACAAAGCGTCTTCCGAATCCCCATTAAATGACCCCAGGGTAAATATTCATATTGAAGACGGTCGGTTTTATTTACTTAAGTCTGAAAAAAAATATGACCTAATCACCGCAGAACCGCCTCCGTTAAGGGTCAAGGGTGTTGTCAATCTATATACAAAAGAATATTTTCAATTAATTTATGACCGTTTAAAAGAGGGTGGGATTGTAACGTATTGGTTGCCGGTTTATCAGGTAAATGTATCTGATGCAAAATCTATCGTAAAAGGGTTCAGTGAGGTTTTTGAAAATTGCTCTCTCTGGATCGGCTCAGGTTTTGATTGGATGATCGTTGGCATGAAGAATTCTGACAATTTTCAAGTGTCGGATTCCTTTGCAAATCAGTGGAACACTCCAGGCACAGCACAAGAAATTAAAGCGCTTGGATTTCCGACTCCCGAGCAGTTTGGTTCATTGTTTATCGCAGATGGTGAAAGGTTAAAGAAATGGATAGCCGGCAGTCTTCCCCTTGTTGACAATTACCCTTACCGTCTAAATAAAGATTACGCTGTCCATTTGAATGAATCTGTACCCATTTACCGAGATTTGATGAACAAAAAAGACGCCAAAGATAATTTTTTAACCAGCGAATATATAAGAAAAGTATGGCCAAGGGAAATGATTTTGGAAGCCGAAAAATATTTTGATGTAAGAGATCCCATCGTTGATTATTTCATACCAGGAAAATACAAAGTTACGGACACAATTCGCTTAATCGATATGATTATTCAGGAAAAGAAACTTCATGACTATATTTTATGGGCTTTCAATATAGATGACGATAAAAGAAATATTGTTAACAAGGCCCAAAGGACAGAATTAAATTCTCCATTGATCGATTCGTATAAAAATTTATTCAAAGGTGCAAATGCGATAGTACAAGAGGACTATCGCCATGCAGAACAAAGTCTAAAAATTGCCCTCAGTTCATTGGAAAGTAATGATGAATATCTTCGTTGTTCCCTGATTCGAATATATTTACTGTTTATATTAAACGATAAAGCAGAGATGAAAGAAGCAATTTCAACGTACATAAATTATCACGAAAGTGGCAGGCAGTACCGGGCAAAACAGATTCAGGCCTTGGCGGAAATCGTTAGACAGAATTATTAGACCCCATAAAAAAATAGGGTTTTGGTTCAAAGTCAAGGCGAGATCAAGTTTCAAACTTCATTTTATTTGACAGTCTTTGATGACCCGTGTATTTATGAATGTAGATCACTCATACCTGAGATGAGCGTTTCAATTCTTAGAATTTGAAACCCGTTGGGATTGACGATCTTACCGCATCTACGGCGTCAGATATCATCCCGCATAGATAACTATCGCGGGACACCTCCCTTGCAGCGACGACAACCTCGACTATCGTTCATCTTAGATCTAAAATACTGGGTTATGTCCTATGAAGACCATGTCTATTCCGATATTACGCCTTATCTTGATTCTCGCTCTGGTCGTCCTATTGCCTTTTGACACTGTTTTTGCAGAAACTATCCGAAAACCCGTCTGGGCAGGCCTTTTTTACGAAGATAATCCCAGCTTGTTAGAGGGGCACATCGATCAACTTACCGGCAAAGCACAGAAAACCCACATTCACATTCCTGAAAACATGCGTCTTAGAGCCATTGTTATGCCCCATGCCGGCTATGTGTATTCTGGGTGGACCGCAGCGCATGCGGCCCGGGTTTTATCACCTGATCAATACTCCAAAATAATCCTTCTGGGACCCGATCATCGCATGGGATTTAAAAGTGCTGCCATCTGCAATGCTACGGCATATGAAACCCCCCTGGGGAAAATCAATCTCCACAAAGACAGTGCAAAA
>JAHEIB010000278.1 GCA_024639645.1 Deltaproteobacteria bacterium
ACATGAATCAAAAGGAGAAAATCCATCCAGCGATTACGGAATTCAAAGACCAGATGGACAAGGGAAAACTATCCCGTCGGGAATTTATTCGGTACAGTGCACTTCTTGGCCTCAGCGTGACCACCGCCGGTCAGCTTGCCGGGCTGATGATGCCGAAAAAAGCGGTCGCCGCTCAACAAAAAATGGGCGGGGTTCTGAAATATGCTATGCAGGTACAGGAAATGGCGGATCCAGCCACATATTCATGGACTCAGAAATCTGTCGTCTCCAGGCATATTGTCGAATATCTGGTGATAACCGGGCCGGATAATATCACCAGACCCGGTCTGGCAGAGAGCTGGGAAGCATCTGATGATCTGAAAACCTGGACCTTTCACCTTCGTAAAGGGGTCAAATGGTCCAACGGTGACGACTTTATTGCCGATGATGTTGTATTCAACTTTACCCGTTGGCTGGATCCCAAAACCGGATCTTCCAACATGGGATTGTTTAACGCCATGGTCGAAGAGACCGGCGAGAAAGATTCAAAAGGCAACCCAGTCAAGCGCATGATCAAAAATGCAGTGGAAAAAGTAGACGATCATACGGTAAGGCTGAATCTGAAATCACCGGTTTTGTCGATTCCTGAAAATCTTTACAATTATCCCACCGGCATTGTCCACCGCAATTTTGAAAAGGACGGCGGTGATCTGACTAAAAATCCGGTGGGTACCGGACCCTACACGCTTTCAGAGTTCAAGGTCGGTGAGGTCGCTGTATTGAAAAAGCGCAAAGAACCCTATTGGGGCGGAGAAGTCTTTCTCGATGAAATTCGTATCGTTGACCTGGGTGAAGATGCCGGTGCTTATCTTGCTGCAATCGCTTCGAAGCAGGTGGATGTAATCTACAACCTTGATTTGACAACCCTTGAAGCGGCCAAGAATATTCCGGGAATCAAGGTAGTCCAAATTCCATCTACACAAACCGGTGTTATTCGTATGAAGGTAACCGAAAAACCCTTTGACGACATCCGTGTGCGCAAGGCGGTTCAGAAATGCTGCGATACCAAAAGACAGCTGGACATCGCCCATCAAGGCTTAGGAATTGTTGCCGAACACCATCATGTGGCCAGCATCCATCCCGAGTATTTTAAACTTCCATCGATTAAACAGGACATTGCCGGCGCTAAAAAACTGCTTGCCGAAGCAGGGTATCCCGATGGCATTGAATTAACCTGCAACGTGGGGAACACCGATGGTGTCTGGGAACAGAATTCCGTTGCCGTACTCAAAGAAGATGCTGCTAAAGCCGGGATCAACATTATAATGAATGTAATGCCGCAGGCACAATATTGGGATGTCTGGACAAAGGCACCCTTGAGCCTCACCTCCTGGACCCACCGCCCTTTGGCTGTTATGGTACTGGGCCTGGCCTACCGTGCAGGTGTTCCCTGGAATGAATCCAGCTATAATAATCCTGCCTTTGATGCCGCTTTGGACGAAGCGGAAGCGACATTGAACGTCGAAGATCGTCGGGCCAAGATGGAAAAGGTTGAAAAAATCCTGCAGGATGACGCTGTCATGGTACAACCCTTCTTCCGGTCTGTTTTCACTGCGATTTCAGATAACGTGGTTGGCTTTGAGATGGACCCGGTCAGATACTATCGCTTTCACAACGTCTCTCTGGCTTAATTGAAAACAATCTAATGTCTGGTAAGGGCCGTGTTTCACCCTTACCAGGCACAAAAGCCAAGTTGTAAGTAAGGAGTCAAAATGATCTTGCTGCTTTTAAAGCGGATCGGTTTCATGCTTTTTACCATGGTTGTTGTATCGATAATTCTCTTCCTTCTTCTGGAAACAGGTCTTACCGGTGACCCTGCTACCCGTGTCCTGGGTAATTTTGCCAGTGATCAACAAAAAGAGATGTGGCGGGACCAGCATGGGTATAACCAGCCGACTGTGGTGCGCTATGCAAAATGGCTGGGGAACTTTGCCACGGGCAACCTTGGAACGTCCATACGCTACAAAGGCCCGGTAAAAGAAGTGCTCTTGCCGCGGTTATGGAATACGGCAATTCTGGGCTTCTGGACCTTTGCCATCATGATCCCTTTATCATTAATTTTAGGCGTCTTGTCAGGAATGAAGGAGGGTTCCATGCTGGATCGTACCATATCCGTTTTTGGCATTTTAACCACATCTGTGCCGGAGTTTGCCAGCGCTGTATTTTTTTCAGCCCTTTTTGTTTTTGGTTTAAAGTGGTTGCCGGGAACCAGCAGCATGGCAGGTGGGTTTGAATTCCAACAACTGATCCTTCCCGCCTTGGTACTGGTGGTTTATGATTTTGGCTATGTGGCCCGTATGACCCGGGCATCAATGGCCGAGGTAATGACCTCCCAGTATATCCGAACGGCGGTGCTCAAGGGGCTGCCCTACAAGCAGGTAATTCTGAAACATGCCTTGCGCAACGCCCTGATCGCCCCATTTACCGTCATCATGCTGCAGATCAACTGGCTGTTGTCCGGCGTTATTGTTGTTGAATTTTTCTTTGCCTATAAAGGTTTTGGGGCACTGCTCCTGGAAGCTTCTTTGAATAATGATATCGCACTTCTGGAAGCCTGTGCAATGGTGGCGGTTGTTGTGGCTGTCAGCTCACAAACCATAGCTGATATCGGCTATACGTTTCTTAACCCACGCATACGATTCAGTTAAGAGACCAAGGATAAATTAAAAATGACTACTCAATCCATAACTGAAATGCCCTCTGTGGGCTATGGCGCAGCGATTTTACGTGCAATAAAATCTTTTGGACTCCTGCGGGAAAGCTGGGTCGGCATGATCGGCGTTTTTCTGGTTCTGTTCTGGGTG
>JAHEIB010000137.1 GCA_024639645.1 Deltaproteobacteria bacterium
TTCATCCCGAATCGGAGATGTAGGAGGAAACATGATAGTCGCCAAAAGGAAACCGTTTGACGAAATAAAAGAGATGATCAAAGGGCATAAAAAGGTCCTCATCGCCGGGTGTGGAACCTGCGTGGCCGTCTGTCTTGCGGGTGGTGAAAAAGAAGTCGATGTTCTGAATGCGGAGCTTGACATGGCCAGAAGGCTGGAAAACAAGCCCCTGGACACCGGCACCATCACGGTGGAAAGACAGTGTGATGTGGAATATCTGGAGCCCTTCGACAGCAAGGTAAAGGATTATGATGCCATTCTGTCCATGGCCTGCGGTGTGGGTATCCAGTTTTTAGCGGAACGTTTTCCCGGCATACCCGTCTACCCGGCGGTGGATACCACCGGTATGTCGGCCAACTTGGCGGTGGGCTTGTACGAAGAACGCTGTCGTTCCTGTGGTGAATGTGTGCTGGGAATGACGGGGGGTATCTGCCCGGTCACCATGTGTGCCAAGGGTCTTTACAATGGTCCTTGCGGCGGCACCAATGAGGGCAACTGTGAAATCAGTGACGACCAACCCTGCGCCTGGTTTAAAATTTATGAACGTCTGGCAACCCAGGACCGACTCGATTGTATTCTCAATATCAAAGAGCCCGTGGGCTGGAATGATCAGGTTCCAAGGACGCTGGTACAGCCGGGATATAAAAAACCTGAGAAAGCCAAGAACGAAGAATAAGGTGATGCATATGAGCACAGAGGAAAACGGTTTCAAATCAGGAAGTAACTTGGAGAAAATCTTACGGGCCGGGCATTTTGCATTTACAGGCGAACTGGGTCCGCCGCGGGGTTCCAATGCCGAGGAGGTCAGGGAAAAAGCAAAACACCTGAAAGGAGTGGTGGATGCGGTCAACATCACCGACAACCAGACGGCCATGGTGCGGATGTCCAGTTGGGCAGCCAGTCTTCTGATCATGCAGGAGGGCCTGGAACCTAATTTTCAAATGGTATGCCGTGATCGGAATCGACTGGCCATGCAGTCCGACATCCTGGGTGCCTACGCCCATGGTATCAAGAACATGCTGTGCCTCTCCGGTGACCATCAAAAATTCGGCGATCATCCCGATGCAAAAGGTGTCTTTGATATCGACTCCACACAACTCATCGGCATGGTCAAAAAAATGCGTGATGAAAGCAAATTTCTGGGGGGAGCCGGCCTGGAAAACGCCCCCAAGATGTTTATCGGTGCGGCTGCCAATCCGTTTGCCGATCCGTTTGAATGGCGCGTTCATAGACTTGCCAAGAAAATCAATGCCGGTGTCGATTTCATCCAGACCCAGTGCATCTACAACATGGATAAGTTCAGAGAGTTCATCAAACGCGCCAACGACATGGGGCTGACCGAAAACGTCTACATCCTTGCGGGTGTCACCCCCATGAAGAGTGTCGGTATGGCCAAGTACATGAAGAGCAAGGTGCCTGGAATGGATGTGCCGGACGAGGTTATCAAACGACTCCAGGGTGCTGAAAAAGGGAAAGTTGCAGCGGAGGGCATCAAGGCCGCATGCGAGCAGATCGAGGAATTCAAGGAGATGAAAGGGGTTGCCGGCGTACATCTCATGGCCATCGAGTGGGAGCACAAAGTCCCGGAAATCGCCGAGCAGGCAAAGGTACTACCGCGTCCGCAGTTTTAGCGATAATCGCATTTATTAGAGGAGTATCATGAAAACAATCAAAATATTATGTGCTTTGATCCTTATACTCGGTATCTTTGCAAGCCCCGCTATATCCAAAGACTTGAAAGGAAACCTGGGTATCGGCTTTAATTCTCAATTCAGCCCGGAGAACTTGGACTCCCTGTCCGGAAAATACTGGATCAACAATGAACTTGCCTTACAAGGCCTTTTGGGGTTCAATTTTTCAGATTCATCTGATGATCTGAATATTGGTGGCAAGGTGTATTTTAAAATCAAAGATGAAGAGAATCTCCACGTGGATATCATCGCGGGTGTAGGATTTTCCCATTCCGATCCGGATAGGGGCAACACCAAAGACGGCACCTGGGTCAATGCGGGTGTTGGACTGGAATATTTCTTCAGCGGTCTGCCCAACCTCGGCTTTGCAACCGAGGTCGGTGTCACCTTCACAGACTATGACCACGACAGCTCTTTTGGAAGCACGGCTGATTCATTTGTGGGTGCCGGCATCCATTACTACTTTGATATTCTGTCACCAAAGGTGAAGAGGCCCCAGGAGACAGAGTAAAGAAAAGGGTTCGAGGGGTCGAGGGTGATACAAGGGTTGGAGGGTAGCGATGAGCTATAAGCCATAAGCTATAAGCGGTACTAAAGTTTACCCGAACACAAGCATCAGAAAATTTAAAAAATAAAGCCCTAAGCCGTAAGCTTTAAGTAGCTTATCGTTTAGGGCTTTTTGTTTTGGCAGCTGGGCATAGGCGTTTACTGAAAGCTATAAACCGCTTATGGCTTACTTCTTACAGCTTACAGCTCATCGCTACCCTCCAACCCTCAGACCCTTCAAACCTCTGACCCTGCAAAGCTATGCAGCTTTGGAAATTCTCACCGCGCACACCTTGTATTCCGGGATACCCGATACGGGATCCAGGGCCGCGTTTGTAAGCTTGTTGGCAGCGGCCTGGGCAAAATGAAAGGGAATGAAAACAGTTCCCGCAACTGCCTTTTCTGAAATCTTGATGGCGGCATGAATATCGCCCCTCCGGGACTCCACTTTGACCATGGAACCGTCTTCAAGATCATAGGTCTGGGCGTCATGGGATGAAATTTCCACAAAACAGCTTGGCGCCCTTTCGTTGAGCCCCTCTGATTTCATGGTCATGGTCCCGGTATGATAGTGATACAGGAGGCGACCGGTCGTCAGAAACAGGGGGTATTCCGTGTCAATATTTTCAGCCGGTTCCGTATAATCGATGGCGTGAAAAAGACCCTTGCCCCTTGTAAACTGCTCCCGGTGAAGGATGGGTGTCCCTGGATGATCTTTGGCGGGACAGGGCCAGTGAAGGCCCTCGAGATCAATCCGATCATAATCGATCCCGGCATAAGACGGCGTCACCGCAGCCAGTTCTTCCATGATCTCCCGACTGTCGCCGTAGGACATGGCAAAGCCCATACGCGTGGCAATTTCTGCGGTTATCTTCCAGTCATCCATTACCTGGCCAGGCGCATCCACTGCCTTGCGCACACGCTGCACCCGCCGCTCACTATTGGTGAATGTGCCCTCTTTTTCGGCAAAACACTTGGCGGGCAGAACCACGTCTGCAAGCTGTGCTGTCTCGGTCATGAAAATATCCTGCACCACCAGAAAATCCAGGTTGGCAAGACTCTTTTTTGCATGATTCAGATCAGGATCCGACACCAGTGGATTCTCACCGATGATATACAATCCCTTGAACTCCCCATCATGGGCCTTGGGAATCATTTTCGTAACCGTCAGACCGGGTTGGCTCGGTATACCGCTGACACCCCAGGCATCTTCCATTTTCTTGACGACAGCCAGATCGGTCACCGGCTGGTATCCTGAAAAAACATTCGGCAGTCCGCCCATGTCACAGGCACCCTGAACATTGTTCTGACCCCGCAACGGATTGACACCCCCGCCTTCGACACCCATGTGGCCGCATAGCATGGCCAGGTTTGCCAAAGACTTGACGTTGTCCGTCCCCGAGGTATGCTGGGTAATACCCATACAATAGCAGATACTGCCGGCTCTGGCGCCAGCGTACATCCTGGCGGCATCGGTCAGATCCGCCCGGGGTATGCCGGTGATCTCTTCCACATAGCCCGGCGTATATTTTTCCACGATCTCTTTGAGTTCCTCGAAACCCTCGGTTCTCTTTTCCACAAATGCGTGATCATAAAGATTTTCATTGATGATGACGTTCATCATCCCGTTAATCCAGGCCACATCGGTCCCCAGCTTTTGCCGTAGCCAGTGGTGGGCAAATTTAGCAATCTGGATAAATCGCGGATCTGCAACGATGAGTTTGGCGCCTCTGAAGGTGACCGCCCTTTTAATAAAGGATGACAAAACAGGGTGGTTCTCGGTAGTGTTGGATCCGGTGACGAGAATGACGTCCGCTTTTTCGATGTCGCTGATGGTGTTCGTCATGGCACCGCTTCCGAATGCTGCAGCCAGACCGGCTACGGTAGAGGAATGTCAGAGCCTGGCACAGTGATCGATGTTGTTGGTTTTCAGCACCGCCCGTGCAAATTTATTGGCGATATAATTCTCCTCGTTCGTTACTCTCGCGGAGGTCAAAACACCAAGACTGTCCGATCCGCTGGTTTCCTTTATTTCGTTAAATCGCCTGGCCACTGTATCCAGAGCCTCGTCCCAGGTGGCTTCCCTGAAAGTACCGTTCTCCTTGACCATGGGCGCGGTCAAGCGTTCAGGCGAGTGGATGAAATCATACCCGAACCGACCCTTGACGCACAAGCTGCCAAAGTTCGGAGCAACCTCTTCGACACCGGAAACCTTGACAACCTGGTTGTCCTTGACATGCAGATAAAGCTGGCACCCCACACCACAGTAAGAACAGGTGGTACGGACTTTTTCGGTTTCCCATTGCCGTACCCGGTAGCGAACGTCTTTTTCCACCAGAGCGCCCACCGGACACACCTGAACACATTCACCGCAGAAAACGCAATCCGAATCTTTCAATGCTTTGTCGTCGGCAGCGATTATTTTTGAATTGCTGCCTGTGTAACCGAATTGGATGGCGTTGTTGACCTGAATGTCGTTACAGGCCTGGACACACCTGCCGCATTTGATACACCGGGAAAAATCCCTGACAATAAACGGGTTGACCGTTTCCATGGGATAGGGTGTTCCCGCATCCGAAAATCTTTTGGGTTCCACCTGATAGCGATAAGCCAGATCCTGCAACCGACAGTCTCCCCAAACCGGGCAAAGCTCTGAACTGTCGTCATAGGCCTGAACACTCATCTGAAACCGGGTCCAGTCGTCACTGCTGGTACCCCTGATGGCGCAGTTGTGGTTACCGGTGGAGAGCATGAGTTGAATGATCAATCGACGGGCTTTTACAACTTCCGAAGATTCCGTATGTACCACCATGCCTGCCTCCGCCAAGGTGGCACAGGAAGGCATAAGATCTTTCTCTTTTTCTATTTTAACCACACATATCCTGCAATTGCCCGTGGGGGAAGCCCCCTTTAGATGACAGAGCGTCGGGATATCGATGTGGTTTCTTCCGGCAACTGCCAGAATTGTTTCTCCGGGTTCGAATGAAAACGCATTTCCATTGATGGTGATGTTTCCCTGATCATTCATGTGTGCATCCTCTACAGCCAATCGTTATATAAATCGGGTTGATACCATCTGGCTCTTGTAATCAAAAGCAATGGTTTTGTCAATGCTGCGTGTTGTTTGACAAAGGAATTTATCCACGTACCGAATTTCAATAGTGAAAATTCGCTCGCTTATTATGACAAGCGCTCCATAGGGGCTGTCACAAATTTATTGTTCTGCAAACCGCTTGATTGGCGCGCGGTTCCGAACCTGAACTTGTGGAGACGTCCCGTCTCCTTTGTCTTTCCCCCAATTTGGGGGAAATCCAAGCCCCCCGTTTCACGGGTGGTCGTTGACTCCGAATGGGTCCCATGGCGCAGGGATTGCCATTGAGTTCCAATTAGCTTCCCGTAACAGCGCCTGCTATTTCCGGTTCAAAAAAATTTGCGCGATGACGGCACCCAAAAAGCTTCCCGTGACATCCGCCATCACATCCATGATGTCGGCCGTTCGCGAAGGCACAAAGTGCTGATGAATTTCGTCACTGATACCATAAAGCGACGAAGCCAGCGCACTCAAAATAACCAAGCGCACAGCACTTTTTAAGATGCTTGTGGATTGAAAGAGACGGAAAAAAAGAAAGCCGAGCAAGGCATAGGCACCGACATGCGCCAGCTTGTCCATATGGAGTAACGAGGGAAGGCTTTGGGTGGCTGGATAGGATGACTGGATAAAGATCAAAAGACAGTAGAGAATTACCGGCAGCCAGCAGGAAATAAATATCTTGGTACGAATGTTTGAAGAGACGGCCATGTTCAGATGTCGTTATGCAGCATTTGAAGAACCTCGCAGCAAGCTACGAAGCGGGAACCCAGTGAATACCATCAAACGATTATTTGTCCAAGTCTATGCAAGGTGCTGTGGCCATAACTCAAAACCCTGTTGTCGGGCGCCTTTTCCCGAATCGTTTTTCACAGGGGGCGTTCTTGGTCACATGTTTCTGCAACAAACCACACCACAAGGATTGAAATGTTCGGCAGCTGCCATCCATGGCGTCCAGTTTGGCAAAGTCGGCATGGGGGCAGCGGTTGTCACACCATTGAATCCGATGGCTTGTAACACCCGCATTCTCTTTCCTGGCTGTTTTGTCTTTTGTCATGCTGTAAAAAATCTTCAATGCCTATGGGATCAAAAACAGATGCGTCGCCATAAAAAATTCTCCTGTTGCTCACCTGAAGGTATCTTTTACGCAAACAACGGTAGATCCAGCGCTCTTGTCGCAATGTTTTTGGAGACGGTCTGAATAAATTCATCCCGAAGGACGCCCATCTTGACCTTACCATCCAAGGTGCGTACGGATAGCGTATTGGAAGCCTGCTCTTTGGCACCGATGGTGAGAATCAAGGGGATATTGGCGAGCTGTGCGCCACGAATTTTTTTGTTGAGGCTTTCAGTTCTGCTGTCCACCTCGGTACGCAGCCCGGCCTGTTCCAGAGCACCTTCTACTTCCTGGGCATAGGGAATAAGCGCATCATTGATGGGAAGGGCCACAGCCTGAACCGGCGACATCCACAAAGGGAATTTACCTGCAAAGTGTTCTATCAAAATACCCAGGAACCGCTCGATGGATCCCAAAATGGTACGATGAATCATGATGGGGCGATGCTTCTCATTATCCTGGGCAATATAACTCAGATCAAACCGTTCCGGCAGGGACATATCCAACTGGATCGTACCACACTGCCATGTCCGTTTCAGGGCATCCTGAATGTGAAGATCAATTTTTGGGCCATAAAAGGCGCCATCACCCTCATTGAGTCGATATTCACGGCCATAGGCGTCCAGAGCACCCCGCAGTCCTTCTGTGGCCACATCCCATTGTTGGTCGGTCCCAATCGATTTTTCAGGCCTTGTGGAAAGCTCCAGATGAAAATCAAGACCAAACGTCCCGTATATCCGTTCCGCCAGCTGCAGGGCCCCCAAGATCTCAGCTCGAATCTGATCCGGCGTCATAAAGATATGGGCATCATCCTGGTGAAATGCCCTGACCCGGAAAAGGCCCGCCAGAACACCGCTCATCTCGTGCCGATGAACAAGACCCACCTCCGCCGCCCGGATGGGAAACTCCCGATAAGAATGAGGCCGTGTTCCGTACAACAACATGCCCCCCGGGCAATTCATGGGTTTGATAGCATAGTCTTCCTCATCCACCATACTGGTATACATGTTTTCACGATAGTTTTCCCAATGACCACTCCGCTCCCACAGGGCACGATTCAGCATGATGGGCGTTTTGGTCTCCACATAACCTGCGGCCTTGTGCTCATAACGCCAGTATTCCAACAAACGATTCCAAAGCTCCATACCCTTGGCATGAAAAAAAGGCATACCCGGCGCCTCATCATGAAAGCTGAACAGATCCAAAGCTTCCCCAATTTTGCGGTGATTTCTTTTCTTGGCCTCCGCAAGGAATCTCAAGTGCTCTTTCAACTCTTTTTTGTTGAAAAAAGCGGTTCCATACAATCGCTGCAGCTGTGCCTTGGACTGATCGGCCCGCCAGTAGGCACCAGACACCTTGGTCAGCTTGATGGCTTTGACAAATCCGGTGTGAGGCACATGGGGTCCCCGGCAGAGATCGGTAAAATCTCCTTGTTCGTAAAAAGATATCTGCCCGTCTTCCAGAGCTGAAATCATTTCCAGTTTGTAGGGTTCATCCTCGTAGAATGCCAGGGCTTCGGCTTTGGAAACTTCACTTCGCTGGATGGGAATTTTCTCTTTTACAAGTTTTTTGATCTCGGCTTCGATTTTGGGAAAGTCATCTTCAGAAATCGGCTCCATATCAATATCATAATAAAAACCGTCTTCGATCACCGGACCAATGGTCAGCTTGGCATCCTTGTATACTCTCAGCACAGCCTGGGCCATGACATGGGCGGCACTGTGCCGCATGACTTCCAGAGCTTCCTTGTCCCGGGTCGTTATCAGCCGGATCGCTGCATCTTTTTTTACAACCGTGCTCATGTCGACTAGCGCGTCATCCAGTTCCATGACCACAGAATCCCGGGATAGACCTTCCGATATACTTCCGGCAATATCAAAACCGGTGGGAAAGTCATCAAAAGACTTTGTGCTTCCGTCTGGAAATGTTATGTTGATCATTGTTGGTCACCTTGTCATAAAACCGTTTTTCGATTTTATTTGTTTCAAAAGGCCGGAAATTTTTTGGTCAAACACCTGAGGGCCCAATGGTTTAAGACATATTCCCGGACACCTGTTTAAAAACCTATAAGCGTTTTTATTTAGGTCAATTGCAGCACCGGGTCAAGAAGAAATTGGTGAGATATGCGGCAAGACGCTGAATTTCAATTTGAATTCGTGGATACGCCATCCGGTCTGGAGGTTGTTTTGAAAGCTCTCCGGGGTGTCGATGCCATCGCTGTGGATCTGGAGGCGGACTCCATGTTCCACTTTCGGGAGAAGGTCTGTCTTATCCAAATAGCTTCGCTCCGCCACCTGTTTATCGTGGACCCCATACGGGTTAGGGACCTAACGGCGCTAAAACCCCTGTTCGGAAATCATGGGATCAAAAAAGTTTTCCACGGATCCGACTATGATGTTCGCTCCCTTTTCAGGGATTTCCACATCGTTATTCACAACCTTTTCGATACGGAACTGGCCTCTCGATTTCTGGGATTCCAGCAAAGCGGTCTGGATACCATGCTACAGACCTTTTTCAATGTCAAACTGGAGAAAAAATACCAGAAAAAAGACTGGTCAATGCGACCACTGCCCGAAGCCATGATTACCTATGCCGCCGAAGACGTTCACCACCTTCTGCCCCTGGCAAAACTTCTGGAGAAAGATCTTTCCAA
>JAHEIB010000279.1 GCA_024639645.1 Deltaproteobacteria bacterium
ATGGGCTGTTATCCGCATGACTTTTGCCCTGCTTGTCGAATTGCCGCTAAAATATTGGAAACAGATTGAAATCCCGAATATCACCAGAGATTTCATACTTTTGATCTGTTATGCAATACTATTTTTTATCGTGTTGCGAGCCCGCGGGGATGTCAACCTGGCGGGTTTAATTACTACCTCCGCTGCCTTGACGGTAGTTATTGGCTTGGCTGCCCAAACCACTCTGGGAAACTTTTTCTCTGGATTGGTTTTGCAGATGGAACATCCTTTCAGCATTGGTGATTGGATCACATACGGTTCCCATACGGGTCGTGTAATCGGGATCACCTGGAAGTCGACCAGGATTAAAACTCGGGACGACGTCCTAATTTACCTGCCCAACAACGAATTATCTAACGGCATACTGGTAAATTATTCCATGCCTGATCCTCGTGTTGTTTGCCGGTTAAACATCGGATTAGAATACGATGCACCTCCCAACAAAGTAAGACAGGTGATTCTCGATGTGGTGAAACAGCACCCCATGGTCTTGAATAACCCACGGCCTCAAGTTCGACTAACCAGCTTCGATGATTTCTCTATTAATTACCAGATTCGCTTTTGGTATGAAAACTACATCCACGACCCTCAGATCAAAGCCGACATCAACAACCAGCTCTGGTATGCCCTAAGACGCCATGATATAAATATTCCCTTTCCTATAAGGGACACCCAGCATGCCCACATTGAACGACGTTACAAACTCCAGCAGCGCAAACAGCTTTCTCTGCAGATTGAAGAGATGTTGGAGAATGTGCCGCTATTTGAGGCTTTACCCGGCGAAGATCGGCAAAAGATTGCTGAGCAAGCCACCATTCAAGACTTCGGCGCCGGAGAACTCATTGTTCGCCAAGACGCACCCGGTGATTCGCTCTATATTATATTAGACGGTGCTTGTGAGGTGTTGCTTGAAAAACAAGGGCAAAAGCTAAAAAAGATGGCCACTATAAATAATGGTGATTTTTTTGGTGAAATGAGCCTATTAACCGGCGAAGTGCGCAGTGCAACTGTCAAAGCCCTGGAACATGCAACCGTTATAAGGGTGGACAAGGCGCTGTTTTCAACAATTTTAGCTTCTAATCCCGACATCATTGAGCAATTGGGGAAGGTTATGGCGCAACGCCAACAAGACCTTTCAAATGAAGCAAGCAAAATACAAGACAAATCAACTGTGCAACGAAAGCTCATTTCCAGGATCAAGTATTTTTTTGGTTTATAATTATTAATAAGATTTAGTTAGCCTTACCTTGAATAGGGGTATCAGAACTATGCAAAAAATGATGAGTATACAGGTTAAAAAAAGTGCCGTTCGTTCCAGTCCATCTTTTTTAGGAAAAATTGTGACCCACCTAAATTATGGCGACCGGGTTGCGGTACAAAATGCTAAAGGGTCATGGTATTTTATTGATGGATCAAAGGGAAAAACCGAGGGCTGGATGCATTCCTCGTCGCTTTCCTTAAAAAAAATCGTGTTAAACCCTGGCGCTTCAGACGTAAAGCAGGCAGCCTCGAGTGATGAAATAACTCTGGCGGGAAAGGGATTTAACAAACAAGTTGAGAATGATTTCAAATCAAAAAACCCACAAGTAGATTTTATGTGGATAAACAAAATGGAAAAGATTACCATTTCCCAAAATCAGATTCAATCTTTTATTAAAGAAGGACAATTGTCACCAACAGGAGGGAAATAATGGATAGATCAAGCAGACGAAAATTTTTAAGTCTTGCTTGCAGATGGAGCATTTTAGGCCTTGGTGCTGCACCGGTGCTATCATCAATTTTTAGCGGTTGTAAGACACTCGAAATGTTAGCCGAATCCGGGCCATCATTTCAAATAGGTGACATGGTTGTTGATACGAAAGCCATGGCCAAAGAAACATTAGTGGTAACTAACAGCGTTGAAGATTTCACACCAGAACAAGAGTATTATATTGGTCGCACTGTGGGCGCCATGATCCTCCAAAAATATAAGCCCTATGATAATCCGAAGGCTGACCGATACATTAATGTCATGGGACAAATGTTAGCTCAAGCCTCTGATTGTCCGGAGACCTATGGCGGTTACCATTTTTTGATTCAAGAATCAGATGAAATAAACGCTTTCGCCGCTCCCGGAGGCTTTATTTTTATGACCAGAGGAATGCTAAGATGCTGTCCCCAAGAAGATGCGGTTGCGGCAGTTCTGGCTCATGAAATCGGCCATGTGCAATACAAGCATGGCTTGCGTGCGATAAAGCAATCCCGTGTAACCTCAGCTCTGACTGCTCTGGCCATCAAGGGCGCTAAAAACCACGGCGATGAGGATCTTGCAGAATTGGCGAAAACTTTTGAAGGTTCAATTTCTGATATTACCAAAACACTTATAGTTAACGGTTACTCTCGATCTTTTGAGAATCAGGCGGACTTGGCTGCCATAAGCATATTACAACGAACAGGTTATAATCCTAATGGCCTTGTAACCATGCTGAATCAAATGAAGACTCGATTGAAACCTGGGAGCCAGGATTTCGCCGCAACTCATCCTTCGCCGGACAGCCGCCTTGCTGACATCCAACAATACATCGGCAAATATTCGACTGTCAAATCACCCCAGGCCAGGCAAGCCAGATTTAAGGCATCCTTGGGGAAAATATAGCCGATGTCCATCCGCTTAGCTTTGAGTAATAAATTAGTCAGAGGGCTGTTAGCCGGCATGGTGGGGGTGATCCTGACACTCATCTTTTGGACATCCGGTCTGATCGATACCTGGGAGGCCAAATCCTGGGATTGGCGAGTTGCTCTTATG
>JAHEIB010000138.1 GCA_024639645.1 Deltaproteobacteria bacterium
TTACGGGGCATGCCATCTCCTCCCTATTTTCATGGGGTCTATTTGTATTCGTAAAACCCGCGGCCGGTTTTTCTGCCAAGCCATCCTGCTTCCACGTACTTTCGCAGCAAGGGGCAGGGCCGGTATTTGGAGTCATTAAATCCATTGTAAAGCGTTTCCATAATTGCCAGGCACGTATCGAGGCCGATAAGATCTGCCAGTTCCAGGGGGCCCATGGGATGGTTCATCCCGAGTTTCATGACGGTATCGATGTCTTCTTTTTTACCGACACCATGATAAAGACAGTATACGGCTTCATTGATCATGGGCAGTAAGATCCGGTTAGCGATAAAACCAGGGAAATCATTTGCCTCTGCAGGGGTTTTCCCGAATTTAAGCGACAAGTCCCATGTTGATTTGAATGTTTCATCAGAGGTGGCAAGACCCCGGATGATTTCCACCAGTCTCATCACCGGCACGGGATTCATGAAGTGCATCCCGATAACCTTATCTGGTCTTTGGGTTTGTGAAGCAATCCGCCCGATGGGAATGGAAGATGTATTGGTGGAAAGAATGGTCACAGGCCGACAGATGGTATCCAGATCTTTGAAAATTTTGAATTTCAAGATCTCGTTCTCGGTGGCAGCCTCTACCACAAAGTCTGCAGCGGCCATATCTTTCAGGTCTGTGCTGGTTGAAATCCTGCTTAGAATCAATTCGTTCTCGTTTTGCGTTAACTTCCCCTTGTCGACGCTTTTTTTCAGTATTTTTGTGACAGTTGCCAACCCCTTCTGTACAAATTCTGTGGAAATATCATTCATGATAACATCCACTCCGCTCATAGCTGCAACTTGAGCTATGCCATTTCCCATTTGACCTGCTCCGATGACGCCCAGCGTCTTAATCTCCATTTTTTCCTCCTATCGTTTAACGATCATGGCAACCGCTTCCCCACCACCCAGACATAAACTGGCGAGTCCGGTTTTTTTGTCTTCCCTTATCATTTCGTGCAAAAGCGTCACCAATACGCGGCAGCCACTTGCACCGATTGGGTGTCCCAGGGAAGTGCTTCCGCCATTGACATTTGCTTTATCCGGGTTCAAGCCGAGTTCCCGAAGCACCGCGACGGTGGAGCCACTGAAAGCTTCATTGATTTCATAGAGATCGACGGTTTCTTTGTCGATACCTTCCTTGTCAAGACATTTCGGGATTGCCCAGATGGGCGCCACCAGAACATACTGCATATCTATACCATATGAGGCTTGCGCGCCAATTGAGGCCATTATCTGACACCCAAGAGCCTCGGCTTTTTCCCTGGACATGACCAACACAGCTGCCGCACCGTCGCTTATAATCGATGCATTGCCAGCGGTTCCGACACCATCTTTCTTAAACGCGGGCTTCATCCTGGACAAGGCTTCATAATCAGTTTCCCGTACACATTCGTCTGTTGTGAAAAGCGTTGCCTTGCCTTTGCGCTTGGGTATTTCAACCGGAACAATTTCCTTCTTGAAACGACCGGTCGTTATGGATACCATGGATCGGCTATAGGACTCGGCTGCATAGCGATCCTGATCTTCCCTGCTGACGCCATATTTCTGGGAGCAGAGTTCGTTGGACATTCCCATATGAAAATCATTGACCTGGTCCCACAATCCATCCTGGATCATATGATCCTGCAGCTGACCCGGGCCCATGCGATACCCAAAGCGTGCCTTTTCAAGGTAGTAAGGGGCCATGCTCATGTTTTCCATGCCACCGGCCACGACAACTTCGGCATCTCCGACTTGTATTGCCTGTGCGGCAAGCATGACTGATTTTAAGGCGGAACCACAGACCTTGTTGACAGTGATGCATTCCGCTTCCCATGGCATCCCAGCCTTGACGGCAGCCTGCTTGGCCGGATTCTGGCCGTATCCACACGGCAGTACCTGACCCATGATGACTTCATTCACGGCACTTTTCTCAATGCCGGCTCTCTGGATGGCCGCATCGATAACGATGGCGCCCAAATCGGTGGCTCCCAAGGTGGCCAAAGAGCCATTAAAGCTTCCCAGAGGTGTTCTTACCGCACTGACAATGACTGCTTCTTTCATAAAAACCTCTCTAAATGGTGTTTGGTATCTGGCATATAGTGTTTTGTATTTGGTCTTTTGTTTCCCACTATTCTGATTTTATACGTCATATATTTCCGTTTCCAGCAATCAGCCCTTTTTGAACAGTGATTATTAGAAGTCATCTCAAAAATTGGATTTTGGTTTAAGATCAAGGCGGCAAAGCGTTTCAATCCACAGGAATACTAATGTATTTTGAGGAATTGAAACGCTTTGCCAACACAGATATGGGCCAAAAGACTTTTTTGAGATAACGTCTACATGTTGCGTCGGTACTGCCCGCCTACATCATAAAGCGCCTGGGTAATTTGTCCCAAACTGCATACCCTGACGGTGTTCATGAGTTCTTCAAATATATTGTCGCCTGCAAGGACAACGTTCTGAAGTTTTTCCAAAGCCTCCGGGGCTGCTTTCTCATTTCGTTTTTTGAAATCTGCAAGGCGTTTCAACTGCGATTCTTTTTCTTCTGCAGTGGCTCTAGCCAGCTCCACACTTTCGCTCAATTCGTCAAATACATGATCAGGATCCCGAAAAGTGTTTACGCCGATGATGGGTAGATTGCCTGAATGTTTCAAGCCTTCATAGTAGATGGATTCCTCCTGGATCTTGCTGCGCTGGTAACCTGTTTCCATGGCGCCCAGAACCCCTCCCCGCTCGCTGATTCTTTCAAACTCAACCAGAACAGCCTCTTCCACAAGCCGGGTCAGAGCATCTACGATATAACTTCCCTGAATCATATTTTCATTTTTTGCCAATCCCCACTCCCGGTTGATTATGAGCTGAATGGCAAGTGCCCGACGAACGGATTCATTACTGGGGGTCGTAATGGCCTCGTCAAAGGCATTTGTGTGAAGGCTGTTGCAGTTGTCGTAGACAGCGCACAATGCTTGCAGGGTCGTTCGGATGTCGTTGAACTGGATATCCTGGCTGTGGAGCGATCTGCCCGATGTCTGGATGTGGTATTTCAACTTTTGTGATCGGGTTGACCCGCCATACAGTTCACGCATGGCAATGGCCCAGATTCTCCGGGCGACCCGTCCAATGACCGTATATTCAGGATCCATCCCGTTGGAAAAGAAAAAAGACAGATTGGGGGCAAAGGCATCGATGGGCATTCCCCGTGAAAGGTAATATTCGATGTAGGTAAAACCGTTTGCAAGGGTGAGTGCGAGCTGTGTGATGGGGTTGGCACCGGCTTCGGCAATATGATAGCCTGAGATCGATACCGAATAAAAGTTGCGGACATGATGATCGATGAAATAGGCTTGGATATCTCCCATCATCTTCAATGCAAATTCAATCGAAAAAATACAGGTGTTCTGCCCCTGGTCCTCTTTTAAAATATCAGCCTGAACCGTTCCCCGGACATTTGAAAGAACCTCCGCCTTGATTTTCTGATAGGCTTCGGGAGATGGGTCTTCACCTGTTTCCTTTCGATGCTTGTCCAATTGCTGATCAACAGCCGTACTTAAAAACATCGCCAGAATAATAGGCGCAGGCCCATTGATTGTCATCGAAACGGATGTGTTGGGTTGGCAGAGTTCAAATCCATTATAGAGGGTCTTGACATCGTCCAATGTACAGATACTCACCCCGGATGTACCCACCTTACCATAGATATCAGGACGCCGGTCTGGATCATACCCATAGAGGGTCACGGAGTCAAAGGCCGTCGAAAGCCGCTTGGCTTCGTAGTTTTCAGAAAGAAGTTTGAAGCGGCTGTTGGTGCGCTGGGGATTCCCTTCACCGGCAAACATCCTTGTGGGATCTTCATCGATCCGTTTTAACGGAAATACGCCGGCCGTAAAAGGAAAACGACCTGACACATTTTCTTCCCGCATCCAGCGATAGGCTTCTCCGGGATCCTCGATATTCGGAAGTGAAACTTTGGGTATTTTCTGATGGGAAAGTGATTCCGTAAAGAGGGGTGTCCTTATTTCTTGGTTCCGAACCTTATAAATGAGCTCGTCCTGGCTGTATACGGATTTGACCTCTTCCCATTCCCGGGTCAGTGCGCGGGTTTCTTTGTTGATGCTTGTGTTGATTTCTTGAATTTTTGTTTTCAGCTCCGCCAGCAGGTCATGACCAGTTCTGTTTGTGCCCCTAATATACTTCTCTGTTTCTTCCAGGTGCCATGCTTCACGGAGCAGTTCTGACTGCGCGTGGGTCTCCTTGTGATACTGGCTGATGCATGCGGCAATATCTGAAAGATAGCGTGTTCTCTCCGGTGGAATAATAATGGTTTTCGATGTGGATGTTTTTCCAGAGAGAGGTGCTCTTTCCGATTGGAACGTGATACCCGTTTTTTTCTTGATAGCCTCGATAACGGCAAGATAGAGGGCTGTGACGCCGTCGTCATTGAATTTGGATGCGATGGTGCCGAATACGGGCATTTCCTCTGGTGATGATTCCCACAAGTTACGGTTTCGCTGGACCTGCTTGCGGACATCCCGGACGGCGTCTTCGCCGCCCCTTTTTTCAAACTTGTTGACGACCACCAGGTCCGCATAATCAAGCATATCGATTTTTTCAAGTTGTGATGCAGCACCAAATTCACTGGTCATTACGTACATGGAAATATTCGCCAGGTTAACGATGCTCGAATCCCCCTGCCCGATACCGGCTGTTTCTGCGATGATCAGATCAAAACCTGCCGCTTTGACCACATGGATAACATCGGTCAGTGCTTCCGGAATTTCCGTTAAGGACTGACGGGTTGCGAGTGAACGCATGTATATTCTGTTGCTCTTGATAGAATTCATACGAATTCGATCTCCCAGAAGAGCGCCGCCTGTTTTTCGTCTTGAAGGATCGCTGCTGATGACCGCAATTCTGATATCTTTCATGTCCAGGAGAAAGCGCAGGATGATTTCGTCGGTTAGAGATGATTTTCCAGCACCGCCGGTTCCGGTGATGCCGATGACAGGCACCGGGTGCTGGTTTGATTTTTCGAGCAATTCCGCCCGTAAATGGGTCGTGTCCATGTCATTGTTGGTGCCGTCTTGCTCCACAGCGGTTATCATTTTGGCAACCAGGGGGCTGTTTTCAGGTGAAAGAAGGGTGATGTCGAGTTCGGCCTGATGAAGTGTCGAAAAATCAAGCATCGCTACCATATGGTTTATAATCCCCTGCAGACCCATGCGGGCACCATCTTCAGGGGTATAGATTTTTGAAACGCCATAGGCTTCGAGTTCTCTGATTTCATCCGGCACAATGACGCCCCCTCCCCCGCCAAAAACTTTAACATGGGAGGCATTGTATTGCTTTAATAGGTCAAGCATAAATTTAAAAAATTCTACATGGCCGCCCTGATAGCTGGATACTGCAATTCCCTGGGCATCTTCCTCTATGGCCGCTTTTACAATTTCTTCAACGGATCGGTTGTGCGCCAGGTGAATGACTTCCACTCCGGTTCCCTGAAGTATGCGGCGCATGATATTGATGGAGGCGTCATGACCGTCAAAAAGCGCTGTTGCCGTAACGATTCTGATGGGGTGCTTGGGTTGATATATAGCGGCTTCGTTCATTGTCCCTCCTCGAAACATGGGGCTGACCAAATTGTTATCCAGGCAATATCGGTTGTCTTTCTATGCTTTTATGGGATGCCATTGTTTTGATAATAAATTTGGTTTGAATATCTATATATCCGTCAATGCTGTAATGGCTAGACAAAAACCACCTTCGGAAAGTCCACATGTGGCCCAGGACGGAGATATTATGGGCCATGATTTCTATGGTTTTTTCATCGAGACCTGATAATTCACCGGAATCCACAAGATCTGCCAGAACACGGACAAGAATTCCGGTGATCCGAAGCTCGTTTTCCAGGACACGCTTGCGCCAGACAGTTGGCAGGGATCGGGTTTCCTGATAAATTAGCAGGATCAAGTCACTCATTCTGTGACATACCAAAAAAAATTCACGAATAACTTCCGCCAGCACTTCTCTGCCGCCGGCAGTACGCTCCATGGCGTTTGCCACGCCTTTTTCCACTTCAGCGTGAATGGATTCACAGACCAGGTACAAGACATCTTCTTTAGATGTTACGTACTCATAAAGTGATCCAATTGAAAAACCAGCGGCCCTGGCAATCTGCCGTGTGGTTGTTTTGTGGAAACCCTGGGCGATGAATAGTTTTGCTGCTGCGTCAACTATTTGCTGTCGCCGTCGCTTAACCAGGTCAGGATTTTTGATTTGGGTTGGAACATCCTGTATTCGGATTAAATGTTGGTTCATAGGAATTGTCCTGATTGTCATTCCTTTTAATTTGTCGAGCGAGCGCTCGGTCGACAAATAGTATCACGGCATGTTTTTTGTTGTCAAGTGATTCCGACGGCTTTTTAATTACCTGTAACAGACATTGCGCAACACCGGGAGATGTCTTCTGAGTTAGGGAGAAAGAACTATAAAAATAAACACATAGAATAGCTATGATACAATTTGTGTTTGCCCAGAGATATGCCCAAATGCCACATAAATCTGTTGACAAAACAGCGTGAATAATAATAGGATAATCCGACCGAGCGCTCGTTCAATATTGATCATCTAAATTTGTTGATAAAGGAGGACCGGGTGGATTTTGATCTAAGCATTGAACAAGAAATGATTCGCAAGGAAGTCCGCAAGTTTGCCAAAAAAGAAATTGCACCGATTGCCGCTGAACTGGATGAAAATGAAGAATTCTCATCCAGCATCACACGGAAAATGGGAGAGATCGGTCTTTTTGGAATGATTGTTTCCGAGGCGTATGGCGGACAGGGCTTGGATTATCTTTCCTACATCATTGCCGTCGAAGAGATCGCCAGGGTCGACGGATCTCAGGCGGCCACCATTGCAGCCGGCAATTCCCTGGGCATCGGCCCCCTTTACTATTTTGGCAACGATGCACAAAAGAAACGATATCTTCCCAAACTTTGTTCCGGAGAGGCCCTGTGGGGATTCGGTCTGACTGAGCCAACCGCCGGTTCCGATGCAGGGGGGAGTAAAACCACCGCTGTGTTGGAAGGTAATGAATGGATTTTAAACGGATCGAAAATTTTTATTACCAATGCCGCCTGTGACCTTTCTCTGGGTGTAACGGTACAAGCGATTACCGGCACGAGACCCAATGGGAAACCCGAGTACACTTGTTTTTTAGTGGAACATGGAACGCCCGGGTTCAAAGCGGTTCCCATGCACAGGAAGTTGATGTGGCGGGCCTCCAGTACGGCGGAGCTCTATTTTGATAATGTTCGAATACCCAAGGAAAACATCCTCGGAAACAAGGGAGACGGTTTCCACCAGATGCTGCAAACCCTTGATGGGGGGCGGCTTTCCATTGCTGCCATGGGGCTTGGTGGTGCTCAGGGTGCCTATGAGGCGGGACTGAAGTATGCCAAGGAACGTCAACAGTTTGGCCAACCCATCTCAAAATTTCAGGCCATCGCTTTCAAGCTGGCAGATTGTGCCATGGAGATAGAATGTGCCAGAAATCTTTTGTACAAAGCCTGCTGGCTGAGGGATCGCAAAAGACCGTTTGAAAAAGAAGCTGCCATGGCCAAATTATACTGTTCAGAGGTTATGGGAAGAGTCACCGATCATGCTGTCCAGATTCACGGTGGGTACGGGCTGATGAAAGAGTATGACGTGGAAAGGTTTTATCGTGACCAGAAACTTCTGGAGATCGGGGAAGGTACTTCGGAAGTGCAGCGGATTGTTATCTCCCGTTATATAGGATGTTAACGGATAGCATCAAGCTGTAAACCGTAAGCTATAAGCTGCTTATGGCTTACCGCTTATAGCTCAAAGAACAAGGAGTGACCATGGAAAATGATGTATTGTTGACAGAGGAAAAAAACGGCATATTGATCCTCACGCTGAACCGACCGGAGATCATGAATTCGCTCAATTTCAAGATGCTGCATGCCTTGAAGGCCCAGATCGAAGCCGTGCGTTTCAACACCGATATCCGGGTGGTTATTATCACCGGTTCAGGCGTGAAGGCTTTTTGTGCCGGCGCTGATTTAAAGGAACGGGTAACCCTATCACCGATGCAGGTAAAAGAGTTTATTTTGACCATCCGTAATCTATTTTCATCAATTGAAGATCTCAACAAGCCCGTCATTGCGGCCGTCAACGGTATTGCCTTGGGAGGTGGCACTGAGCTGGCCCTGGCGTGCGATATCCGTCTTGCTTCTAACAATGCACTCATGGGTCTGACCGAGACACGCTTGGCCATCATACCGGGTGCTGGTGGGACCCAGAGACTTCCCAGGCTGGTGGGTAAAGGCAAGGCCAAAGAACTCATTTTCATGGGCCAACGTATCAAGGCCGAAGAAGCTGAGAAAATTGGACTGGTCAATCGGGTTTGTGACCAGGGAGAATTACTTAACGAAGCCATGGCCATCTCGACCACCATCTGTGAGGCCGGCCCTATTGCCATCGAACAGGCCAAATATGCTATCAATCGTGGTATGGAAACCGACCTGAACACCGGTATGGCCATCGAATCGAACGCCTATTGGATATGTATTCCCACGGAAGACAGGTTGGAAGGACTGGCCGCGTTTCGTGAAAAAAGGAAACCTGTATACAAAGGTGAATAAAAATTTTTACATAAAGAAAAGGAAAAGAAAAATGACAGACCTTTATATTGCCAAAGATGAATTGGCTGGAAAAAAAGTAGAGCTCAGCGATATTAGCATCAGAGACGGCTTGCAGTCGCTGGAGACCGTTATTGATACCGATACCAAAGTCAAATATCTGGAAGGATTGATTCTGGCAGGATTTAAACGGATGGAGGCAACTAATTACGGCCACCCCAAATTTGTACCTTTCTTTCCCGATGCCACAGAAGTATTAAAACGATTGTTGAACAGCGAAACCAAGGCGCCGGATGGTAAAACCATCGGCGAAATGATGAAACGGAACGGCGGCGATGTTGAACTAACTGCGGTTACCATCCATGAAAGCGGTGCTGAAAGGGCTTTTAAAGACTTTGACGCGGGCCATGGCCCTGACCGAATCCTTCAAATGACTTCCACTTGCCCGGAACATCA
>JAHEIB010000280.1 GCA_024639645.1 Deltaproteobacteria bacterium
CGCCGATACTATTCGCCACAAGGTAGAATGCCTGGGTCGGATGTTCCTTTTTGCTGATGAAATTCCAACCGGCGTGTGTAAAGGCGGAGATTATGAGCAGAACAATGGCAATTGTTGTCATGGGTGATAGATAAGAGCCATTTCGTGTAATTTGGACCGTAGCAGCATTCGCTAAACCCGCGGCTTGCGAACCCATCTAAATTAGACAGAATTCCTTACGGTGGCTGAGAGCTTTTTCAAATTATTTTCAAAAAAATTTTATCCTTTATTTTCTATCTCATGAAGACATGTGTCAATGATGTCCAAGGCCTTGTCCAACTCCTGGCGGGTAATGGTCAGGGCCGGGGTGAGGGTAAGAATGTTGCCCATGGTGAGTTTGAAGCTGAGCCCCTTTGAAAGGGCTGCATACATGATCGCTTCGGCCTCATCTGACGCCCGCTCGCGGGTCTGCCGGTCTTTGACCAGTTCAATTCCTAAAAACAACCCCAGACCCCGGACATCGCCGATCAACGTATGATGCTCCTTCATCTTTTCCAAGCATTCAAGGGCATGCTGCCCAAGTTTCCGCGCATGTGAAACAAGGTCATGGTTTTCGATGTAGTGGATAGTGGCCAATGCTGCCGCGCAACCGACGGGGCTTTTTTCATGGGTGTAATGGCCCATGGCCCTTTCCGCGGCAACATCCAGTTCCTCCCTCGCGATCATGGCTGCCAGGGGGAAGACCCCCCCGCCCAAGCTTTTGCCGATAACAACGATGTCCGGAATGACGCCGAAATGCTCAAAGGTGAACATCTTACCGGTACGCCCGAGCGAATGGGGGATTTCATCAAAAATCAGCAGGGCTCCATGGCGGTCGCAGGCCTCACGGATTTTTTGCCAGTACTCGGGCTTGGGGATATAAGGGGTGCTGCGGATGGGTTCGGAGATAACTGCTGCAATATCTCCCTCTTTCTCCAGTATGTATTCCACATAATTGGCACAGGTTAAATCACACCCCCCGCGATCCGAGCAGCCAAACACACAGCGATACGCATCCGGTGGGGGGACATGTTCGGTTCCCGGCATTAGCGGGCCCATGTCCTGACGAAAAATAGCCTCACCACCGATGGAAATCGTGTCGAGGGTAGCGCCGTGAAAAGAATCCCACATGGAAATGGTTTTATGCCGACCGGTAACAACTCTGGCCAGCTTTACCGCCATTCCAATGGCTTCAGCCCCCCCGGGACAGAACAAGGACTTGTTAAGATTGCCGGGTGTGATATCGGCTATCTTTTTAGCCAGGTCAACGGCAATCCGATTGGTATAACGGCGTGTACAGAACGAGAGTTCATCCAACTGGTTTTTGATTGCGCGGACGATATCGGGGTTTGCAAAACCAACATGGTGCACATTGTTTCCATGAAAATCCATGTATCGGCGACCTTGCATGTCTTCGATATAAATGCCCTCGCAGGTGTGCATAACATTCAAACAAGGCGTGGAGAGGGACTGTTTTAGAAAGTAGCGCGCATCTTCATCCAGTAGGTTTTGGCTTTCAGCATCGATATGATCTTTTTGCCATTTTTTGCGGAGGGGAGACAGGTTAATATCTCCTTCTGATTTATGGAGTGGCGGCATGGTCAATTTCCTTTTTTTCATGTCATCCTCTATCAGCCATCTAAAAAATAGGATTTTAGTTCAAAGTCAAGGCGGAATCAAGTTTCAATCCGAAGGAAGACTAAAGTATTTTGAGGACTTGGAGCGAGATTCCAACACAGGATTTGGGGCAAAAGACATTTTTTTGATGGCTTTTTGTATCTTCCGGCAGTTATCCACGTCAAACGAATAATGCTCATAGGATATATTACTTTTAGTCATTATTGACATGCAATTAATTAATTTGACTTATTTCCCTGTAATTCTTATAGAATTGTAATCTTTTGGGAAATAGAGCATCCCTATCATATGTATAATTTTATCAGTATTTATGACGACAATGACAATTTGTTTGGAAATACCAATTCTTTAAGGACGGGGCGACTCTGCCATCGAATCAATTTTCTTCATATTGCTAGGGGCCAGTGCATACGTCGGCTGGAATATCGGTGCCAATGATACAGCCAATTGTATCGGCACCACGGTAGGTTGTGGCCTGCTGAGTTTCAAGCGGGCGGTTATCCTGGTAGCTGTCTTTGTCATTCTGGGTGCCATGTTGCAGGGGCAGCACGTCATGCACACCATCGGAAAGGGGATTGTCAAAACCGATTTGAACTATCTGTCTGTTTGCGTGGCACTGATCTGCTCCGGACTTTTTGTCACGCTGGCCACCTTTTTTCGTATACCCACCTCGACCTCCCAGGCCATTGTGGGGGGGGTGCTCGGCATTGGTCTGGCGGTCGGTGCTGAAATTGATTTTTCAACATTGATCCTGATCGCTGAAAGCTGGATACTGTGTCCGCTTCTCGTTATGGGACTGGCCTTTGGGTTGATGCTTTTAACCCGTTTTGTCTTGAAGGGTTTTAACACCAGTTCCCCGATTACCCAGCATGTTTTCGGGTTGCTGGCTATATTGTCATCCTGCTACGTGGCATATTCAATGGGTGCCAACAATGCCGGCAATGCCGTTGGCCCGGTAGCCAACCTCAACATTTTTCCACCCAGGTTGTTATTGCTCATCGGCGGGGTGAGCATTGCAGCTGGCGCCATCACCTATGGGAAAAAAGTCGCCGACACGGTTGGCAAAGGTATTACGCCACTGGATATCCCAAGTGCATTTGTGGCTCAGATAGCTTCTGCCTTTGGCATGCATCTTTTTTCCATGTTTGGTATCCCTGTTTCAACC
>JAHEIB010000281.1 GCA_024639645.1 Deltaproteobacteria bacterium
CCAGGATTTGACGGTTCAGCCATTTTGAATATCGATAGAGTGCACCAAAAGCCTTGGCTGCATTTTCCGGGAACTTGAAAACGGGGATACCGTGCTCTTGAAGGTATTGAACACCTGCCGATACATCGATGATCCCCATGAAACAGCAAAGAATCGGCTTGTGGGAGCGTCTGGCGATGCGTACGATGGCTTCTGCTGTGGCCAAGGCGTTGGTCATGGACTGGGGGGTAAGGATCACCAGGGCCCCGTCGACATTTTCATCCCGGATGACGGCTGAAAGGGCATTTTCATACCTGTCCTGGGCGGCATCGCCGATAATGTCCACAGGGTTGTTTATATTGGCGGCAGAAGGCAAATGGCTGGCGAGTGCCTCCAAGGTGTCTTGGTTCAGTTCTGCCAGCTGCAGGCCTGATGACACGGTGACGTCTGTGGCAACGATACCCGGACCTCCGGCGTTCGTGACAATGGCCACACGGTTGCCATGAGGGACTTTTCGCCGGAGCTTACCCAGGGCGCTCTCGTCTTTATAGGCAAAGGCCGTTGCAAAATCGAACAACTCATCGATGCTTTCAACACGAATGATGCCGGATTGCTGAAAGATAGCGTCATAAACCGCTTCGGTGCCGGCCAGGGCCCCGGTATGTGATGCAGCGGCTTTTGCACCTGCCCCTGTTCGACCGGATTTAATCACCAGGACGGGCTTGGGGGTGTCCCCCGAGGTGATCTTCTTGACAGTTTCCACGAAGTCAGCACCGTGCCTGAGTTCTTCCAGGTAAATCATGATGACTTCCGTTTCCTGGTCGGCATGCAGGTAACGCAGTAGATCGAGCTCGTCCACATCTGCTTTGTTCCCGATGGAGATAAATTTTGAAAAACCAAAGTCGCGGTCGGCGGCAAAATCCAGCACCGCGGTACACAGCGCACCACTTTGGGAGATGAAGGAAACATTGCCGGATTCGGGCATGCGGGCTGAAAAGCTGGCATTGAGCCGGATATCGGGATTTGGGTTGATCACCCCCAGACAGTTGGGGCCGATTACCCGCACACCGGCATCCTTGCATAGGGCAACAATCGTGTTTTCAATTTCCAACCCTTCTCCTCCCACTTCGCGAAAGCCTGCCGATACGATGACAATGCCCTTGACGCCTTTGTCGATGGCATCTTTGGTGGATTTGAGTGCCAGATGCGGCGGCAGGATGATCATGGCCAGATCAATGTCGTCCGGTATGTCGGTAAGCGTCGGGTAGGCCTTTACGCAGGCAACCGAAGGTGCCTTTGGATTTACCGGATACAGCGTGCCTGTATACTTGCCATTTAATATATTGACAAAAATGTCGTGCCCAACCTTGCCGGGTGTTGTGGATGCGCCCACAACAGCGAGTGATTTCGGTGAAAAAATAGCATCCAGTCGATCCATTCACGTCTCCTGTTTTTAAGTAGGGGCTGTTTCTAAATTAGGATATTTGTTTCCCGCAAAAAGCGCGGGATCTTCGTCAATTCAAGGCGGACGAGCGGTTTCAACCGGAGGAATACTGAAGTATTTCGAGGATTGAAACCGAACGCCCAACGCAGCGATTGGGCCAAAAGACAATTTAGAAACAGCCCATAGTTAATATAAACCTGAATTTACAAATGGCCTTAAGCATCACAAGCTTTAAGGATTTCCTTCACAGATGGATGGTCTCCGGCTTTCTTGCTGCGATAGAGATAGTGGACAAAATTTCCGGGACCAACAACCAGCACCCCGCCCTGCTGCAAAGGAGGGCCTTGAATTCCCTTCTGCAGATAGCCGGTCCCCAGGGCACGGAGTCCCGCTTTCAGTGGATCCAATCCCACCAGAGAGGCAATGCCTTTCTTAAAACCGAGGATGCCATACGTTTTCAGCGTAGGATCGGTGAACAATGGCCCTTTGTATCGGGTGGCTTCCCTGAACGGCAGGATGAATTTCTCCGGCCCGTTGCCAATTACCACCAATTTTGTGTTTATACCTTGAAAAGCCTTTATGTTGTTATTGAGGTCGGCAACCTGCCGTCGACTGATCATTCAACCAAAATGCCGGATAAACACCAGAACAACTCTTTTATCTTTCCACAATGCCGATAGTATTTTCGAGTGTCCTTTTTCGTCCACTACTTTTTGTCGGCCTAGTTTTTTTAATGTTTGACTGTCTATATTCATAAGTATTTCCTGTCAGTTTGCATGAAACGCCATGAAATGCGACCACCCGTGATATATTGGGTGCGTCTATGCCGACCTTTTGCTGGGGCGTTCGTACGACCAATCACCCCAGACGTTTTCAATGATCTGCATGATGAGGGGTGTTACAATTTGATCCGCCACCTTGCCGTATAACAGGTCTAAATGATTGGCTCCCTCGATGACAAAATCAATGTGTTGACTCCGCTCCGATGTGATTTGCACCTTTTTCAAATCTTTGGGAGACCCGAGGTGGTACGTTTTTTTGGTCCGGTGGGGATAAAGGTCGTGATGGTGGCTGATCTTGGTTGAAGCAAGACTGTCCCGGGTTCCCCAGAAGTGGAATACGGGGATGTTGTCAGGGAACCATTGGATGCTGGTGGCATAATTCAAGCGGCTGCCGTCCATCCGCTTGAACCCGTCGCCGCTGTATATCGCTTTCAAGCATTGAAAACCGAGCCCGAGCGGGATTGATTCCATGGCTGCTTTCAGGTAGCGTTCTACAAAATATTTGTCTTCTTTATGATTTTCCGGGGAGATGAAAAAATTGAGGTCCCCGATATTGTGGTTCAAAATAAATCTGGTTAACTGCCTGAAACCGGGGAT
>JAHEIB010000282.1 GCA_024639645.1 Deltaproteobacteria bacterium
GTTTCGGCCGCGTGATTGATCATGATTTCGGCCAGACCCAGGGCCAATAGACCGACGGTTCTTTCCATCTGACGATCCACGTCTCCGGCAACGGTCTCCATGGCCACGATGGCCTGCTGCACCTGACGCAGCAAATGCCGGATAGATGCGTTTCCATCTTCTGCCGAAGCGGCTCCCTGGGTCCCGGCAGGGGATGCAGGCGACACGGAAGGTTCTTTTGGAAAAGCTTCGGCAAGCGTATCTGTGGAAAAAATCTCCGGCTTGAACTCAGGGTTCTTTTTAAAAAGCAATCCTCCTGGGGCATCATGACCCGCAGTAAAGTCCGGAAAATCATGTGATTTCACTTTTAGCCGCGCATGGGTATCTGCCGACTTTATGATCTTGTCCCGCATCTGTGGGGCTCCCGATTCCTGACACGGCGACATTCCCGCAAAACGATTGCATACCATTTGCACTGAATCTCCTCCCATAACCGTCAGCCGGCCGACTCTTCTAAAGTGGATGTTTCGGAATGATATCGTTTGATTTTTTCCACCAGGGTGGTTCTCTTGATATTTAGCAATTCGGCCGCCTTTTTCTTGACGCCGTTGGTTTTCTCCAGAGATTGGTAAATAAGGGTTCTTTCAAATTCGCTCAAAGCTGAATTCAGACAGATACCATCAGCCGGCAATTCCGGCTTCCGGGACGGAAACCGGCATTCCATTGTATCCCGCATTTTTTCAGGCAGATCCCGTGCCGTGATCACCCCTTCACGTTTCAATACAACGAGTCGTTCCACCAGGTTTTTAAGTTCCCGGACATTACCGGGCCAGGGGTAATGGTACAATATGGAAAGCGCTTCTTCCGAAAACCCTTCCAGGCATTTTTTCTTGGCCGCATTGAAGTGCTGTAAAAAATGGGATACCAGCAGGGGAATATCGGATCGACGGTCCCGCAGGGCCGGCAAAATAATGGGTATGACGCACAAACGAAAGAAAAGATCCTCCCGGAAACGGCCCAGCTCCACCGCCTTTTCCAGATCGTGCTGGGTCACGGCAACCACCCTGACATCGATTTGGACGGTTTTGATGCCCCCCACAGGTTCAAATTCTCTTTCCTCCAGAACCCGCAGGATCTTGACCTGCAGATCCAGGTTCATGTCCCCGATTTCATCCAGGCAGATAGTCCCGCCGTCGGCGATCTCGAATCTGCCGGGTTTGGCCGTGGTGGCACCGGTAAAAGCCCCCCGCACATGTCCGAAAAACTCACTTTCCACCAGGTTTTCAGGGATGGCGCTGCAGTTGATCTGAACAAAGGGTTTGTCGCAGCGGTGGGAATACTGATGGATCGCCCGGGCCAGCAGTCCCTTGCCGGTACCGGTCTCCCCGGTCACGACAATGTTGCTGTCGCTGTCGGCAACTTTTTCCACCAGATCAAAGGCCCTGCGCATGGCATCACTTTGGCCCACGATACCCGGGAACCGGGTGATGCCGTCCTGGCAGGCATTCTCGTGTTCTGTTTCTCCGAAAGAATCCATTACCCTCTGAAAAAAGTTTTCCGTTATAGACCGATTCAAGACTATGGGTGCTTAAGCTTACAACCCTTTGTAATCAAAAGATATTGATGTTTTTCATCTTTCGAATGAGCTATTTAATTATGCATAAGTAGCACAATATATAGTTAAATACCATATATTTTTTACTATATAGTGTGCTTTTATATATATTTGAGGAAAATTAAAACAGACAAGCTGTGTAATTATGCATAAATAACACAATATATCGGTATAATTGACGATGCTTATACTATATATTGTGCTTTTATATAACTCTGCCTGAAAGATAGCATAACAGTGACAGATGCTTTTCCATGTCACAGGTTTGTAGGCCTTGACCTTTTTAACTGTAAAATCATTCACAAACCCTAAAAAAAACTTAAGTTTTTCCCATATATCCCGATAATAAATTCACAAGCATGCCGAATCCATAATGCGCTGAATCAAGAAAGGAGGGAAACACGCGTCAAACAGCAAAACGGAATATGCAACATTCAGCCACCGGCATCTAAAAAACACATCATACAACCACCTCAGGACAAGAATTGTTCTGAACAACAACCCAGAAAAGGAGAAACACCATGGCAGTTACCAACATTTATTTAACCGCAGGCATTCGCGACAATCTTTTCAGCCTCCAGAAAACCGAAGAAGCGATGCAGGTCACCCAGCAACGCCTGGCCACAGGCCTCAAGGTCAACAGCGCTCTGGACGATCCCATCAACTTTTTTGCAGCCCAGGCCCATCGGGAACGCGCAGGAGACCTAGCGCTTCTCAAAGACTCCATGAACGAGGGTATTCAATCTGTTAAAGCAGCAAACGCGGGGCTCGAAGCAATTACTGACCTGATAGCCCAAGCAAAATCACTGATTACCGCCGCCAGAACATCTGCCGATTTTGCTACACTCGAAACTCAGTATGATGGACTCATCACTCAGATCGGAACCCTGGCGCTCGATGCCAATTATAAAGGCACCAACTTACTAGATGGTGACACCCTTACCGTTGATTTCAGTGACAACGGCTCTTTGGATATATCTGGGTTGGACATATCGGGTCTAGCGTTTACAGCTGCCGATTTTGATCCGGCAAATGATCTATATGATACATTCATTGGCGAATTGGATGGTCATTTGGATTCTGTTAGATCAGCAGCCCAGACCCTCTCGAGTAATTTATCCATCGTAACAGCTCGACTCGATTTTACCCAGAACATGATCGATACCTTGAACACCGGTGCCGACAACCTGACCCTGGCCGACATGA
>JAHEIB010000283.1 GCA_024639645.1 Deltaproteobacteria bacterium
GATCAAAGATTTGATACCTTCTAAGTCCGGACAGGATCGGATCGATGAGATCATCAGGCAAGAGCGCAGACATGTGGCTCAGCTTTCGAACCTACTTGAAAAATTGAAGACAAAATAAATTCATTTGGATTTAAGGTCAACGATAGTTCTAAACCGCTGTTTGACAACCTATATTTGCCGCAACAAATCGTTTTGAATCGAATTTAAAGAGGGATAAAATCGATGCGAATTGCAGTTGTTGGTTCCGGCATTTCCGGCATGGTATCCGCATACTTGCTGAGCCAAGATCACGACATTGTTCTGTATGAAGCCGATGACACCATCGGCGGGCATACCCACACTATTGATGTATCAATCGGGAGTATTTCCTATCCGGTGGACACCGGCTTTATCGTATTCAATGAAAAAACCTACCCGAATTTTATCAAATTGATGCGGTCACTCGGGGTAGCCTGGCAACCGTCGAACATGAGCTTCAGCGTTCAATGCGATCAAACGGGACTGGTTTTTTCCCCCAGCAACTTGAACGCTTTATTTGTTCAGCGAAAAAATCTTTTCCGTCCCTCATTTTACCGGATGCTTTGGGATGCCCTTCGTTTCCGGCGTGAAGCGTCGGAACTCATTCAATCCGATGATTACAGCATCACCCTTCAGGACTATTTGGAACAAAAAAATTACAGTCACACCTTCATTGAACATTTCATTATTCCCATGGGCGGAGCCATATGGTCGGCGGATCCTGGTAAGTTCAGAAAGTTTCCGGCACGATATCTGATAGAATTCTTTAACAACCACGGTTTTCTGAACGTACGTCATCAGCCGCAATGGCTGGTCATCAAAGGGGGTTCGAGCCAGTATATTGGTCCCTTAACCCGATCTTATAAAGACCAGATCCGTCTGAACTCACCGGTTGCATCAGTCAAACGATTCCCGGAAAAAGTCGAGATCACCACGAAGGAAGGAGAAAAAGCCTCCTTTGATCAAGTGGTCATTGCCACTCACAGCGACCAGGCACTCCACATGCTGGCGGATCCTTCGGACCTGGAAAGAGAAGTATTAGGCACCATTCCCTACCAGGAAAACCTGGCCGTTTTACACACCGACAAATCGCTCCTCCCGCCCAAAAGAACGGCCTGGGCCAGTTGGAACTATCACATCCCCAAAGAAGAAAAAGGGCGAGTTGCGCTGACCTATGATATGAATATCCTACAAAGCCTGAAGGCAACGGAAGAGTTTTGCGTAACCTTAAACATGCCGGAAAAAATCCATCCTGACCGTGTTATTCAAAGCATCCTTTACCATCATCCGGTCTACGACCCGAACAGTTTAATCGCCCGCCGGAAACAGGATGAAATAAACGGAATAAATCGGACCTATTTCTGTGGAGCCTACTGGGGTTACGGGTTTCATGAGGACGGCGTGAACAGTGCCCTGTCCGTTTGCAAACATTTCGGGAAAACATTGTCATGATAAAGAGCGCGATATATGAAGGCACTGTAAGGCATCGACGCTTCAGACCCCGGCCGAACATGTTTCAATACCGGCTCTTTTTTATGTTTCTCGATCTAAAGGAACTCCCCACACTTTTCGATATTCACCCCCTGTGGTCATACCAACGATGGAACATTGCTTATTTTCACCGCAAAGATCATTTTGGCGATTCTTCTGTGCCCATGGATACCGCTGTTCGAGATCTTGTTCAAACGCACCTTGGGAACCGACCGGCCGGGCCGATTCGATTGCTGACCCACTTAAGATATTTTGGATATTGCTTTAATCCGGCCAGTTTTTACTACTGCTACGACGCTTCTGATATGAAGGTCGAAACTATTGTGGTTGAAATCCACAATACCCCCTGGGGGGAGCATCATTGTTATGTATTCGGTGATACCCAAAATGAACACTCCGTTAATCATTGGCGTCGATACCGTTTCGACAAAAATTTTCATGTGTCACCGTTTATTGATATGGATATACAGTACGACTGGCGATTTCGTGTACCCGGAGACATAATTCGCGTTCATATGATGGATATCGAAAAAGGTAAAAAGCTGTTCGATGCCAGTCTGATGCTGAAAAAGCGACCCATCAGCCATAAAGAATTAACCCTCGTACTGTTGAAATACCCTTTTATGACGATGAAAGTGACCACAATGATCCATTTTCAGGCACTGCGTCTGCTGCTGAAAAACACCCCATTTTTTACGCATCCCCAAAAAAGATCGCTGCCAAATAGAGGAAATGACCCATGACAGAAACATTTATGCCATATAAAGTATCTGACCTGGAATGTCTTCGGGAAACGTTTATCGACAGACTGTCCCGCAGACTATTTTTCGCGCTGATGAACCATTTTAAGATAGGAAAACTTATCCTGATCGAAAAAAATCAGCAGTACCAATTTGGTCAATCATCAAAAGGGGTTTCTTTGCGGGCGACCATTCATGTGCAGCACCCACGATTTTATACGAGCACCGTGTTTGGCGGCAGCATCGGTTCTGCTGAAGCCTATATGGCCGGACTATGGTCAACATCCGATCTGACCCATGTCATTCGCTTGGTGATTCTTAATCGACAAATGATGGAAAAAATGGACAACGGATGGTCTTGGCTCTCTAATCCTGTTCATAGATTGTATCACTGGTTTCGACGCAATACCTTGAAAGGCAGCAAGGAAAATATAGTCGCCCATTACGATCTGGGTAACGATTTTTATAGGCTTTTTCTGGATGAAACCTTGACCTACTCCTGCGGCATTTTTGAGCATGAAAACTGTACCTTGGAAGCGGCTTCCATAGC
>JAHEIB010000139.1 GCA_024639645.1 Deltaproteobacteria bacterium
AGCAAGATATTCTATTCATTCATGGGCTTGAATCTGGTTCTAAAAGGCGGATTTGACCGGGCCAAATTTTTTCCGCCGGGTGTCATGGGTGCTATTCCGGGAATGACTACCCTGGCAACTGGCATGATGAAGAAAAAGATAGAAAAAGCCAATATTCCTTCCCTGGCGGATCTGCAGGAAATGGCTCAGATAGAGGGTGTTGAACTGATTGCTTGTAAGATGACCATCGATATGATGGAACTCGATGAAGAAAAGCTGATAGACGGCGTTGTGGTATGGACGGCGGAAGATTTTCTCAAGCATGCCAAGGAGTGTAAAATCTGTCTATTTACTTAGAATGCAACTTTTGGGGTTCAGTTAACGCTAGATAAGAATACGTTTGGCAAAAGTTGAGCTTAGTAGTTTAGTCGCAATTGCAGTGGCATGAGCTATCTGTCAAGGGTTTCGATCATCTGTTTCAACATTTCCGGATCGAAGTCTTCTATTAATTTGCCCCGTTCAATAAAAGCGTCAATGGCTACAAAGATGCTTTCATAGCTCGTCATTAGAGCGGTCATACGGTTAAAGACGGGATCTTCCGTGCCCAGGGCATCCTTAACCTTGCCAAGCAGCGTTTTACCGGCATCCAGGTGCGCTGCAATTGCACTGCGCATTTTTTTTCGGGTCTGGTGCTTTTTCTGCTCATTGATGATGATGGGCAGTAATCTCTGGACGGAAAATTCAACCAGGGCATCGCGCGGGGCATTGTGACTCTTGGACACTGTTTCAAGGGAACGAAGCGATTTGCGACTGATCACAAATGTTTTTTGAACCCGGTTCTGTGCTTGCATGTTGGTATTTTTCAGCTCACGGGCAATGGCTTTCAGGGAGCTCATGTCTTCTACGAGATGGTCGAATAGAGACTTTTGCTTGATTCCCAGATGGGTTGCCACAATACTGATAGCACCGATGCATTCTTCGGTCAGCTTAAAGGTCGCCCGAACCGATTGGCGACCTCTCAGGTCGGATGTGGTTGTTTGGGGCAGAGAAATACCGATGGTCCATTTTTCGTTGGCGGCCATACCAGAACCTCCCGTATGATGATTGATTCATTACTTAATTTTAAATATTATTTAAAATAATGCAACAATTTTATTGAATGTCATGTAATCATGTTCTTTCGAGGTTGATAAAATGAAGCATATGGGAACCATGTTGATGAGAGAAGGGCCCTTTGAGGAGATCGTGATGGGCAACACGGCCCTTGTTCGCGCCATGATTGAGGCAGGCACACGTGTGGTCACGTCTTATCCTGGGTCACCCACACCTGAAATTGCCACGGCCATTCGTTCCATACCCAGGGGAGATCGACCTTTCTATTTTGAATTTTCGACCAATGAAAAAGTTGCCACGGAGGTGGCCTTCGGTGCCGCCATCAATGGGCATTTGTCCACGGTATTTTTCAAAAGCGTTGGCCTGAATGTGGCTTCCGACACCTTTGTTCAACTCAGCTACATGAACATCCTTGGTGGGATGGTGGTGGTGCTGGGTGATGACCCCGGTGCAAATTCATCTCAAAACGAACAGGACAACAGACATTTTGCTCACATGAGCTACACACCGGTGTTGGAGCCGTCGAATCCTTTGGAAGTGTACCTTTTTTACAAAGAAGCGGCAAGTTTGGCACGGAGGTATCACATGCCGATCATTTTGCGGCTTACAACCCATGTCTGTCACGCAAAAGAAAAAGTGGCCTTTTCAGCCTTCACGCCGCTTCAGCCGGACGATACACCCCGTTTTAATGTGGTCGGCGGCCCTCAGATTCCCCTTACCGAAGAAGCCTTGGGCAAAAAAAGGGAAGCGCTTCGTAAACTGGAGGAAGTCGGAAGAACCGCCAATGAATCGAATCTTAATCAGCTGGTTGACAACCGCAACAGACGCAGGGGCATTATTACCATGGGACTACCCTATCTGTCCCTGATGGATGTCCTGGAAAAGGTGAGCGAGAAACCGGATATCCTGAAGCTTGGGTTTGTGCACCCGGTTCCCCGTAAGATTGTTGAAGCATTTGTGAAATCCCATGATGAGGTGAAAATTCTGGAGGAATTGGACGATATTCTGGAAAAAGATGTCAAATCCCTGGCCTATGATGCCGGCTTGAAAACGCGTATCTTGGGGAAAACGGATCCGGAGACCTGGATCGGTGAATATACTGCAGACAAAGTCCAGGATGTGTTGAACGATACCTGGCCCGATATGCTCGGGGCCCGGCACCCGGCGGCGGTTTTACCGGAGGTGGTTTTGGCCCGTCCTCCGCAGATGTGTCCTGGATGCGGTCATCGCAGCGCATTTCATGCCATCAAAAAAGCCCTTTCTGGTCAGGATATCACGGTTGCCGATATCGGTTGCCACACCTTGGGGTATCTGCCTCCTTATGAGATGGGACAGGTCATGATGTGTATGGGCGCGTCACCGGGTATCGGTTCCGGTCTCTCCCTTTTCAACACTTCGAGAAAAGTGGTCGTCTTCATGGGGGATTCAACCTTTTTTCATGCAGGACTGCCGGGAATTCTCAACGCTGTCTTCAACCAGCACCCCATCACCTTGATTCTAATGGAAAATGGCACGACAGCCATGACAGGTCATCAGGACCATGCGGCTGTGGGGGAGAATTTCAACGGTCCCACGGATAAGGTTCCGGTGCGGAAAGTATTGGAGGGCCTTGGTGTAAAACATATTTACGAAGTGGATACATATCAGCAATCCAGGTTAACGGAACGGGTTGAAACAGCCGTGAACAATCCGGAATTCAGTGTGGTCATCGCAAGACATCCGTGTATGCTGAAGTTTACGCGGGAAGCTAGAAGAAAACCTGGCTATCAGGCCAAGCAGGTTCATATCGATCAGAAATTGTGTAACCAGACCCACACATGTGTGGCAGCTTTTGGTTGCCCAACATTTACCCGACACACGGACGGGAAGGTGACTATCAACCCGGATCTATGTATCGGCGACGGGTCATGTCTTCAAACCTGCCCAACCCGGGCCATCGAGAAACCGGGGTGATATTTTAGGCAGTGTCCGAGGGTTCAAGGGTGATAATAGCGATAGGCGATAAGCTGTAAGCTCTAAGCTGCTTAAAGCTTATCGCTTACAGCTTAATGCTGAAAAGTGAAACCATCGGGAAATATCTCATGAAACCATTTAACATATACTTGATAGGAGTCGGGGGGCAGGGGATCGGTCTTTTGAGCGAAATTCTCCTGAGAGCCGCCGACTATGCCGGCCATCGGGTTAAGGCTGTAGATACACACGGTTTGGCCCAGAGAGGCGGCGTGGTGGTTTCCCACCTGCGTCTGGGTGACAGGGTGTTTTCTCCCCTCGTACAGGGGGGAGAGGCGGATCTGGTCATTGCCCTGGAACGGTATGAAGCTTTGCGGGGATTGAAAGTCGCGGCCAGGGATGGTGGGGCGCTGGTTTACTACGACACGGTCTGGCAACCCCTGGATGTGCGTTTGAACAGGGCTGCAGAGATACAGGCTGCGGATATTCATCGGGTGTGTGCGGCGCGGGGTATCAAGGACTATGTGGTTTTTCATCCAGCGCTCGAGGACACCCGGATGCAGAACACCGCTGTCCTGTCCACAATCCATAAAAATGAGTTGATACCGGAGATTCAGGAAAAACATTATAAAAATGCAATGGAAGACCTGCTTCAGGGAAGTGCATTGAAACAGAATCTAAAACTTTTTGAAGGGAATGGGTAATGGAAAAAGAAATTGTCACGATATTCAGGCCCTATGATTTTGCACTGGGTCAAAAAATTTATATTGAAAACGGTCCCCGGAAGGGTGACTGGAAAGTTGTGGGAATGACGGATCGAAAAATCACGCTTCAATGTCCCATCAGTCTCAAGCGTTTTGAATGGAATCGTTTTTGTTACTTTGTCGAAGAACGCCAGGGCCAAGAGTGGCCACGGAAAGACGAGGATGCATAGACACATAAAAACAGCATTTTTTTTGTAAGGATGTGGGTTTTATTACGACGGATAAGTAGAGGGCGGTGTTGTTTGCCCCGGTGGGTTTGTTAATCAAAAATATCGAAAGCGTGTGTATGGAGTATACAGGAGATACAGATGGCCGATTTTGATTATGATATTGGTATTCTTGGTGGTGGCGCAGCCGGATTGACGGTTGCCTCGGGTGCGGCCCAGTTAGGTGCAAAGGTCCTGTTGATCGAGAAAGAGCCGTCCCTGGGGGGGGATTGCCTTCATTTCGGATGTGTTCCAAGCAAAACCCTCATACACTCCGCCCATGTTTATCATCTGATGCGGCACGCGGAAAGGTTCGGTCTGCCCAAGACCAGTATCCCACCGGTTGATTTTAAAAAGATCGCCAGGCGTATTCAACAGGTCATTGCAACCATCCAGGAGCATGATTCGGAAGAACGTTTTTGCGGATTGGGAGCCAAGGTTCTTTTCGGCGAAGCCATTTTTAAGGACGAGCATACCATCGACCTGGAAGGACACAGGAAATCAGCAAAAAAATGGGTTATTGCCACGGGCTCATCACCGGTTGCACCGCCTATACCCGGACTGCACGATACGGCGTTTTTAACCAACCGGGAGATTTTCTCTCTGGACCATCTTCCGGAAAGCATGGTCATTTTGGGTGGCGGACCCATTGGCATCGAAATGGCTCAGGCATTCAATCGTCTGGGTACCTCAGTAACGGTGGTTGATCGGTCTGCTCAGATTCTGGGGAAAGAAGACCGGGATATGGCCGACAGGGTGGCATCGATCTTGGAAAATGAGGGTGTGGCTTTTTATCTGGGCGCATCCATTGAGGCGGTTCGGGAAAACCATGGAAACAAATCTGTCACAATAATCGACAAGTCCGGCGAGAGCAAGGTTTTGAATACGGAAGCAATTCTTGTGGCTATGGGCAGGGCGCCCAATATAGACAATATGGGTCTTGAGGACATTGGCGTGGCATATGACCGCAGCGGTATTACCGTGGACAGTAGAATGCGTACCAGTCATAAACACATCTATGCAGCAGGAGATGTGAGCGGTGGTTTTCAATTTACCCATGCTGCCGGATACGAAGGGGGTATCGTCGTAAGCAATGCTGTATTCCGGTTGCCCAGAAAGGCAGACTATACCTATCTGCCCTGGTGCACCTATACAGACCCTGAACTTGCCAGTATCGGCATGAATGAAAAGACAGCCCTTGCCAAGGGCCTTGATTATTCAGTCTGGAGTGAGGCGTTCAAGGACAATGACAGGAGCCTGGCAGAGGATGAAACAACCGGAAGTGTCAAGATGATTCTGGATGCCAAGGAAAAACCGCTTGGGGTTCAGATTCTGGGACCGAGGGCAGGGGATTTGCTGAGTGAGTGGGTGGCAATTCTGAATGGGAAAGTGAAATTGTCTAGGCTGGCGGCAGCTGTTCATCCCTATCCAACCATGGGTGAAATAAACAAACGCGTGGTCGGTAACTTTTTTTCCCCCAAGATATTTTCGGAGAAAGTCCAGAAAGGATTGAAGTTCTTTTTTC
The DNA here is from genome assembly GCA_024639645.1 of Deltaproteobacteria bacterium. Lineage (GTDB taxonomy): Bacteria > Desulfobacterota > Desulfobacteria > Desulfobacterales > B30-G6 > B30-G6. The sequence goes on from JAHEIB010000139.1 coordinate 5,538, forward strand.
ATTTAAAGGGGAGGGCCTGTTCGTTGGAAGAAGAATAGCGTCACCTGAAAATAATCTTTTGGCCCAATCTCAGCGTTGGGCCCTCGTTTCAAGATGGTAAAAAAAAGGGAGAAAGGTATGCAAGAGTATTACAAACGCGAGGATCTGCCCAAATTCGGTGAGATAGGCAAAGAAGCGCCTGAGATGGCAAAAAAATATTTCGAGTATTACAATGAGGTGTTTTCGGAAAGTGAATTGACCCTGAGAGAAAAATCCCTGATTGCCTTGGCTGTGGCGCATGCTATTCAATGCCCCTACTGCATCGATTCCTTTACACAGAAGTGTCTGGAAAGGGGGTCAAACATGGGAGAGATGACAGAGGCTGTCCACGTGGCAACCGCCATTCGTGGGGGGGCGTCCCTTGTGCATGGTATTCAGTCACGTAACATTGCAGATAAGCTGTCCATGTAACCATCATCGGGTGGGCACAAAATCTCTTTTGATATTTATGTATCAAAAAAACAGTACCTAACTGAGAAAGGCCTGATATCGGTATGTTGGATGTAAAGGAAATAATGTCCAAAACGAAAGTAGACCCATTTCATCTGATGCTTTCAAGCCACGGACTTCATTTGCGCCGTGGCCAGACCCGCGCCTTGCAGATCAATGTGGGCTTTGTGTGCAATCAAAAATGCCAGCATTGTCACCTGGATGCCGGACCTGATCGAAGAGAGAACATGAGCAGAGAAACCATGCTGGCCGTGATGGACTATGCCGAGCGTAGTCATTTTGACATGATCGATATTACGGGCGGGGCGCCGGAATTGAATCCCCATGTGGAAGAGCTCATTGAGAAGGCGACGGCAATGGTACCGCGAGTGATGTTTCGGTCCAATCTCTCGGCATTGAACAGTGAAACCCGGGCTGGATTGATGCAAGTGTTGAAGACCCGCCAGGTTGTGGTGGTGGCATCCTTTCCCTCCCTGAATGTTTCCCAGACCGAGTCCCAGCGGGGAATAGGTATTTTTGATACCAGTATCGAAGCCCTGCTGAAACTGAACCGGCTGGGTTACGGCAAGTCGGGATCCGGTCTGGAACTGAACCTGGTGTCAAACCCTTCCGGTGCATTTATGCCAGCGGCTCAAGACCAGACAGAAAAGCGATTCAAACGCATATTGGAAAAAAACTGGGGCATTCAATTCAACAACCTTTTCAGTTTTGCCAATGTGCCCCTGGGGCGGTACCGTGAGTGGCTTATCCGGTCAGGTAACTTTGGCCAGTATATGGAAAAGCTGGCCTCAAGTTTCAACCCCTGTGCAGTGGCTGATGTCATGTGCAGAACCATGGTGTCCGTATCCTGGGATGGATATCTTTACGATTGTGATTTTAATTTGGCACAGGGTATCTACATGGGTGGTGAGAAAACCCATGTGTCTGAAATGGAGGCCTGCCCAGAAGCCGGCAATCTGATTGCCACAGCCGATCACTGCTATGCCTGTACAGCTGGTTCAGGGTTTACATGAGGGGGGTCTATCGCGGCTTGAGTTCAGGCCATGGAGATATCGAAGCAAAATTATGCCCAATTCGAATACAGATTTTTTTGTCATGATAACAGTGATACCTTCAAAGGCAACTAGAATGGACTTGCAGACCGATTGCGGGGGAAAAGGTGAAAGCCCGGTATAGGGAGGCTGTGGGGTTCTTCAAGCTGGAGGTGGTGCAGATGGGACATAAATCAAAAGCAACCTTGAAAATTATTCTCTTGGTGGTCTTTATTCTTACGGCCATTGCACTGGTTCGATTGACTCCGGTCATGACCTATCTGACACCGGAATCTTTGGGTGGGCTTCTTGAAAAAGCCGGCTTATGGGCTCCCCTGGTATTCATCGCTGTGTATGCCGCAGGTGTTTGCCTGTTTGTTCCGGGTACCCTGTTGACAGGTCTGGGAGCAGCCATATTCGGACCGTATTGGGGGTTTTTGTGGGTATGGATCGGCGCCATGATCGGTGCTGCTGCGGCGTTCATCATCGGCCGGACCCTTGGACGTGAATTTGCAGCATCCCTGGTGGGAGACAAACTTCGAAAATACGACGATGGTATCGAGCGCAATGGTTTTGCCACCGTCCTGTATTTGCGATTGGTATACTTTCCGTTTACCCCCATGAACTTTGGTATGGGTCTGACCAAAGTCCGGTTTTGGGATTATCTTTCGGGAACGGGTCTTGGCATCATTGTGGGGACCTTTATTTTCACTTTTTTTATCGGTACCCTGAAAGACATCTGGGTCTCTGGCAACTGGGGGCAACTGATTTCGATCAAGGTTTTTTTCTCCATAGCCCTGTTTGTTTTTTCCTTTTTCATCCCCAAGATGATCAAAAAAATCAGAGCAGTTGCATCTTGAATAGCGGCTGTCTGAGTGATATTGTAATTACAATTGTCAGAACCAGAGAGGAGTTCCTTGTTTATGAGCTTTCCAGACACTTACCATGGCGACTATATTGAATCACAATATCAGCAGTGGCAACAGGATCCTGCGTCTGTTTCAAGAGACTGGCAGTTGTTTTTCAAGGGTTTCGATCTAGGGTTTTCAGGCGAGATTGCGCCCGGAATGGCGGTAACAGAGGGCCATGCGTTTTTTTTGACCGGTGTGGAACAGTTGATATTCGGGTATCGCTGCCTCGGGCACATGCTGTCCTGTATGGACCCCCTGCAAGCCTGTCCCATGGACCACCCGTTGTTGACGCTGGAACGTTTTGGTTTGGCGGCAGCGGATTTTGAGAAGCCTGTGCCTGGGTCAACCTTCCTGGGTGGAGGTAAAAACCTGAAAGAAATTCTGCTGCGCTTGAAAGAAACGTACTGTCGTTCCATCGGCGTAGAGTACATGCATATTCAGGACCCCGAGGAAAGACGCTGGCTTCAAGATCGGATGGAGCCGATTCAGAACAGGCTGCAAATCGAGACCGTTGAAAAGATGACCATATTGAAAAGACTGTATCAAACGGCCCTGTTCGAAGCCTATTTAAATAAAAAATACATGGGGGTTACCCGTTTTTCTCTGGAGGGGGGTGATGTGGTAATCCCTCTGCTGGATACGCTGGTCCGGCAGGCCTCCGAAAACGGCTGTCAAGAAGTCATTCTGGGAATGGCACACAGGGGGCGGCTGAATATTCAGAGCCACATCCTGGGGAAGTCTTATGAAGAAATTTTCAGGGAGTTTGAAAGCTGTTATGACCCAGGACAGCTCATGGGGTCCGGGGATGTCAAATACCACAATGGTTATCTTGCAGACATTCAGACGGATACCGGTAAAGATGTGCGTATTTTCCTGGTGAATAATCCCAGCCATCTGGAGGCCGTGGACCCTGTGGCAGAGGGTGTTGCACGCGCCAGGCAGGATCTGCCGAATATGGGGCCGGATACAGTGGTTCCGGTACTCATTCACGGTGATGCAGCTTTTGCCGGACAGGGCGTGGTTGCCGAGACATTGAACATGTCCCAGCTCCAGGGATATAAAACCGGGGGTACGAT
>JAHEIB010000284.1 GCA_024639645.1 Deltaproteobacteria bacterium
TTCTTGCCCTGATAGCTGGTTCCTGTTCGGGCATAGGCTGTCTTGGCACTTTTTCTTTTTTGACCTTTTTACCTTCCGTCACTCCCATAATTTCCTCCACCGATAAAATCGCCAGGTGATTTTTGTAATGCGGATTCCCGCAGTAAGTGTTTCATCAGTTGCAAACCTGATTTGATACTAGGATCCCCTCACATTACAATAATGATCATAGCTGCCTTTCTCGTCTTCGGTGTAAGCCTGGAGGCGAAGCATGAGCTCATCGAAATTGACTTCATGACCATCGAATTCAGGTCCGTCCACACAGGCAAAGCGGGTTTTGCCTCCGACAGTTACCCGACATCCGCCACACATACCCGTTCCGTCAATCATGATCGGATTCAGGCTGACCATGGTCTTGACATTGTAGGTTTTGGTGATATTGGACGTGGCTTTCATCATGGGCACCGGACCAATGGCGACCACGAGCTTGACATCCCCCTCATCCAGTATTTCTTTCATGACTTCGGTTACAAAACCGTGGTGGCCATATGAGCCATCGTCCGTACAAACGCGTAGATCGTGGGAGGCGGATTTCATCTGTTCTTCCATAATAAGCAGATCTTTTGTCCTGGCCCCGATAATACAGGTCACCTGGTTGCCAATCTCTTTGAGTGCTCTTGTAATGGGATGTAGTACGGCAACACCTGTTCCACCACCAACACAAACGACCTTGCCCACTTTTTCAAGATGGGTCGCTTTTCCAAGGGGGCCAATGACATCCTGGTATCCATCGCCCACCTTAAGATCCCTGAAAAGAGCCGTTGATTTCCCGACCACCATATAAATGACAGTAATCGTGCCTGCTTCGGGGTCGGATTCCGCCATGGTGAGCGGTATGCGTTCACCTGTTTCATTGGCTTTCAGAATGACGAATTGACCGGGCTTGGCTTTTTTTGCGATGGCGGGCGCCTCTATTTCATTGAGTATGACCGTACCTTCGGCCATCTCCTCTCGTCTGACAATTTTAAACATAGTATCCTCCAACATGGTTTCCATAATTCTGCGTTTTATGCAACCGTTAGACTAATCATATACTCATAATGAAAGCAACCATAAAATCGGTTCGAAATTTTATGGTCGCGCTTTAAAAGTGCCTGTCGTATTTATTGCTTGATCACAAGCGCTGTTTTCATTATTTTAACCTCATTTGAAACGCTCAAAGTAGGCTCAAGCAATTTTATGATTGGAATCAAAACATGAAACTTTTTGACAGCCATTGCCATCTGGATGACCGCTCCTATCAAAACGATCTTGAAGACGTTATTCAGCATGCCAGACAAAAAGGCATCGAAAACATGATGAGCGTGGGTATTGACCAGGAAACCTCCATCCGTTCGATTGAAATCGCTGAAAAATTCGATGGGGTATATGCAGCCGTCGGTGTACATCCGCATCGGGCGTCATCCTGTTCAGAACAGATCTTAAAAAGACTGAAAGCGCTGGCAGGAAATTCCAGGGTCTGCGCCTGGGGGGAAACCGGTCTCGACTTTAACCGCATGTATTCCCCCAAAGAAGACCAGGAAACCTGGTTTGTTCGACAGGTCCAGGCGGCCGATGAACAAGGACTGCCCCTGATCCTGCACGAAAGAGACAGTCATGGACGGCTCCTTGAAATACTTAGGGCGTATCCCAACGAGAATCGCCGGGGTGTGGTTCATTGCTTCAGCGGTAACCGCTCCGAACTGGAAGCCTATCTGGATCTGGGGTATTATATCGGGATTACCGGTATTCTAACCCTTCAAAAAAGGGGAATTGACCTGCGAAAACTGGTGGGGTATATCCCTTTGGAAAGACTACTGATCGAAACCGATGCACCCTATCTGACACCGGCCCCCCAGAAAAACAAAACCCGCCGGAACGAACCGGCTTTTGTCAAATCGGTGATTCTCAAACTTGCCGAAATATGCAATGCAGATCCTGAAAAAATGGCCCACGATACAACCAGCAATGCCAGGCGTCTTTTTAATATCACAGATTTATGACATCAAAAGACAGATAATGAAACGGGAAAATGGTAGCATTTTCGGAAGCCGATTTGTCTTTTTGCTGACGATTGCCATCGGTATTTTATTCCCTTTGGGTGTTTTTGGAAATGAAACGTTTGAAGAGGCTGTTGTTCAGCCCCTAAATCAGAAATCGAAGCTGAAGATAGAAAAAGGTTTGAAAAAGCAATTCTGTTTTTTAAAAAATATGCTGATATCTATGATTTTGACTGGCGAATGTTTGCTGCACTGGCCTACCAGGAGTCAATGATCGATCAAAAGAAAAGAAGCCAAAGCCATGAATTTAAATCCCAATGTCTGGTTTAAGAATGTTGAAGTTGTTGCGGCCAAAAGAATAGGTCGGGAAACCGTTCAATCTGTGGCCAATATTTTCAAGTATTATCTTGCGTATTCTCTCATTGCAGACCGGAAGGGAGGCCAGATTTGAATCGAAATAGCGAGCACATTCCCCGTAGGTTCTGCCGTTCGGCAGTGCTTCGCATGCCGCGGGGTTTTTCAAATAAGGGGTTCTTCCACCAATTATAAGAAAACAAACACGCGAACCCTCGACCCCTTATTTAGACATAAGCCGGGTAACGGCTTTTTCCAGGCCATCGATGGAGAGTTCGTACATGGGGAAGATATTATTGATCGCCATAATGGTCTGGGTGTAGCCCCACATGTTTTTTGATATAGGGTTCAGCCAGACACAATGCGAAAAAGTGTCCGCCA
>JAHEIB010000285.1 GCA_024639645.1 Deltaproteobacteria bacterium
GTCAAGAGCCACATTCAGAGCGTTCTCGAAAAAACGAATGGAAAAATTCATGGCCCAGGAGGTGCTGGTGAACTTCTTGGAGTGAATCCAAATACTCTTCGATACAAGATGAAGAAACTGGAGATTCCTTTTCAAAAGAAAGGAAAAAGATAGCAGAAGACTTCGTTCCTTTGGTGTTAGATCCATATATCCCAAAATAATGGAAGGACAGGAAACGGCAGATACCTTGCCAGTCTGCAAAGTTATGAAATAATTATTAATATTAAGATAGATTTTGGATATATGGCTTGAATTGTTAAATCGTTTGCCAATTCGATAAAACTGTATTCAATTTATCTTTGACCATGCCGCGCGCGTCGAAACGTTCCCAACCTTCCATAAGGAGTTTATCGTAGTCGGTTTCAGCATGGCGGACGTGTGCAATAACTGCCAAACGAACGGCTTGTCAACGGTCGTTTAAAAGTGAGCCATTTTGGGTCGTGAAAATTGAGCCACGGCCCCTTATCTACTGAATGGCATTCATCGATTTTCCTTTAAGTCGGTAGCTATTTCCTTTGATATTGATTACGGCACTGTGGTGAAGCAGCCTATCCAATATAGCGGTGACAATGATCGGGTCCTGGAGTAATTCTGCCCAGTCAGAAAAGGCTTTGTTTGAAGTAATCACGGTGCTGGATTTTTCGTATCGCTTGGCCACAAATTGGAAAAATAGATTGCACTCGTCACGGTTAATGGGTGTGTAACCCACCTCATCGACAATCACCAACGCGGACTTGTAGTAGCTTCTCCCTTTACCTGGACGACCAGCTTCATGATCTTTTTTCAGCTTGATGATCAGATCCGGCATAGTGGTGAAGTAAATGCTTAACCCCGCCTGACATGCTTTTAGCGCCAATGCCACAGCCAGGTGGGTTTTGCCAACACCAGGAGGGCCGAGAAAAAGGACATTACCTTTTTGACGAATGAAGGTAAGATCGAAAAGCGACATCACCTTCTGACGATCCAGCTTCGGCTGGAAGGTAAAATCAAATTCATCGATGCCCTTGATAAACGGCAGACCGGAAATTTTTAGCGCGGTCTCGATCCGGCGTTGCTCTTTTTGAGCCACCTCTTCTTCAAGAAGATCGTCTAAAAAGCCCAGATAACTCTGGCCTTTTTGCTCTGCCGATTGAATGATCTGGTCCAGGATCTGGCGTATTCTGGGTAACCGCAACCGGCTGAGATTGGCTTCAATGCGTTCGGCAACCAGCGTATCAGTCATGGCCGCACCTCCTCCCCCTGAATAAACTGGTCGTAAACGTCAATGGGGCGGACATCTACTTGCATATCATACGTGGGCTTGCTCGGACTGATGGTGTATTTGGCTCGGCCCTTTCCGGGTTTGTGGTGACCGTATTTTCGCCGGTTCATGTCGCGGTCTTTTTTCAGGGCGGCATAAAAACGTTTGTCTTGAACAAGGTTGCCTTTGGTCAATGGGATCTCATAGGTGACCACCAGGCGGTCATCATCGAAAATTCGCATGATACGCTCTTTGACTCTCAGGACGATGCTTCTACCCACCAGCGGGTGCGGGACGACAAAGCTGTTACCCTCGAAACGAACCGTGCAATCCTTATGGACCTTCCGGAAAATCCGGTAAGCAGTGTCGAACGGCTGACGTGGGAGCACACCCAGATGCGGCTGTTCACGCTCAAAACGGTTTGCCACCACCTCGTGGGTGGTACCATGGATCCGCTGCTCTTTAATCTTCAGCCAGCCGTTGAGATCACGATTCGCCGTTTCAAGACAAAGATAACCGTATCCGCGCCAGAAACCTTCACGCATGAAGGTGTAAGGCCGTTCGACCTTTCCTTTCACCCAGGCCGCATAAGACGGAGCAACCCGTGGGATGAACCCATAATGCAGGGCAAAGCCGACCAGGGTGTCGTTGAATTTAGGACGTCCAGCCAGACGGCCAATGTAAACATTTTTCATCCGGTCATACAGGATCTCGTTCGGGACGCCACCGAAGTAATCGAACGCCCGGATATGGCAATCCAGAAATGTCGGCAGGTCGCAGTGCTGAATCAGCTCGGCGTATATCTTTCGCGAGTAACCCAGGATCATTGAGAACAAAAATAGTTTCTCGATCGTTCCATCGGCATGTTCGACCTGAAACTCGGCAAAATCGACCTGTGCCTGGTAGCCGGGCTCTGTCTCAAATCGCATGTAGGCCAACTGCTGTCGCTGGCCTTTGAGTTGGGCAACCCGCCGCTTGACAATTTCGTAGCTGCCGGCAAAACCCATGTTGACCAGTCGATCGTAAATCCAGGTGGCAGTATAGTCGTCCTCGTTGAGCCATGCTTCCATGTTGTCATGAAAGGGATCGAGCAGGCTTTTGCGCTGCCTGAGTTTTGCCGGAGACAGAACCAACTCTGGATCCTCGATATATTTTTTAACCGTGTTCCGGCTGATGCCAAGCTTTCTGGCGATTGCCCGCTGTCTGAAACCTTTACGGTGCAAAGTCAGAATATCCAAAATGGTCTCCTTTTTTTCACAAGTTGAACCTCCCGGTTATTTCTTAGGAAAAATGCACAATTTAATCATTTTCCACCGTGACGGGTGGCTCAATTTTAAACGACCATTTTTGGCTCAATTTATCACGACCAGGGACAAAAGGTCCTATTAAAAAAATTACTAATTTAAAAGGTCTGCAACATAATGATATTATTAATAGAGATAGAGAGATA
>JAHEIB010000025.1 GCA_024639645.1 Deltaproteobacteria bacterium
GTTCGACCCAGCACGACAAGGACAGAGCCGTTGTTTCTCAGCTTCAAAGGAGCAGGCAGACTGTCGCCGGAAGATCTGGCCGTCCTCGAAGCACTTCTGGTCTGGCGCAAACAAACTGCTCGAAAAAAAGACCTTCCGCTATTTAAAATTGTCGGCAACAAGGTCTTGCTGCGCCTGGTTCGAACAAAACCACAGACAAGGGAAGACCTGGAAAAAAGTCGTGCATTGAGCGCCAAACAGACCAGCATGTACGGCCGCCAGTTGTTAAACGCTATCAGCAATGGCCTGAAAACACCGAGAGATCGCCTCCCGATCTATCCCAAAACACGCGCCCCCAGGTTGCCGGAGTCGAAGAAACGTCTCGCCAAAACGTTGAAAAACTGGAAAGAAAAAAAAGCGGCCGACCTGGCCATCGATCCTGCTCTGGTTTTGAACAAATCCCAGACAATGGACATCGCCAGAATCTCTCCCACTGACATGCGTGGATTGGATGACATCGCCAGTCTCAAAGCATGGCAGGTGCGTGAATTTGGAGAAGAGATCCTGGGGTGTATCAAGCATTAAGCTGTAAGCGCTAAGCTGTAAGCCGTAAGTGGTAAGCGGTAATCCGCTTATAGCTTACGGCTTAATGCTTACTGCTTGTCGCTAAAAAGGGTTGAAAAAGCTTTATAGCCTTCTTTTTCCAGATCTTCCCTGGGGATGAATCTGAGAGATGCGGAATTAATACAGTAGCGTCGTCCTGTGGGTTGGGGCCCATCCTCAAAAACGTGACCCAGGTGAGAGTCGCCATGACGGCTGCGCACCTCGGTCCGGGTCATGAAAAGTTTACGGTCCTTTTTTTCTTGTATATTTTCAGGTGCAATGGGGCGGGTGAAGCTTGGCCAACCCGTACCTGAGTCAAACTTGTCGGTGGAACTGAACAGAGGTTCTCCGCTGACAATATCCACATAGATGCCCGGTTTTTTATTGTCCCAGTATTCATTTTTAAAGGGGGGTTCGGTTGCGTCTTGCCTGGCTACGCTGTATTGCTCGGGTGACAGACGCTCGCGTAGTTCACTGTCCGATTGTTTCACATATTGCGCTGGGTCCCTTGAGTCATCGGTGAATTCTTGCTTTGATTTCCAGGTGGATAACAAAAACCGATCCCTTCCAGATCCTCTGCGGTAATTCTGGTAATGCTGGGGATTCTTTTTGGCGTAGTCCTGATGATACGCCTCTGCTTCATAAAAGACTGATAAAGGAGTGATCTCCGTAACCACGGGCTTGTCGAAAGTGCCGGACGATTCCAGGGCTAGCTTGGAGGCTTCGGCCACACGTTTTTGTTCACCCGTGTGATAAAAAATAACTGTTCTATATTGTGGGCCCCGATCCACGAACTGTCCACCCGAATCGGTCGGATCAACATGACGCCAGAAAACATCCAAAAGCGTCTTATAATTCAACTGGTTCGGATCGTATTGGACCTGTACCGCTTCCACATGGCCTGTTCTGTGAGCTGAAACGTCCTGATAACTTGGATTTTTCTCCCGGCCCCCGGTATATCCTGATATGACGTCCACAACACCTTCTAACTTTCTAAAATCCGCTTCAATGCACCAGAAACAACCGCCCGCAAATGTGGCCACCTCAAATTTGCCCTCATTTTGTTTTATATTCATCTTTGCCTTATCTTCCGACTGAACCCGCTACCGTAATGAAAAACCATGTGCCATATGGGCTAATGATGTGATAAAAATGGTTTTTACGGTTAAAAACAGTCTGTTTGATTTGATTTGTCCGTTTTCGTTCCTATACTACAATGTATTAATCATTTTTATCGACAAGTCAAAAAAAGGAGGAATAGCATGCCCAAGGCCATAAAAATCTATACCAATGGAGGGCCGGAGGTTCTGAAGTGGGAGGATTTCGATCCAGGTGCGCCTGGACCGGGTCAGGTTCGAATCCGACACGAGGCTATCGGTCTTAATTTCATCGACGTCTATCACCGCACCGGACTCTATCCACTCCCGTCTCTGCCCGTCATCCCAGGTCTGGAGGGATCCGGTGTCGTGGAGGATGTGGGAGAGCGAGTGGACAACCTGATGGTGGGTGACCGTGTGGCTTATGCCGGCGTTCCCCCCGGCGCCTACGCCCAAGTTCGCTGTATCCCTGCTCATCGACTGGTAAAAATGCCCGACGAGCTGTCATTTGAAACGGCAGCCGCCATGATGCTCAAGGGCATGACCGCCCGCTACCTCATACATGGCTGCTATCCTGTTTCATCGGATGACACCATCCTCATCCACGCCGCCTCCGGGGGGGTCGGATCCATCGTCTCACAATGGGCCCACGACATCGGTGCCACCGTGATCGGAACGGTTGGTTCGGATGAAAAAGCGGAGAAGGCGCGTGCCAACGGTTGCGATCACCCGATTCTTTATTCCCAGGAGGATTTTGTGGAAAAGGTCCGGGAGATTACCAACGGCAGAGGCGTCAATGTCGTGTATGATTCCGTGGGCAAAGCCACTTTCATGAAATCCTTGGAATGCCTGAAAGCTCTTGGCACCATGGTCACTTTTGGACAGTCATCCGGTGCGGTGCCGCCCCTCGAATTAGGTCTTCTGGCAGCCAAGGGTTCCCTGTTCCTGACAAGGCCCAGTCTCATGACCTATACCGAGAAGCGGGAGGATCTCCTGACGCATGCAAACGACCTTTTCGATGTTGTTCAGAGGGGTGTTGTAAAAATTACCATCGACCAGACCTATCCGTTGTCAGAGGTATCCCTTGCCCACCGGGACCTGGAGGAAAGAAAAACCACTGGATCAACAATTCTGATCCCCTAAAAGCATCGCGTGGCGATCCTGCCTGACGCAGCTACGCCGCTCTATTTATATTAGGCGGAGGTTCGTGGGGTCTCAAAGCATCACATGAGAACGCGGTTATCTATAAAGCGCCAGTCACGTTGTCCTGCCGGCCTATGGGCATCGGTCCTCCAGCCGGCCCGATACCCATAGACCTCTTTATAAAGCTAACGTTAGTTTTGTGGATAAAAGCAAACGAGAAAGCTGCGCAAGCGTTTACAATTTACCCTTTCTCGATAATGCTTCGCAAGAGCTCTCGATAATAACAATAATTCTCATAGGAAACATCTTCCCGCACACGGCCGTCCGCCAGGGGGATGTAGCCACCCTGATCTATCAAGGGGGGTACCTTTGTCTGGATTTCCTGCTTGATGTCGGCCTTGCTGCCGCGCAGCGCATCCAGATCGATACCGCCGATGAGTCTCAGGTCTTTACCGAATTCTTTACGAATGCCACGGTAGTCCATGGCTTCGATATTGACCTCACAGGCCCACAGCCCGTTAAATCCCCATTTCAGGATGCTGGGGATGAGAATTCGGGCATTGGCAAACGTTTGAAGAATTATGGTCTCCACATGGTACCTGTGCAGGACATCCAAAACGGGCTGATAGCTTTTCAGGACGATGTTTTCATACATTTGGGGTGATATCAGGGGCCCCTCGTTGCCGCCGATGGGTTCACTGAAAACAACGGCATCCACCTTGACCTTTCTGAGGACTTTTTCGGTAAGGACCGCAGCAAGCTGGCCTTTGGCCAGCATCATATTGCGTACCAGACCCGGGTTGTCCACCACTTGGACCATGACCTCGTGAAAGCGCTGCCAGTTTCCGACACCCATACTCAAAAAAAAGCCTTCATGGACGTATAGCATCAGTACATGTTCACGGTGTTGCCATCTCCGGACATGTTTTTTCCATTGTTCGGGAAACCGTTTCGAGTCATCCGGATTTAGATGTTGCCTGAATAAATCCAGATCCTTTTCGATTGAGGGCCATTTTTTCAATTCAGGATGGAGGTCCAGATCCAGCACCATTCGCTCACGCTCATCCGAAGGGAAGGTCTTTGCCAATTCGTGCCGGTCGGAAAGACCCTGCTCCTGCCAGACATGGATGACCTCGTCTCGAATGCCCTCTTCAAAATAGGGCACGCGATCCGGCCGCCCGAGTCGCATAACCTCCAGGAAGCGTTCACGGCTTTTCATGGCGCCTGATACCTGGGAACGTGTCATGTCCATCCTCCCTGATTGAACCGAAATAGCGAGCGCATTCCCCGTAGGTTCTGCCGCACGGCAGAACATTCCTCGTGGCTTGCTGCAAGGTTCTTCAATTGCATTTGCTGCCATAATTTAATACATGAATTCTATCAATGAAACAAGGAGGAGCCATGAAGGAAAACAGCAGTCCGCTATTGTATACCGAAAAGGATGGAATCGCCTTCATCCGCATGAATCGGCCGGACATGAAAAATGCCATCAATTCCGAATGCTGGCGTTTGTTTGAAGACTATTTTAGCACCCTTTCATCACAAACCCATGTGCGGGCACTGGTCATCACGGGCGCCGAATCGGGCGTTTTTTCAGCCGGGGTCGATGTCCACCCTTCAGATCCCCTCATTTCCAGGTTGTTTACAGCGATTCAGGAAAACGACCGGAAAACCGTGCTCGAGGGGATTGCTTATATGCAGGGGATTCTGGCCAAGCTCGCCCACCTTCCCTTTCCTACCATAGCCGCCATCAACGGCCTCTGCTACAGCGGCGGACTCGAGCTTTCTCTGGCTTGTGACATCCGCATCGCCACCCAGGACGCCATGCTCTGCTTCCAGGAAACACATCTCGGACTCATACCTGATCTGGGGGGAACGGTCCGTCTGACCCGGCTGGTGGGCGCCGGAAGAGCCAAAGAACTCATATTTTCCGCCCGCAAAATTGATACGGACGAAGCCCGTGCAATCGGTCTCCTTGAATATGTCTTTACAAAAAAGAATTTCATGACACAGGTCGAAACGTATGTGAAAAATCTCCTGTCCAACGGACCCCAGGCGATCAAAGCCGTCAAAAATATCGTCGCTGCGGCAATGGATTTGCCGGAGAAAAAAGCCCTGGCCGTGGAGAAAGATCAGGCCGCCCTGAATATTTTAAGTGGACAGTGTATCGAGGGCATCAGCGCCTTTTTGGAAAAAAGAACCCCAAAATGGGCGCCCTGAATAAATTTAAGTCAAGGAAACACTAAAGATGACTGAGAAAAGTGCATTTAAACCGTTTGTCTTCACAAGCCTGGCGCTGATTGCCTTTGCTGCCAACTCTGTGCTTTGTCGGCTGGCACTAGGGGAAAAAGCCATCGATGCCGCCGGGTTTACGTCTATACGTTTGTTGTCCGGCGCCCTTGTTCTGCTATGCATATTAAAATTAAGCGGTAATACAAAAACCACGACAAAAGGCAGCTGGTCCGCAGCCTTTTTGCTGTTCCTATATGCTGCTACTTTCTCATTTGCCTATTTGACACTCAACACGGGAACAGGCGCATTGATCTTGTTCGGATCCGTGCAGATAACCATAATATTAAGGTCTCTTTTTTCAGGCAACAGACTGCTTCCAATCGAATGGATGGGTGTGGCCACTGCATTCTCCGGTATTGTATATCTTGTCCTGCCCGGTGTCACGGCGCCTTCTTTTGCGGGTTTTTCCCTGATGACATCGGCCGGCATTGCCTGGGGGCTCTACACACTGAAAGGCAGAGATTCCATATATCCTTTGTCTGATACAAGCTATAACTTTATGCGATCAATTCCCTTTGCGATTATTCTGGCTCTGTTCTTTCTTAAAAATGCACACCTCTCCCACGTGGGGATACTCCTGGCGATCATATCCGGCGGTATTACATCCGGAATTGGGTACACCCTATGGTATATGGCGCTTCGGGGGATAACTGCAACACAGGCCGCTGTCGTTCAACTCTCGGTTCCAGTCATTGCGGGCTTTGGAGGCGTTGTATTCGTTTCTGAACAAATCAGTCTGCGTTTGACATTTGCAGCCCTGCTGACACTGGGCGGAATTCTGATGGTCATCCTGGGCCGAAATGCCAAAAATAGAAAAACCTCGCAGTCCCGCTAATTGGTAATTGGGGACGGGTATTCATATATAAGTATCTTTACTTTATGTTACAGATCGTAAGGCCGCCTTGATTTGCCCTTTCTTTTCCCGGGAAAGTCTTTTTGGGCCTCGGGTTTGTATCGGGTCGACCTCCGTGTGGCGACTCATTTTCCTCAGCAAGACGAGCTGGCGATAAAATCGTGCACAGTAACGACACATCATGAGATGTATTCGAACGGCCATGTGATGGCGGAGTGGTTGCTGGACATCCATTGATTGGGATATCTTTTGTGAAACATCTTTGCAGCTAAACATCCAGTGTTTCATTTTGTAGACACCTCTCGCTTTTTGCCCAGCCCTACCAGTTCAAGACATTTTCGCAACAACATTCTTGCCCGATATAAAATCACCCAACAGTTGGCGGATGTAATACCAAGAAGTTTGCATATTTCATCTGTACCCAACCCATCTATTTCTCTATACACAAACACATCCGCCGTTCTTTGCGGCAAGCCCGACAAGCATTGGTAAAAATGATCCAAGGCTTCTTTGACTTCCTGGGACTTGCCTGGGTGAGTGCTCCAGTGTTGCGGACGAATCTGCCAACCCCCTTTGGCATTGAAGAATCCATCAAGGCTGTCAGGGTCGTTACTCAAATCCAGTGCAAAAACAGTGGCTTTATTTTTTCGATAATGGTCGATAACCTTATGCTTCAAAATACCAAACAGCCAGGTTTTTTCAGATGATTGTCCCTTAAACCGCTCTTGTGACTGTACAGCGGCCAGGAATGTTTCCTGAACAAGATCTTCTGCAATCTCCCTTTTGTTGACCCTTGCAAGAGCGAAATGAAAGAGGGCGTCGCCATATCGATCCACCCAGGCATCGGAATTCAATTTCAGAACACTTTTCATTTCCAGGTGATATCCTTATAAAATCATTGTGCAGTTTCATAAGGATATCAAAAAGATCCCATATTGCAAGCTGTCTGTATTTTTATGGTTGAGATGGTTTCTATTTACCGTTCAGCGACCAGTCATAATCCAGATATTTTATTTTAAGAGAGGACCTGCGTTGGATAATTTTATTCTTCAGCTGGTCTGATGCGTATTGCTCAAAAAAACCAATGATGTCGTCATTGAAGTCTTCGAGAAACCACTTAAAAATACTACTGACATATAACACATTTCCCTCCAAACGGTTAAATCCTGGATTGTTGATAAAATGCCGGGTTACATCGTTCAGTTGCATCTCCAATTGATTACCGGTAAACGGCTCTGGATATAGCGGAGGACATCCTTTGGATGCGCAATTGATGGCGAAATGAACCCTTGGATCCTTAAATTCCGGGCGAAGAATGTCGTGTTCGATATAATCCAGGGTTGTTATCGTTCCGCCTAATTTAACAATTTTTTTCTTCCATGGACTTTTAAACAAGCTCCCCAGGTTTTTTATCGACTCGACACCCGGGTACTCAGACAAAATGAGCTTGATCGTCCAGGCATTGTAGGCATTGACATAAAAGGCGAATCGTTCCTTGCCTGGGAGTGAAAGCGGATCGATTTTGGCAAGACCCTCCAGGTAGGTATCAAGAAGGACCTCCTGCCTTTTGAATCCTGCATAATCAATATGACCCTCCTGGTTGTATTTTGTCAGAAGCTCGTTAAAAATTTGATGATCTACCGTTGCCCACACAGATGCAGGCAGCAGGAACATCCATCCAATGAGCACAATCCAGCAGCTATACTTTTTGATTTTCAACTGTTGCTTACAGGTGTTCATAATTTTCCTCCCCTATGAAGATGATGTGCCCACTTTGTTCAGGCTATCCCCGCTTCCAGGCATGGTATCGTTCCACCCAGCTTAGCAGTTTCTCAGGCGCATGCGCCTGCTTCCATTTTCCGGCCACATAATTTGTTGGCTTCGGCCAGGGTGGGATATATATGGATCTTACCCAGGATTTTATTCAAGCCCAAATGATGCTTCATGGCCAGTACAAATTCTGCGATGATCACCATATTGTCGTCGTATTTCCTCGGCTTTGACCATTTGCATAGACGCGTTGAACGTTATGTCACCAAACGATTGATCACGTATTCTATGGTGAAAAACCTTGTTTCAATGTCCTTATTGAAACATGCCTTTTGGTTCATTGGTCGCTTCACTTTAAAATTCCTTACAATATTTGTAAGTTTTTCTTTTCTGTTGCGACAAAAATTAAGAGCACATGATCCAGCAGCCGGATGCACTCTGAAGGGAGACAAAATATGTTGATAAACCGTTATGGAATATGGAACAATGGATTTGATATTGATCACGTTAATTTCTGGAGCCATTTAAGCCGGTTCAACAGTTTGTTGGTCATCATGAATATCAGCATGTTTTTTCTGACTGGTTTGGTGGCAAAAGGATATTATTATACATTTTATTCCTTAATATGTCTGGGTATCGTGGGAATGGGTGTTCTTGTCCCTACGATGCTTATTCGACGGCTTTGGTATTATTGGATCTTTTTTGGTGTTGAACTGTTAGGTCTCTACTTTTTAGTTGCCAGTATGATATACTGGGTTAAAAATGGTGCTGCATAGGATTTAGGTGACATATGCCGTTTAGGCTCCAAAATCATATCGTTAGTGCTCTCAACGCCATGGGAAAAATCCTTCTCAAAAGACTTGAATCCCCTGTAGAGTCCTATGAGAAAAGAATTATCAACAACATGCAAAACCTCAGGAAAGAAATCAAGAAAGGCGATGTATTACTGGTGGAGGGGCGCTCAAAAATCAGCAGTATTATACAGCTATTGACAAACAGCTCCTGGAGTCATGCCGCCTTTTATGTGGGCGATCGTTTGAAATATTCCAACGCCAAACACATGAAAAACAGCTTGAACGGCATCCGTGAGAAAGATCAGGAATTTATGCTTATTGAAGCTGAAGCCGGGAGTGGTGTGACTGCGGTCCCATTGAACAAATACAAGGATTACAATATTAGAATATGCCGACCGTTTGGAATTTCTGAAGAGGATCTGAATAGCGTTATCCACGAAATCATAAACAATTTAGGAAAGCATTATGACAACGAGAATTTAGTAGACCTGGCGCTGCTTCTCCTGCCTTCTTTCTTGAACCCCTTTAAGAAACGAACGATCCAGGCATGTTTGGGCGGTTGCTCCCAATACAAAGTCATCTGTTCAGGTATGATCGCCAATGCATTTCAAATGGTAGGTTATCCGATTGTCCCTTCATTGCTCCCGAAGTCGGATATAGACAACCCACAGATCAACGATCCCTATGGCACCCAACTGATCATGCGCCATTACTCTCAAATCATTCCCGGAGATTTTGACTTGAGCCCAAATTTTGAGATC
This sequence comes from Deltaproteobacteria bacterium, assembly GCA_024639645.1. Taxonomy (GTDB): domain Bacteria; phylum Desulfobacterota; class Desulfobacteria; order Desulfobacterales; family B30-G6; genus B30-G6. The sequence goes on from JAHEIB010000025.1 coordinate 9,293, forward strand.
GTTAAATACAATATTATTGGATTGGGCAGGTTCGACTACCAATCCATGTGGGCATACAATCCTAAAGATTTAGTGAAAAAACACACTGCCCTTTGATATAATTGAAGAACTTAGCAGCACGCGAAGCACTGCCGCACGACAGAACCCACGGGTAATATGCTCACTGTTTCGGCTTACTCCCCTGGCTTGCCTAAATCCGATTTAAGATAGGATTGGACAACCTGTTGTTGATAAAGGCTCAAGCTCTGGAAAACCAACCCAACCCCTTTGGCATCTCTTCGCACAACCGTACCCTTGATCGTGCAGTGTCTCCAGTCATCTAAAGATGTCAGGGCCAATATAATTTCACTGCCCACCGTTACCGGATGGTGGGTTTCGATATAAACACCGCCAAGGCTGATGTCCGTAATAACCCCTTCATAAGACCAGTCACTGATATCGAATTCCACCTTGATATGGCAGTCGTATCGTGGATATTGCCGCATATCGGCCTTTTTTACCTGACGCTCGTCCTCGGCCTTATGGCTTTCCAGCAAAAGACTCATAAGGGGAATATTGATCTCCCGCTCTTTTTCAAACGGTTCATAATTGATATCGATCAAAATTTTAGACCACCCCAGAATTTCAATGGCAGCTTTTTTTCCTCTCAACTCACCGAGATTTGCTGCAATCAATTCCCCCTCGCTGAAAAACAATTCTCCGATTTTACGACTTTCACGGACGCGCAGAACACAGGAATTTCCTTCAAGCTCAAGCATTTGGGTAAAGGATGAAAGACTGATACCGCGGATGCGACCACCATATGCGATCTTAAGCTCAGCCAGCAACAGCTCGGTGAGCGCGTCCATATTGATAGGCTCTTCCAGATAAGCGGATACACCCAGCTGGTCAATTTTTGTTTTTAACGTCGGAGAGAGCACATCGGTTAGAACCACTCGTATTATCTTTGGGTAGGATTCTTTCAGTTTCTCCATGAGACCCATACTGTCTTTTTCTGGTACACGAAGACCGACAATCACCAGATCGACCGCTACCTTGTTGATAAGCTTCAATGCCTTGGCACTGCTTTCAACTTTTATGATCCGGAAAAAAACACTGTGATCCCTCAATAGGCTAGCGACAATTTCAACCATAATCGGATCATTATCGATAATCATTACCGTTTTCATAAAGGCCACGCATTTCTGGTTTTTTTGTTCAAACGCCGTCCATTGAAGAACCTCGCAGCATGCGAAGCATTGCCGAACGGTAAAACCTACGGGGAATGCGCTCGCTGTTTCGGTTCATGCGGCATATATTAACCATTTGGAATTCATACTAAAATAAATCCGCATGGGTCAAGTGATAATTTCTTCTTGACAAACATTCTCCGCTTAAATAAATCTACACGCTCACATGAGAAAATTACTAAACATCGTTAGAGACCATAGTCAATCAAAATGTCATCGTTTTGGGCGCTTCTTCTTTTACTTTAGGAGCGTCCATCCGGTTATCTGACAACCACAGATAGTCAAGTTCCCCGGGTGGACATTTCAGGCCACTCGGGGTTTTTTAGGCCCTGAGAATCGATTTCTCGGGGTTTTTTATTAGGGGAGAGAGAACATCATGAAAAATTTAAAACTTGCTTCGCGGGAACCCGGCAAGCGAACAATTATCGACATCGACGGCGTTACCGTCGGGTCTGGCCTCGTGGTCATTGCCGGCCCCTGCAGCGTCGAAAGCGAAGAACAGATGCTTGAGTCAGCTCACGCGGTAAAACAGGCGGGAGCCAACATGTTACGGGGGGGCGCTTTCAAGCCCCGGACATCGCCTTATGCATTTCAGGGGTTGGGCCTTAACGGACTGAGAATATTGGAAAAAGCGAAAAAAGAAACCGGTCTTCCCATCGTTACAGAGGTTATCGATCCCCGCGATGTCAGCTGGATTGCTGAGTTTGCCGATGTTCTGCAAATTGGAACACGCAATATGCAGAATTTTGCATTGTTAAAAGAGGTCGGGAAATCCGGACGACCCGTTTTGCTAAAACGGGGCATGTATTCCACACTGGCGGAATGGTTAAACTGTGCCGAATACATTCTGAGTGAGGGGAATCCCAACGTCATTCTATGTGAAAGAGGTATCCGGACATTTGAAAAGTATACCCGAAACACCCTCGACCTGAGTGCCGTTCCTGCGATAAAAGAACTGACCCATCTGCCCATTATCATTGACCCGACACACAGCACCGGCCGTCTCAGTCTGATAGAACCCATGAGCCTGGCAGCCGTTGCAGCCGGCTGTGACGGCTTGATTGTGGAAGTCCATGCCAAACCGGAAGAAGCGCTCTGTGATGCAGACCAGGCACTGACACCGGCCATGTTCACCCGCTTGATGGATCGCGCCCTCCCCTTGCATTCATTTTTAAAAAGCACTAAAGTACTTTGAGGAATTGAAACGGGAAGGCAACACAGAAATTGGACAAAAGAACTTTTTGAGATCGCTTCTAACATTATCAACAGACATAACCGAGGTGAAACATGAAACTGGAAGAAATTCGCAGCCGGATCGATAAAATTGACAGGGAGCTTCTGGTCATTCTCCAGGAGAGAATGGGACTGGCATTGCGTTCCAGTAAATTCAAACAGAGCATCAGCGATCCCGAAAGGGAGAAATCCATACTCGCCAAAATTGAACGGATGAACCTGGATCTCATCGAAGGATCCTTCTCAAGGCAACTTCTACAGACCATTATCACGGAAAGCAAACGTCTCCAGAAAGAGGATCGCCCATTGGTGGCCTTTCAAGGCGAACAGGGCGCCTACGGGGAGGTGGCGGCCCGCCGGCTGGTTCCGGAAGGCGCCTACATTCCGTGCATGGAATTTATTGATGTTTTTCGCGGTGTCGAAGATGGTTCTCTCGATCTGGGTGTGGTGCCCGTGGAAAACTCCCTTGAAGGTGCTGTAACACAGGTCAATGAATTGCTGACCACTACCCGTCTGAAAGTTATTGGCGAAGCCAAAGTGCCGGTAAACCATTGCCTTCTGGCAACCGAAGATACCGACTACCGTGAAATTCGGATGGTTTATTCACATCCCCAGGCCCTGGCACAGTGCCGGGGATTTCTCACCCGGAATAAGCTCGAACCAAGACCGTTCTATGACACGGCAGGTGCGGCAAAAATGATTGCCAGGGAGAATTTAAAAGCGGCGGCGGCCATTGCCAGCGCCTTGAGTGCAGAACTTTACAATCTTGAAATCATCAAAGAAAGAATTGAAGACGGACCGTCCAACTCAACCCGTTTTCTTCTTTTGTCCAGGGAAGCAAATGCCGCTGGCGGCAACAAGACCTCGATTATCTTCGCCACGTCCCACACGGCCGGCAGTCTTTACGGTGTCCTGCGTCTTTTTGCTGAAGCCGATATCAACCTGACAAGAATTGCGTCAATGCCGCTACGCTCGGAACCGAGCAACTACAGCTTCTTCCTGGACTTTGAAGGTTCGGAATCTGATGAAAAGATCGCCGTCGTCCTGGAAAAAATGGAAAAGCTGACCATTTCAATGAAGAATCTCGGTACCTATCCCGCAGATGCGGCGTCCCGGTAATATAGTATATGGAAGAAAAAATCTCATTTAAATCCGATGGTTTTCAATTACAGGGACGCCTGTATCGTGCCGGGAAAAAGGGTGTGGTGATAACGCATCCTCACCCGAGGTACGGTGGTGACATGTACAATCCGGTGGTGGAAACCATCACCCAGGCATTTCAGCATCAGGGATACACCACATTACGGTTCGATTTTAGGGGTGTCGGCAACAGTCAGGGAAGTTATGACAAGGGCATCGGAGAAAGAAGGGACGCCTGCCGGGCATTGGCCTATCTTGAACAAATCAATATTGAAACTATCTGTCTGGCAGGGTATTCGTTCGGCGCATGGGTAAACGCCCAGGTCCATCCGGACAACGCCCCTGCTACAGAAATGATCATGGTCTCTCCTCCGCTAGCATTTATGGATTTCGGACCCATTCATGAGATGGCCAACCTGAAGCTGGTTGTCACCGGATCCAGAGACGACATTGCACCGGCGCACATGATTCAGGAACAGCTGCCCTCTTGGAATCCGGCAGCACAATTTGAAATCATACCGGGAGCTGATCATTTTTTTTCGGGTTATGCCGATGTTCTGGCATCAACACTGATGGCAAATATATAAAAGTGAAACGCATCCATATCAAGCTCCTCCTGACAGCCATTTTCTGGGGAGGAACATTCATTGCCGGAAGAACACTATCAGACCATGTAGCGCCCTTTTCAGCTGCCTTCCTGCGCTTTTTTATCGCCGCAATCCCACTCCTGTATTTGACGTATCGAATAGAAGGGCGCTTTCCCCCAATACAAAAAGAAAAATTTTTCTATCTGCTCCTACTCGGTCTCACGGGGGTTTTCTGTTATAATTTTTTCTTCTTTAAAGGATTGCGTCTCATCCACGCGGGCAGAGCGTCTCTTGTAATTGCGAACAATCCGATTTTCATCGCCATTGCTTCATTTTTCCTGTTTAAAGAAAAACTGAATGCCGTCAAAATCATGGGTATACTGGTATCTGTAACCGGTGCCATGGTTGCCATATCCAGAGGGAATCTCCAGGGTATGTTGACAGAGAGTATTGGACGCGGTGAGATTTTCATCTTTTTTGCCGTCCTGAGCTGGGTGTCTTATTCTTTGATCGGCAAACGCGTCATGCAGGATTTCTCTGCCATTGAAGCAGTTACCTATGCCTCGGTCACAGGCGCCATAATGCTGTTTCCAGCAGCTCTGGCCGAAGGCATGTCCAAGGATATATTCGAGTATTCTCTGGCAAACTGGTTTAGTCTTTTCTATCTCGGCTTCTTTGGCACGGTCCTGGGGTTTGTCTGGTATTACGAGGGCATCAAAAAACTGGGCCCTTCCAAGGCCAGCCTGTTTATCAATTTTGTTCCCATCAGTGCCATCATACTGGCCTTTCTATTTCTGGACGAGCCCATTACGATCTCCCTACTGGCAGGCGCTGCCATGGTCAGCCTGGGTGTTTATTTGACCAACACAGGATCTTTGTCCCACCTTCGTTAATACCAATTTTGACACGAGGTGGAATACTTTGACATGCGAAAAGCAATTTAGTAAAAGTATCGATGTCGTTCGTTCCCATCCTATCCAGACCAAACGGGTATGCCATGCATTTCCATAACAACAAAACCCATAAACCTGTAAAAGATAAAGATCTCAGGACGCTTACTTATTTTCTTCGGGTTGCCGGTCTAACCGTACCCTTTGTGTGTCTTTTGGGTCTCTATGTCGGTTATGTCCACCGGGGCATGACCGGTGCGATCTTCGGTGTAGCCCTAGCTATCATTGCCGGGCTGGTCATCTCCACGATCGTCGTGTTTTTTATGGATGTTGTAAGCGGCGCGGCCAGCAGTCTCCTCACCGGGCGGCGGGAAGCGGTCTGGACCATTCGAGAACAGGTCCAAGGGGCCCTGAGCCAGGCACGTTTCAACAAGGAAAACAGAGACTACGAGGCGGCATTATCCTTTGTGAACACGGTTCTTGAAAAGGATCCTGATTTTGCCGAAGCACTCTTTCTGAAAGCACAAATCCTCTGGGAAGGTTTTGGCCAGCCGCACGCCGCCATTCAATTTCTTGAAAAAGTCCTGGCCCTGGAAGATGAGAATAAAATGGTTCAAAACCATGCCTTGATGCTTCACAACGACTTGAACACACTGGAGAACCCCCCCGAAAATATGACCATCCCCAAAGGAATCAAAGTCGGTTTGCAATCACGGAAGTCATCAATTACCCAGAGACTGACCCGGGGATCGTTTCAAGATTTGAAAGCACGTGCAGAAGAAACACCCATGGCATGGTGGGCTGTATATACCGCAGTCGTTTTTGGTCTTTTTTTGGCGTGTGTCCTGGTGGGTTTGAACCACCAGATCCGGAGCTTTGACCGCGTGAACATGCAATTGAGCCAAACCATGGAAAGTACGATGAAAATCACCCAGACACATGCCATCAAAATTCAAAAGGTTGAAAAATCCGTCCAGACCATGACCGCTGAATTATCCCGTATCAACGACAAACTGAACAAAAAGAATTAGCCGGAGGAAAAAGATGAATCAATTAAGATTTATTGTTCTGATGCTGACTGGCATCGTTGCCATGGTTGGATGCGCCGGCCCCCAGGTAAAACTGTTTTCCGACGCCTCGGATCCACTCAAGGAGTCCGTACTGCAGGGAACGGAAAAAGGGAAGGTCCTGGTTGTCTCCCTGCGAGGGGTCATTTCTACCCGACCCAAGGAAGGCACCCTGAGAACGATGCCGAGCATGGTTCAGGAGGTTGTTTCTCAACTGCGTATGGCCGAAAAAGACAAGGAAATAAAATGTCTTCTTTTGAAAGTGGATTCGCCGGGCGGAACAGCCACTGCCAGTGACATCCTTTACAATGAAATCCTGGCTTTCAAGGAACGCACCAAGGTCAAAATCGTGGTATCCATGATGGACATCGCTGCTTCAGGCGCTTATTATGTATCCCTTCCGGCCGATGTAATTTTTGCCCACCCGACAACCATTACCGGTTCCATCGGCGTTGTATTTATGCGGCCCAATGTCACAGAACTCATCGACAAGATCGGTTTTACAATGGATGTCAACAAGTCAGGAAAAAACAAGGATATGGGGTCGCCATTCCGCAGAACGACAGAAGAAGAAACCCAGATGCTGCAGGATCTGACCGACGGTCTTGCAGATCAGTTTCTCAATCTCGTGGCAAAACATCGCGGTCTGGAAAAAAGCGCCTTGTCCACGATATCCACAGCCAGGGTCTATCTGCCGGGTGAAGCCAAGGCACTGGGGCTCATCGACAAAATCGGATATCTGGATGACGCCATAACAGAAGCCATTCAAATATCGGGACTCCCTGAAAAAGCAAAAGTTGTGGCCTATCGCCGGACCGTGTTTCCAAATGATAATCTCTACAATCCTTTGACCACCCGTTCGAGTATTCAGACCAGGCCTTTATTCGATCTGGGGTTCCAGAACGCAGCAACCCATCTGTCACCCGGATTTTACTATGTTTGGACACCGGCTTTAAGCTTTTAGTGCTAAAGCCATAAGTTTTATGCCATAAGCCATAAGCAGCTTAATGCCTACTGCTTAAAGCTTATGGCTTCAAACCAAGGAGGTAAATCATGAGCATACAGGAAATGAAACAAAACATTGTTTGGCTGGGTCACGACGGCTTCAGGATCGACGCATCGACATGCATCTATATCGACCCCTACCAGATAGATGGCGGCAAACCCGCAGATCTCATTCTGGTAACCCATGAGCATTTCGATCATTGTTCTCCCGAAGATATAGCCATGATACAACAGCCTGGAACCGTCATCATTACCGAGAAGGATTCTGCAAAAAAACTGTCCGGAGACGTCCGGGTGATGACGCCAGGAGAACGTCTGCTTTTGGACGGTCTGGGAGTCGAGGCCGTACCCGCCTATAACACCAACAAGGACTTCCATCCCAAAACGAACGGATGGCTTGGTTTTATCATAGACATAGACGGTGTTAGAATTTATCATGCCGGCGACAGTGATTACATCCCGGAAATGAAGGATTTGGATGTCGACATCGCCCTGCTGCCGGTGTCCGGAACTTATGTCATGAACGCTGATGAAGCCGTTGAAGCAGCCCTGGCCATCAAGCCCGGGCTGGCCATACCCATGCATTATGGCGCCATTGTCGGTGACCAGTCCGATGCGACCCATTTTAGGGACAAGCTGGCAGGCAAAGTTGACGTTCTTATTCTTTAAACGAATTGGGAGAAGATCCCTTAAAATGAGCCTTGACTATCGTTCGAAAACCAATTATTATTCAGTTATCGAACATTGTTCGACATATTTGCCATACATTATTTGACATTAAACAGAAAAGGGGAATCCGTGCACAAGGACTTGAAAGGTAAGAATGCCCTCATCACCGGAGCAGGAAAAAAAGCAGGAATCGGGTATGCTGTCGCAACGAAACTGGCTGCCTGCGGTGTTAACGTTGCCCTGGCTGACCTGGCCAAAGCTGAAGAAAACGACCCCCTCCTCACCAGCAATAAAGCACAGCTTACCCGACTTGCCCAATCGCTGGGTGAAACATACAAGGTCCAGACGATAGCGCTTGATCTCGACGTCACCCAACCTGAATCCGTACAAAACATGGCCGCTGTTCTTAAAAAAGCGTTCAGCAACATCCATATTCTCTTTAACAATGCCGGTACTGTTTTCGGCGTCCCAAATACCATACACGCCTATGACGACAATGCCTGGATGAAAACCATCGATGTCAATCTTCACGGTGTCTTCCGCGTATCCAAAGCCGTGGTGCCGTTGATGCTGGAAAATGGTGGCAGCATCATCAATGCCGCTTCCCAGGCCGCAAAAAAACCGCCCTTGTTCAACGGCGCTTATGCGGCGGCCAAGGCCGGTGTTCTCATGATGACCAAAGTTATGGCCATGGAGCTGGCCGGAAGCGGTATCCGTGTCAATGCTGTTTGTCCTGGCGTTATCATGACCGATTTCACTCAGTGGCGTTTTGACCTCGAGGCACAGTTTTTTAATACCACAGCAGATGAACGTATTGCCGAGAAATGCAAGGAAATCCCCCTTGGCAGGCTCGGTACTGCCGACGAAGTGGCCAATACAGTGACATTTTTAGCCTCGGGTGAATCAAGTTACATGACCGGTCAGGCCCTCAACATCACCGGGGGGCAGACCATGGAGCTATAAACGCTTAGCATTATGCCATAAGCAGTAAGCTGTAGGCGCTGAGCCTCTACCCGATGGAGCGGGTGGACTCAAGAAGCCCCCTCAAAGTGGGCTGGAATATCCAATATCGAACACATGAATTTCGAAGTGATGCTTCCCAAGCTATAGAAAAAAGGAAGATAGAGCACCACGCGGTGTAGGCACCTGCGCTGCGTGAGCGATACAATACTCGGTATCTGGTATTCATTGCCGTTATCAGCTGATGCCGTAACACCAATGTCGATACTTACACATTTCACCAACCCAAGGAGGAGAAAACAATGTCCGAGATTACCGGTGGAGAACTGCTGCTGAGATGTCTTCACGCAGAGGGTATCCAATATGTCAATGCCATTACAGACGGAACCTATATGATGGTCATTGAAGCCATCGAACGCCTGGGAGACGAACTGGGCATTAAACTCATCGTACCCCGGCATGAAGCAGCCGCAGCCCACGCCTGTGACGCCTATACCCGTGTTACCGGAGAGCCTGCCGTGGTAATGGCATGTGCCGGTCCAGGCGCCGCCAATCTCTTGGCGGGACTTATGTGCGCCCAGGCAGAAGGAAGTCCGGTCATTGCCATAACCACCACTCGCCGCAGCGACATGTCCGATTCCTACATCCATCAGGGTGGCATGCAGGTAAGCCACCACCTGGACATATTCAGACCGGCCGTCAAGTGGAACGGGAAGGTCGATCACTGGGCCCGAATCCCGGATATGATCCGCCAGGCCTTCCGGATGGCGACATCCGGCCGACCCGGACCGACCCATGTGCTCATACCAGAAGACATTATCAGCCAGAAGGGAGATGAAGGGAGTGTGGACATCTGGACCCCGGAAAAATACCGTGTAACCGCCAAAATCCCCGCCGATCCGGCCCTGATTCGTCAGGCGGCAGAAATGCTGATCGATGCCGAACTGGTCAACATCCACTGCGGCAACGGTGCCGAACGCGCAGGCGCCTCAAATGAGGTTCTTCAACTGGCGGAATACCTGGGATGCCCGGTCACAGCGACCATTCGGGCCAGAGGTATCATTCCGGACACGCATGCACTCAGTTTTCACCCCACCTGCATGTCTCGGATCGTTGCCAATTCTCAGGCCGATCTGGTTCTGGCGGTTGGAACACGTCTGGGTGAATTGAACATGTGGGGGAAACCCCCCATGTTTGGAGAACCCGGCAAACAAAAACTTATCCAGATCGATACCGAACCGACCCACATCGGTCTCAACAAACCCACGGACATCCCCCTGGTGGGCGATGCCAGATGCATCCTCTCACAGCTGACGGAGGCCGTAAAAGCGTTGACCGGCAAACGCCCGCCTCACGAAAAAATTGCTGAGTTGCGCATGATCCAGGATGAGTGGCAGAAAGAACTGGATGGGCTGGTGGCCGATACCCAGCAAAAACCGATGCTGACCGGTCAAATTCTGACAGCCTGTAATGATTTCTTTGGCGAGGATGCCGTCTTTGTCATGGACGGCGGCAACACAACGCTGTGGGATATCCACTACCATATAGCCCGCCAGCAACGATCGGTGATCTATTCCATGAATTACGGTCATCTGGGAACCGGCCTGCCCTATGCCATCGGCGCCAAGCTGGCCTTACCGGACAGACATGTCTACTGTGTCACCGGTGACAGCGCTTTTGGATTCAATATGCAGGAGCTCGAAACCGCCGTGCGCAACAACCTGCCGGTTATCATCATCGTCGCCGTGGACGGTGCCTATGGCATGGAAAAAAGCGCTCAACTGAGACAATTCGGCAGGGAAGCCGACTGGTTTGGTCATGACCATGCACCGGTCCGATATGATCAGCTAGCCAACGCCATGGGCTGTCATGGAGAGTACGTGGAAACCGGTGATGATGTTCGCCCGGCCCTGGAACGGGCAGTCCAGTCTGGAAAACCGGCAGTCATTCATGCGGTGGTGGACCCGGATGCCAATGTGGATCCTCCGGGTAACTGGCTCTGGGCTGCGGCACGGTCGGGGAAGATGGAATAAGAGCAGGGTTCGAGGGTCCAAGGGTGATACGAGGGTTAGAGGGTGGCTGACAGCTATCAGCGGATAGCAGCATCCCAGCGTACCGAAGGGTTCAAAGGGTCAAGGGTAAAAACCTCAGACTATTAGCACAAAACCTCTAACCATAAACACCACTTGAACCCTTGTATCACCCTCGTACCCTTGAACCCTTTAATTTAACTTCCGCTCTATGGCGTGCATTTCAATTTATGATGATAACCCGTTAAATTCAACTTAGGAGAGACCCTTATGGACCCCGTTGTCGTCGATCAGATCCGTCTGAATTTCAATGCCCAGGGATTGCTTGTCATCAATATAGCCATCGGCCTGATGATGCTCGGCGTTGCCATCGATCTGAAGCTGGAAGATTTCAAACGGATCATCAAGGCACCCAAGGCCCCGGCCATCGGTCTGGTTGCTCAGTTCATTCTGCTCCCCGCATTCACCTTCCTGTTAACCCTGATCATCAAACCGTTGCCTTCGGTCGCCCTGGGGATGATTCTGGTAGCGGCATGCCCGGGTGGGAACCTGTCGAACCTGATGACCTATCTTGCCAAAGGAAATACGGCCATCTCCATCAGTATGACCGCTGTTTCCACGCTGGCATCCATCATCATGACGCCCTTGAACCTGGCCCTCTGGGGTAGCCTCAATCCGGATACGGCACCGATTCTCAAGAAAGTTAGTTTGAGCCCCATGGATGTTTTCTTCACGGTTTTTATCATACTGGGAATACCTTTGGCCATCGGGATTTTTCTGTCCCGGATTTTCCCGGGCCTTGCCGACAGGGTTCGCAAGCCTTTTAAAATTTTTACCCTGGTCTTCTTTATTCTGATCGTCCTGGGAGCCCTGGCCGCTAACTGGAAGATCTTTCTCGACGTTATCGGACTGATCGTTTTGGTGGTGCTGCTGCACAATGCCCTGGCATTGAATATCGGGTACTGGTCGGCACGGCTGTTCCACCTGCCGGAAAGGGATTCACGGGCCGTAGCCATTGAAGTGGGCATTCAAAACTCGGCTTTGGGGCTGGTTCTGGTATTCAATTTTTTTGGCGGTCTGGGGGGCATGGCCATCCTGGTTGGGTGGTGGGGCATCTGGCATATTGTAGCCGGACTCATCACGGCCTTTATTTTTACACGTTTTCCACTTCCAGAATAAAATCACTGTGTGATTTTATCTGGCGTGGCTACGCCGCTTATCTATTGGTTAGGCAACATGGGATTGAAGGAAAGAAGAAAACGGGAAAAACGCGAACGGCACGCCCAGATTATGGCTGCAGCCAGAAAAGTTCTGTTCAAACATGGCATGTCCATGGCCTCCATAAAGCGAATTGCTCAGGCAGCCGAGTTAGGCGTCGGAACCCTGTATTCTTATTTTGGAAGCAAGGAAGATATTTTTATCGCCCTGCAGGAAGAAGGGCTAGAGATGCTGGCACGGGAAATACAGAAAATAGCCGAGGATACCGAAGATCCCCTGACACGCCTCCGCAAGATTGCCCGTGCCTACTTGACTTTCAGTGAAACGGGCAAAGACTATTTTGACATTTTGAATTATTTCCTGTCTTCGCCGGGTACTGTTTTCGAACACGGTCTCAAGCAGCAGATCGACAAACACGCCAGTCAGGTGCTGAATATCCTGGTGACGGCTATCGACAGCGGCAAACAGCAGGGTGTCTTTTATACAACCCACCCAAGGCGTCATGCCGTAATCCTATGGGCGACACTGCATGGCCTCATCCAGTTCAGAAAAATGGAAGCGACCCTGTTGCCGGGAGAAGATTTCTACCGCCTCTACAACCAGGCCGTGGACAACTTTATTCGAAATTTAACCACCAAGAGTAAAAGCCATAAGCTTTAAGCAGTTATAGGGGCTGCCATAAATATGTTCCGAATGTGTCTAACGGCTCCAGGAGTAAACGGAACGTTATTTTGACAAATGCTATAGCAGCTTATGGCCCATAGCTTCCCCCAAATCCTTTTATGCTTGGAAGCCCGGAAGCTGGGATGCTGCTCCCCGCTTATCGCTGTCAGCTACCCTTGTATCACCCTCAGACCCTTGAAACCTCGAACCCTATTTTACCCTTTCCCCAGAATCGCCTTGGCCGGTATCAACCCTGTAGCACTGGCAGATACAATATTTCCGGCCACACCGGGACCGTCACCGGCCACATACATGCCTTTTATTTTGGTTTCCAGGTGATTGTCGGTTTCAACCTGTGTGGCAAAAAATTTGATCTCTGGTGCATAGAGCAGCGTTTCGTCGTTGGACACACCCGGCACCACAAAATTCAATTTGTCGAGTCCTTCCATAATGTTTGTCAAAATCCTCTCCGGAAGGGCCATGGCGATATCACCACACACCACGTTGATCAGGGTCGGTTCAATATACCCTTTTCGAACCCGGTTCCAGGTACTCCGCCGGCCCCGTTTCAGATCGCCAAAACGCTGCAGGATTGGCCGGCCACCACCGATGAGGCTTGCCAGACTGCCAATGGCTTCTCCATATGCCTGGTTGTCGGTCACAGGCTCCGTCAGAACCACTTTCGATAGGAACGCAAAATTTGTGTTGTTCGATTTTTGGTTGAGATATGCATGGCCGTTTACACATACGAAATCCGCATAAGTCTCCTGGGCCACATAGCCTCCTGCATTGGTACAAAATGTCCGGGTTTCATCATCATACTTCCCTGTCTGGATAAAGAAAGTCGGGTCGTAGATAATGTCACACAGATCCTGCATAATATCGTTGTGCACCTCCACCCGTACCCCAACTTCGATACCCCGCTGTGCCAGCCCAAGACCATTTTTTATGGCCAGACTGCCAACCCATTCCGCACCCACGCGGCCGGGTGCCAGAATGACATTACGGGTCTTGTATCGTTTGCGATTGGTAAGAACACCGGCAACCGCTCCTTTTTTTACGATAACATCCTTCACCTCTTCGGACGTATGCATCACGACGCCTTTTGATTTGATTTCTTTGGCAAGACCTTCAATATGACTCGGGAGGCAGTCACTCCCCAGGTGCTTCTGCTTGATGATCATGAGATCGATGCCGTATCGTTTGGCCTGTTTGCGGATGTTCCGGGCTTCGACCATGTCCGTGGGATAAACAGGACCGTCCATTCCAAAGCGGTTGAATATTTTCTCGGTCTCGTCGATAAGATCTTCGGCGTTGGACTGGGACATAAATTGGGTCAGGTCAGTCTTTCCCAACTTATGGATGTAGTTCAACTTGCCGTCTGAGAAAAGTCCTGCGCCTCCAACACCGCAGAGGATATTGCAGGGTTTGCATTTCACACAACCCTGATCTTCCTTGATCGGGCATTTACGACTGGAAATTCCTTTGCCCTTCTCAATAAGCAGTACATCCAGATCGGCATGCTCGCTCAGGAAATATGCTGCAAACAATCCAGCCGGTCCACCACCCACAATAATGACATCGTAGGTTTTCGGATCATTTTTGATGGTTTTCATATGTCTGTTCCTCGGTTATGGATACCCCTTGTTATCAATATAGTAAGAAGTGATGTGGCCTATTGAGATCACAAGCGCAATCCAATGCTGTATACATTGAACGGCAATAGCGAGCGCATTCCCCACAGCTTGCTGCAGGGTACGCTTCAATATGACTCAGCTTAAACCCGCATTTTCGAGCATCCTCTTCAGCCCCGGTTTATTGGCGAATATCTCTTCACGGCTAAGACCGTCCAGTTCGTGGGGGAAGACCAGCCACTGGTCGGTTTCATGGACATAATAGTCAGGTATTATTTCCGTAACGTTTCTTTTAGGCTTAAACCAAACGGTGGCAATACGAATGTCCTTTGGAATGTTGCGACGCATCTTATTGCGAAGCGCCTCACCGATCGCCCTGATACTACTGCCGGAATCGAATACGTCGTCAATGATAAGTAGCCCGTCATCCCAATTGGCATGCCGGACAACATATTCCAACCCGTGGACACGGATCTCTTTGCTTCTATGATCGATACCATAATAAGAGGAGGTCCGAATGGCAATATGATCCGTTTTAACCCCAAGGTAGTCCAAGATTTCCTGAACCGCAATTGCTGCCGGTGTTCCGCCGCGCCAGACACCGATAATAAAACTGGGCCTGAATCCGCTTTTAAATATTTGTATTCCGAGCTTAAAGGCATCATTCAACAAGTCCTGGGCAGACAGATATTTTTTTTCTTCCATCTTGATCCTCATATATAGGTTGAGCGTTTCAAATTTTAAGAATTGAAGAGCCTCCCGGCAAGCAGCAGGGAATATTCTGCCATGCAACAGCGCGAGACATCAAGCGTAAAAAATTCTGTCTAATTTAGATTCGCTCGCTATTTTGGTTCAAATAAATCAAATATTTTAAAATTGGTTTTATATCTCATATTTATAAAATTTGAAACGCTCATCTTAAATCATAGCACTCGCTTCTCTGGCTTCGCAATTCCTTACATGTCCATCTAAAAAAAAAGGGTTAACCAAATATTGGTTAACCCTTTGCATTTACTTGGTGCCGGAGCCGAGAATCGAACTCGGATGACCGTAAGGTCGGAGGATTTTGAGTCCTCTGCGTCTACCAGTTTCACCACTCCGGCATTTGGGTGGGTTTATAGTGAAATCCCTTTTATTTGTCAATAAATTCGTTTCACGGATTTATAAAACGCGACCGTGCCGCTCTTTCGTGAAAGACTTATCCGTCTTTGATTTAGCGGCTAAAACATCCATCCCCGTAAATCGGCATCACAACCCAATTTGAAGAACCTCGCAGCAAGCTGTGGGGTTAGCGCTCGCTGTTGCGGTTCAGTAAAGCAAATAAACAGAAAAATAAATTTTAAAGCACGGACAGTATCTGGTGTTCTGAAATTGTGCCTTCCCTGAGGATTTGCGGCGGGTCTACGGTCATGTCAATGACCGTTGAGCCCCTGCCTCCTTTTAGTGGACCGGCATCTACCACGCCATCAAGTTGTCCCGACACGTGTTCTTCCAGACAAGAAATATCGGAACAGCCTCCCCTGCCCGAAAGGTTGGCGCTTGTTCCGGTCAAGGGCCCCGCCAGTTGGGCCACAATAGCGGCCGCTACAGGATGTTTCGGCACTCGGACACCAATTTTACCGGTATTTCCTGTCAATCGGTTAGAAACCTTTTTACCGGCAGGCAATACTATCGTAATTCCCCCTGGCCAGAATGCCTCCATCAGCAATTCAGCTTTGGTGGGTATCTCCCTGACCAATTCTGGCAGGCATGTCTTATCCCTTATCAGAACCAGCAGCGGGCGATGGGATTGACGCCCCTTTATGTCAAAAATACTCTCGACAGCCCGGGGATTGTCTGCATCCGCCCCCAGTCCATACAGGGTGCTGGTGGGAAATGCAATGACGCCCCCATTGCGGATCACCTGGACAACAGCATGAATGGTGTCCGGGTCGGGTGTTGTTGCAGAAATGTTCCAGAGCACCATCTTATGCTTCCAGGGCCTGGGCTTTCTGCGCTACTTTTTCAGCCATATCCAATTTAAAGTCCGTCAATTTCTCTTCAAGTACACCATCGGATAATGCCAGTATCTGCACGGCAAGGATACCGGCATTTCTGGCGCCCGATTTTCCGATGGATACGGTGGCAACTGGAATCCCCGGCGGCATCTGTACGGTGGACAGGAGCGCATCGAAACCCTGAAGACAGGACGAATCAATGGGCACACCGATAACCGGCAAGGATGTATGGGCCGCCATGGCTCCTGCCAGGTGTGCGGCGTGCCCCGCACCGGCAATGATGACCCGGATACCGCGTTCCCGGGCTGTTGTGGCAAACTTGGCCGCCCGTTCAGGACTCCGATGGGCAGATGCTACGGTTATTTCATACGGCACCGCAAACTGTTTTAGAATACGGGTTGTTTCCTGCATGACACCCAGATCCGAGTCACTTCCCATGACAATGCCCACGCCTGCACTGTCCTCAAATTTCTTGAATTCCATTACATTGGGTTCCTTTGTGTTTGGTGTTTGGTATTTTGTGTTTAGTATTTGGTGCTTCGCGTTTGGTGTTTGTGGTTTGAACCGAAACAGCGAGCGTATTTCCCTTAGGTTCTGCTGTCCGGCAGCGCTTCGCATGCTGCGGGGTTCTTCAATTTTTTGAAACGGTAATTAGGTTTTCCGTTTCAATCCATGTCTCTCCATACCCAGCCCGATTAATCGGTCCAGTAGTTTTGAAAAGCTGATACCGGCCGCAACAGCGGCTTGGGGCAAAAGACTGGTGGCGGTCATACCGGGAATGGTGTTGGTTTCAAGAATATAAATCTCTTCTGCCTGCATGATCATGTCCGTGCGGCTGTATCCTTCACAGAACAGAGCCTCATGAGCCATTTTGGCGTAGGTCTGGGCTTTTTCTGTCATGGCCTCACTGATACGGGCCGGGCAAATTTCTTTCGTTGCACCTGGGGTGTATTTGGCCTCGTAGTCAAAAAACTCATATGCATCCCCGGGAACAATTTCAATAATCGGCAGCGCTTCCAGAGTCTGATTGCCGATAATGCCCGCCGTGATCTCGGTGCCATCCACGAAGTTTTCCAGCAGTATAGTGTCCCCGTGCTTAAAGGCTTTTTCAGCCGCCGGTTCTATTTCCGAGGATGATTTGACAATCGTCATCCCCACACTCGAACCGGCTTCCAGTGGCTTTACCACCATAGGTAGCCCGAATCTTTCCTCGCAGTCAGCAACATCAATCCGGTCCCCCTGTTTCAAAACCATATAAGGCGGTGTTGGTAGACCTGCGAGTTCATACATCTGTTTCGTCGCCAGTTTGTTCATGGCAACGGAACTGCCTATGACGCCCGATCCCTGGTACGGAATATGTAGCAGTTCCAGCAAGCCCTGAATGGTCCCGTCTTCCCCATAAGGCCCGTGTAGGATG
>JAHEIB010000140.1:0-8228 GCA_024639645.1 Deltaproteobacteria bacterium
GATGATTGGCGGCAGGTTAACAATACCTGGTACCCCATGCACATCGCCATTTACAAAGATGGCGGGATGGTGAGGGAAATCAAGGTGGAAACGATGCGGGTGAATCCTTCTTTTCCAAAAGAGATGCTCGATGTCGAAGGTCTGAAACTCAAATATTTTCAATCAATGCCCCAAAATTCGGATACGTCTGTGGAAGGGGAGTTGAGCGAAATCGAGAAAACGATTAATGAATTCAGAAAACGGATAGAAGAATGAGGGTGCTGAATGGATTATGATACGAAGTATATTTTTATTACGGGTGGCGTACTGTCTTCTCTTGGAAAAGGCCTTGCCTCGGCGGCAATCGGTGCCCTGCTGGAAAGCCGGGGGCTTTCAGTGACAATTCAGAAACTGGATCCTTATCTCAACGTGGATCCGGGCACCATGAATCCGTTTCAACATGGAGAGGTATTTGTAACCGACGATGGTGCTGAAACAGATCTTGATCTCGGACACTATGAAAGGTTTACCAGAGCCAAACTGGGTAAAGACAACAATTTTACCACCGGAAAAATATATGACGCCGTGATAACCAAAGAAAGAAGGGGCGACTACCTCGGAGGAACCGTTCAGGTGATTCCCCATATTACCGACGAGATCAAGAACAGCATAAAGCTGGCGGCAACCGGTGTGGATGTTGTTATTGTCGAAATTGGCGGCACCATCGGTGACAT
This sequence comes from Deltaproteobacteria bacterium, assembly GCA_024639645.1. Taxonomy (GTDB): domain Bacteria; phylum Desulfobacterota; class Desulfobacteria; order Desulfobacterales; family B30-G6; genus B30-G6. The sequence goes on from JAHEIB010000140.1 coordinate 714, forward strand.
TGAAAGCCTTCCGTTTCTGGAAGCCATCCGGCAGTTCAAGACAGATGCCGGCAAGGAGAATGTGATCTATATTCACCTGACACTGGTGCCCTATATTGGTACAGCCGGTGAACTGAAAACGAAACCGACGCAACACAGCGTCAAAGAATTGCGCAGCATTGGTATTCAACCCGATATTTTACTTTGCCGAACAGACAGGTATCTTTCCAAGGAGATCAAATCCAAGATAGCTCTTTTCTGCAATGTGAGCCAGGATGCCGTCATAACGGCCAAGGATGTGGATTGCATATATGAGGTTCCGCTGGTTTTTCACAAGGAAGGTCTTGACGATAAAATTGTGGAATTGCTAAAGATATGGACCCGGGCACCCGTCCTGGAAGCCTGGGAGGCTTTTGTCGAAAAATTCAAGTCCCCCAGGTATTCGGTGAATATTGCCATCGTGGGTAAATATGTCGATCTGACCGAATCGTATAAGAGTCTTAACGAAGCCCTTTATCACGGCGGGGTGGCCAATGACTGTCGATCAAATCTGATTTTCGTTGATTCTGAAACCATCGACCCGGACACCTGCAGCGGTATCCTTAGTGAAGCTGACGGAATTCTGGTTCCCGGTGGCTTTGGCTCCAGGGGTATCGAAGGCAAGATCTGTGCGGCAAGGTATGCCAGAGAGAATAAAATTCCCTATTTTGGTATTTGCCTGGGATTGCATATTGCTGTCATTGAATTTGCGCGGAATGTACTGAAATTGGAAGGAGCCAACAGCCAGGAGTTTGACAAACTGACACCCCATCCCGTGATTTATCTGATGCTGGAATGGTTCGATGAGCAACTGGGTACCATTCAGAAAAGGGACGAGCATTCTGACAAGGGCGGTACCATGCGTCTGGGGGCCTATTCGTGCAATCTCAATGAAAACACGCTGGCTTCAGCCGCCTACGGTGTAAAAGAAATATCCGAAAGACACCGGCACCGGTACGAGTTCAACAATCAGTACAAGGATCAGTTCATAGAAAACGGAATGGTCGTCAGTGGGATATCTCCAAGCGGCGAACTGGTCGAAATCATAGAGTTAAAAGGGCATCCATGGCTTCTCGGCTGCCAATTCCACCCTGAGTTTAAATCACGTCCCATGGACCCGCACCCACTTTTCAGGGATTTTATCAAAGCATCCCTTGATCACAAGAACCAGTGAAATTGATGTGACTGTTCCAAATGGTCATCTATAGGGTTTGCAGCAGAAAAACGTTCCGATTTGGGACCGTTTTTCTGCTGCAAATCCTTATGCCGCCATCCTCTTTTCGGAACATTACTATGACAAGCGGTATAAACGGGTGTTTGTGAAAGCGTGTCATACTGTCGCCCCATGGTGTCGGCAGGTTTCGACCGGACAGGAACCTGTCGGGTGATCACAGCTGACAGAGGAAAAAATGGAAAGCAGAAAATCTGGATTACTTGAATTTGCCACCGGCAGCTGGCCCTTAGATACCAACAAACCAACACTGGTGTTCATCCATGGTTCTTCTCAAAATCGTCTTTTTTGGCGGGCCCAGGTGAAGGATCTGTTGGATGTCGCCAATACCATTGCCATTGATCTGCCAGGACATGGGACCAGTCCAGGCCCTGGGAGTGATCATGTGGCCGACTATGCCAGGGCCGTGAGGACGTTTATCCATGAGGAAAAAATCCCTCATCCCATTCCATGCGGTCTCAGTCTGGGAGGCGCCATCACCCTGGAGCTGCTTATAGACCACGGTGATCATTTTCCGGCCGGTATTCTCATGAACACCGGTGCCAGGCTAAAGGTCAACCCCCTTATATTCGAGACCATCCAAAAAGATTTCAACAAGTTTTTAGAATCCATCGTGCGTGTGGGAATATCTGGAAAAAGTGACCCGGACGCACTTCGGCCGGTCATATGGGAAACGTCCAATTGCCTGCCTGAAGTGGCATTGGGGGATTATCAAGCATGCAATCGCTTCGATGCCATGGACAGGCTGCACCTCATCAAGAAGCCTGTTCTGGTAGTGACGGCCACCGATGACATCCTGACGCCGGTCAAATACGGTCTTTACATGGCAGAAAAGATCACCAAGGCAGTTGTTCATTCTATTGAAGATGCCGGACATTTGTCGCCCCTGGAAAAGCCGCATGAAGTGAACAATGCCATACGGGATTTTTTGCGGCAGCTTCCGGGCTGATCCGGGTTGCTATTGCGGTCATTGGTCCGTAGCAGAACAGTTTTATGGAACCAGAATTGAACCATAACAGCGTGTGTATTCCCCGTGGTTTCTGCAGCACGGCAGAGCGTTTTTTACAGGTTATGCCAAAAGGCAGTGCTTTACATGCTGTGAGCTTCCTTAAAGGCTCATTCTAAATGGAAGAGAGAAGATATGGGTGAGGAAAGAAGTGGAAAAGACCGTCGTTCCGGAAAGGAAAGACGCAAGGGTGGGAAATCGGGTTACGAAGGCCCGGAGCAAAGAAGTCGGAAATATCGCCGAAGCGATGTCGAGAGAAGAAAGCGACATGCAGAAAAATAGGGGGCGTCAAGTTTTCTGAGATATTCGGCCTAACCCATGTTGATCAGAAAAACAGACACACTTGCCAAGGCCAGGAACGCGTAGTTGGCCGGGCGCAGTTTTTCCCGCCAAATCAGCAGGCTTGCCAGGGTCGTAAGGGTAATGACTCCGAGACCCAACATGGGATAAGCCACCGATCCAGGTAGATGGGCCAGGGTCCGGATCCAGAAATAAGTGGTCAGGACATTTGTTGTTCCCATGACGACGCCCCAGAAAAGACACGGTTTGCTGGGCCGGTCTCCTTTGAAGAGCTGGGGAAAGGTAAGGAGCAGGGCCGTACCGAAAATGGTGGCCATAAAACTGCCAGGGTTGGTCAGGGGCTCCAGCTCTGCCTGGATTTTAAAAGTGAAATCAGTCAAGCCGTATACCGCAAAGAGCAGTATTCCCCAAAGCATGCCCTTCCAGACGTCCTTGCCGGTTTGCCCAAACCGTATGGGCTCTTTGCTTGCCAGTGGTAGACAGGAAAAGGCCAGAATAAGCCCCAGAACCTGATAGAGACGCGTGTGTTCGGCAAAGAATACCAAGGAACCCAGGGTGGGAAGTGCTGAGGACAAACGCATCAAGGTTGTGGAAAGGGCCAGTCCTGTAACTGATATGGATCGGTTGAAGAGCCAGAGGGAGAGCACATACATGACACCGACAAAGACGCCCAGGATCCAGATAAAGATGGAATTTGAAACAGGCTTTTGCCAGAAGCCCCATGTAAGAAGGGCCAGGAGACACACGACATAGTTGATGGCCAGAAATTGCCCCAATCTCAGCTTCCTGGCATTGGCAACCTTCATGGTAATGGCCACACCACTGGAAAATATGACAGACAGGACTAAAAATATTATACCGCTCATAAAACCCTTTTATTTTTCAACCATAGATCGGGCCAGATCAAGGGCTTTGTTTTTGATATCTTCCGGCAACGCGTCAGGTGTCGTGCACTCCCCCACGTACAATTCACCCGATTTTCTGGCCAGCAAGAATTCCACAATTCGATCAAAGGAGGTAAAAAGACCTTCGGCGTTATCCCCATAGGTGCCTGCACCCGTCACCAGCAGGCCCACGCGTTTCCCTTCCATAAGAGATGTGTGTCCGGGTCTGTGGTAATTGGTAACCAGGGAAAAACCACGGTCGATGAGCGCTTTTATCTGGGCAGAAAAACCCCAGAAATAAACCGGTGATGCGAACAGGGTAGCATCGGACAAGATCATTTTTTCCATGATGTCAATGGCATCGTCTTTTTGGACACAGGCTATCTCATGGGGTGTTTCCCTGCATTTGGCACACCCCAAACAACCCTGGATAGATTTTTTATTAAGATAGATTCGTTCCACATCGTGTCCCATGGCGCCGAGTTCCTGTTCAATCCATTCTAGAACGGTTGCTGTATTCCCTTTTTTCCTTGCACTGCCTAAAAGTGTGGTGATTCTCATGTTTGGATTCTCCTGTTTGTATTTTTTCTTGATATTATTATAATAAATCAACTTATTTTGTTTCAGATGCTTTGTCAGGCCAGGATGTTTGAAGAACCTCTCAGCATTCGAAGCACTGCCGAACGGCAGAACCAAAGGGGAATGTGCCGCTATTTTGGTTCAAACAAGTTCGAAGGGTGAAACTTGATGTGTTAAATCGTCAGGCCTTTCTTAAGCGTAACGTGCATACGCAATATTTTGATATTTTGCAACATGCTATATCTAAAACTCGGAACCGGATGAAGGCGGTGTCAGACATGCCGTATTTGAACCGAAAAAAAGGGCGCAATCCCCGTAGCCTGACGAGCCCGCGGCAAGCCGCAAGGATTCTGTCTGTTGTTGCGGTTTAAAACAAGGATCGCTTCACAGCTGAACGATTAACCATTGACAAGCTATTTCCAGAATAATACCTATAACCTGTCTCAAGAATGTCTTTTGTCCCAATTTCTGTGTTGCTCACTCGTTCCGACTTCTCAAAATACAAGAGTATTCACCCCAAGGGCATTTTTTTAGGGGCACCTGCGGGTTGAAACGCGTTGTCACGGTGATTTTGGTGCAGAATCCCACTTTTGAGAGGGGCTCTACTTAAAAACAGTATCACCTGCACGTCAAACCCCCATTATCTTCCCATCTTTTACACAGGAGCTGATTGTTGAAACCGTTAAAAGGACATCTGGAAATTTTGGACAGGGGCTTCGGCTTTTTACGGTCTCTTGAAAAAAACTTTTCGCCTGGCACGAATGATACATGTGTACCCATGGCCATGATAAAAAGCCACAGCCTTCCGGAAGGGGGGTATATTGAAGGATATGGGAAGAAAAAGGATGCCGAGAGCCCGAACGCACAGCTGCACACTGTGGAAACCATCAATCAAATTCCGTTGAGCACGTTTTCCGGGTTTAAACCGCTTCAGGATCAAACCAGTATCAATCCCACGGAACAGTTGACCATGACCCGGGCGGACGACGATTTCATCGGCAAAACCCTCGACCTTATCACCCCCATCGGCAAGGGACAGCGCGGGCTGATCATTTCACCGCCCAAGTCGGGTAAAACCACCATCTTGAAGCACATAGCCGCATCCATTATCGCCAACCACCCGGATGTGGATGTGTTTGTTCTCCTGGTGGACGAACGTCCCGAAGAAGTGACGGATTTCAAAAGAGGTCTCAAAGGGGCACATGTGATCTATTCTTCCGCGGATCAGAGCATCGACACGCACATGCGTATGACACGGCTGGCTCTGCATACCGCCATCAACTGCGCTGAAACCGGGCGGGACAGCGTGGTGCTGATCGATTCCTTGACCAGGATGTCACGGGCATTCAATGTAAACACAAATAGTCATGGGCGTACCATGACCGGTGGTCTGGGGGCAGGCGCACTGGCCATACCGAGAAAAATATTCGGGGCCGCCCGCAATGTAGAAGACGGTGGCTCACTGACCATCATGGCCACCATACTGGTGGATACCGGGTCGAGAATGGACGATATCATCTACCAGGAATTCAAGGGCACCGGCAATTCAGATATCGTACTCAGTCGAAAATGTGCTGAACATCGTATCTGGCCCGCCGTCAACGTCAATGCGTCCGGCACACGTCGGGAAGAACTTTTGCTGGACAACGAGACATATCAGGAGGTGACCAGGATTCGCGGGCTGCTTTCACCTCTGGACGAAACCACTGCCATGTCGACCTTGTTGGAATATTTTCAGAGGGGTATCGCGCTCGGGAAAACATCGTAATCCAGGCAGGATGTTGCTCATTAATTTGAGCTTGAACCTTTTTCCTCGTATATCATAATAAAGCAGATGAGCACTGGTTGGGAGATGCGGGCCACCAGATTAAGTAGGAATAAAAAAAGGAAGGTTAGCGTTCACCCATTGGATGGCAGCCTTAGGACAGCTTTCTCAAGCGCCTCTGATCCCGGGTTGCCATAATCAAGCCAGTCAAACCTAAACACCTTCATGTGGGCCTTGGCATACTCTGATGCACTGGCTGCGGTAAACCCTTGACCGGGTAGGCCTGTCGTTGTTCGTACTACAAGGATCGTCAATGGTGGTAATTTATTCAAGATGCAAAAAGACTGAATAGGTTCTAAAAGTCTTCCCAGCCCTGCAGATGGCATCCCGATCAATTTTGATAAATTTGTATATGTCAGCGATTGTCTATTCCTTGCAGCCCAAGCGAGGATACTCCATATTTGACATGCTCTCTCTGATCGTGTCATGGCACCTCCTGCACCGACCTAAAACGGATTAGCACTTCCCCATAAGGTCATCATAAACGCCAATTAGCTTGATATACGCATTTTCTTTAAGGATATTTTCAAGTTCTTCTTGTGTGGTATTGAGATCAAGAACGGATCGCTTGTTAACGCAGATCACGAATCCCTCCATTTTTATCCTAACGCCAATATGACCCCAAAAGGTACGATCCTTTTTGAAACGGCCATATTTTCTATATCTGTCCCCACCTATTTCATCTTGTCTCTTGTTAACCTTGCGGTAGATATTTTGAACCTTCCCACCCTCCAGCAACATTCTATCAAAGTAGCGTGTCAAGTATCTATCTGAGTTAATTCTTATGTACTCTGCTCTTTCGTAGAATGTTGTTGGTTTCATATTGATCCTTTATTATAATTATCAATCTTCACCCTCAACCGCTCTCCCAGAAACCCACTTGCGTCTCTCAACTCCTTGTGTATCAGCTTAGCGCCCTTCCTGTATCGCTCTATCATCCTATCATCCCAATGCGTTGGCGGTGGCTGCAGGTTGGTAATTCGGTCAGCCAGCTTAACCATCCAGATCTCTCTTGGCTGCTGTTTGATCCTGCTGAGATAGTCCTCCAACTGCAGCCATCGTCTTTCAAACTTACCAAGATCAGGTCCGATGCTTTCATCTATGGTTAGCGCCATCACGCCATCGGCAACATCAGTACCGAATCGCGTCTTAACATCATCATACGTAACATCGGTATCTTCAATCGTGTCATGTAACACCGCGCACTGTAAAGCAAGATCTGGGTTGCTGACCTGTTCAACAGATAGAGCAGCGGTAATCTCCATGGTTACAAAGCTAATGTGCATTATGTACGGGAGGGTAGTACCGGGTACGAGCTGACCATTGTGGGCATTCGCTGCGAATCTGTATGCCCTTATGTATATATCTTGTGACCAGTGGTTCACAATATGCTTCCTAATGTTCAGAGACGTATACCAATTGTCATACCTTGTAAAGTAATGACGTTCAATCTCTGATCCGAAATGTTTTCTCGGCATCCTTCTATGCAAATAACAAAAGACTCACAGCCATGATGAACATTCCAACGATCAGCCCACCAATGGCAAGATGATGCTCTCCATATTCCTCCGCCGTGGGCAACAGTTCGTCCAGAGAAATGTAGACCATGATCCCGGCGACAGATGCGAATATGACCCCGAAGGTTGCCTCATTAAAAATCGACCTCAACACA
>JAHEIB010000140.1:8238-8755 GCA_024639645.1 Deltaproteobacteria bacterium
ACCGGATAGAAACGAATACACAAACGCCTTTTTCCGGCTTTTGGTTGCATAAAAAATGGGAGCCGAAACAGCCAAACCTTCGGGAATGTTGTGGATGGCAATTGCCACAGCAATGCTGACCCCCAGTGTCGGGTCGGTCAGCCCGCTCATGAAGGTTGCGAGACCTTCGGGGAAGTTGTGTATGCCGATAGCCAGCGCTGAAAACATTCCCATGCGCATGAGTTTGTTTTTCTGTTCATCCGTGCTGTCCTTTATTTTTTTTTCGACATTCATTTCGTGGGGGTTTTCATATGAGGGGATCAGTTTATCGATTAGGGCAATCACCGCGATACCGGCGAAAAATGACACCACCGTCAGCAAGTAGCCCATCTTGTCACCAAAGCTGACCGCCAAGGCGTCCCTTGCCTTGACGAATATTTCGATCATGGATACATAGATCATCACCCCCGCGGAAAACCCCAGGGCAATGGTCAGGAACCGGGGATTGAACTGCTTGGACATGAACCCAATTAGACTG
>JAHEIB010000286.1 GCA_024639645.1 Deltaproteobacteria bacterium
GATATTGAAGAGAACCCGGAAGAGGTTGCCAATGCCATTCAGCGGCTTCAGGTTGAAGTCCAGACAATGGCTCAGGTGCGCCATCCCAATGTACTGCAAATCTACGATTACGGTTCTATCAGCGTTCAGCAGCAAAGCGCCGGCAAACAGGTGCAATACATTGCCATGGAATATGTACCCGGCAATACGTTTCGCTATACCATGTCTGAAGAGGGTTTTGATGATGAAGCCGAAATGCTTGCCGAGTGGCTGGAGCGCTATTTTCTGCCCGTTTTAGATGGGCTCGAAGCCATTCACGCCAATGACATCGTTCACCGGGATATCAAACCGGAAAACATTCTCATGGATGGGGACACCCCCAAGATTGCCGATTTCGGCCTGGCAAGATCGCCAAAATTGAAAGCCGTCTCCAACTCCTGGGATGTGAAGGGAACAATGCCCTACATGGCACCCGAGCAGTTTGCGGATTTCCGAAAGGCCAAAATCCCTTCTGATATCTACTCGCTGGGGAAAATGTTATACGAAGCCATCGTCGGCAAACTGGACCAGAAGACGGTACCCTTCAAAGCGGTCTGCCTGGAAGCCCCTGATACGGATTTTTTCAAAACCATGGACGGCATTATCCGCAAAGCCACCGACGAAAACCAACAGAACCGTTACCAGACCATATCCGAAATGCGGCGGGCACTTCAGAATGCACTTAAACTTTTACGTAAAGAGAACCAGCAACCACAGGAGCCCGACACAACACCCGCCACCATTCGCTGGTTATGGGCCGGTATTGTGTTGGTGCTCATCGCGATTGGTGCCATGACAATATACCATTTGGTGGACAGCGAGAACTCTGAAACCGCGCACGTCGAAACCACTCAAATTTTGAACGAAAACATAAATCGTGCTGTGTTCGATATCGATAATCTCAATTCAAGCTTGATTGCTCAGGACGGACGTGAGATGAAATTGGTGAAGCGTCCCAATGAGAATCATGCGTTTTATGCAGATCCCTCACTGGTCACGTTTCACCATTATGTGGAGTTTTTGAACGAAGTAAGCGAGTCTTTGACAGTAAATGACGGCGTCGTAAAGCACGATGAAGATATCTGGATCTATCTGGGTGACGGCAGTGCGCAATCTGAGCAGATCATATTCCAGCATTCGCGCTTTCATCTGCGCCAAGCACAGTGGGCGCCTAAACCGGTGACGCGCGTTACTTGGTTGGGCGCTGAAGCCTATGCCCGTCATTACGGCAAACGTCTACCCACGAGCGATGATTGGCAGGCCATTAGGCAGCAGCTTTCGATCGTACCAGATTTTAAAACAGAGCCCCCTAAGGACACCATGCATTCTCATATGCAGGGAGTTGCATTATCGACCAACAGCCGCTCATCGCAAAATGAAAAGAAGGTCGTCAAGGAATGGATTTCAATAAAAAAGCCGAATTCGACTCCAGAAAGCCGTGTTGTAGAGTGGATGGACGCTGACACCGATCAGAATACGACTAAACGATATCCCTGGGAAGGGTTTGAAGATGTGGGATTTCGAACCGTTCTGGATACCGGTATTAATCACAGTCTTCAGTAAACCCCTTTGGAAGCCCGGAGAAAGCGTATCTACATTTATTAACAAGAAAAAAAATGATAAAAAGGAAAACGAATCATGACACCTAAAAAGCAGATTCTAAAGTTTATACAACAGGCCTATGAAAATAACAGGCAATCAGATCCAGCCGAGAAAGAAGTAATCCAGGAGTTGTTCGATGGGATGAGCACAGGAACTGCCCGAATAATTATAGAACAGGATGTGGGACCGCAAATTTCGGAGGAATATAATATCGGCACGGTTGAGAACAAAGGCAGATATTACATAGCGAAGATTGTTCGACCTGATGGCAGCCCGATTCAAAGGCTTTTGATAGATAAACAGACAGGCAACGTACAGATGGTCGGCCGTTAATTTGTTTTTCAGAGACAGGATATCGAGATATGGGAAGAAGATTACAAAAAATACACTTGGTGACAGCTTTTCTGCTCATTTCATTGTGGAGTATGGCTGCAGGATTCGTGTATGCAGAAACTGTGAATTACGAGCTGACTATTGCTCAAGAGCAAGTAACCATTGACGGGGCATCCGCTGAAGGGATGACCATCAACGGGGGTATCCCCGGCCCAACGTTACGCTTTAAAGAGGGAGACACCGCTCGCATCAGTGTTCATAACCGCATGACCGTGCCTACATCGATTCATTGGCATGGTCTGCTGGTTCCCCCGAATATGGATGGGGTGCCTTACCTCAGTTTCCCGCCGATCCAGCCCGGAACAACCTTTGTTTACGAGTTTCCAATCCGCCAAAGCGGTACCTATTGGTACCATTCCCACTCGAGTCTGCAAGAGCAAAGTGGTGTCTACGGAGCCATCGTCATTGACCCAAAGCAAAAACACCCACATAAAAAGGTAGACGATGATCATGTGATTTTATTTTCGGACTGGACCTCCGAAGACCCGCACCAGGTATTGCGGTCCCTTAAACGGGGAAGTGAGTGGTATGCCATCGAAAAAGGTAGTGGCCAGAGTATCATCGGGGCGGCTCGCATGGGAATGCTGGGCGACTACTTTAAGCGCGAATTCCAACGAATGCCGGCCATGGACATTGCCGATGTGGCCTACGACTATTTTTTAGCCAACGGCCGGCCTGAAACCAGTTTGC
>JAHEIB010000287.1 GCA_024639645.1 Deltaproteobacteria bacterium
CACCAATCACCAAACACCAAATATTATTTATCCTTTAGACCGGATTTCAGTTTTTTTTCTAGATCGGCAAAGAGGTTCTTGCGTTTTTCTTTCTGGCCGGCCTGAATAGAGGCTACTTTTTCTGCATAGCCCTTGCGGTTGGCTTTGAACTGCTTCAGTGCTTCGTCAAGTTTGCTTTCCTGATCTGATGTGGGGATTTCCTCTAGAAGGGTATGGTCTTTGATATAAAGACGCATCCCATATGCCCCTTCAACGATTTCGACAATCCCCATTTCCACGAGCTTGTTGCAGATGAAATGGCCTCTTTCCAGTGAAAAACCCAAAAGACTGCAAACGTCTTCGATGGCCGGAGACGCGGATTTTTGATGATCCAGAACCCGGATTGCCGAAACAAACAAATGAGAATCATGATAGGTATTTATGGTTTTCATTGCATGCCTTTTCTTGACATAGAAATGTAATAAGCGTAACATTTATTTCTGAATAGTCAAGCATGCATCAACCAATCATTCAAATGGAAAGAGAGGCCTCATGACTGAAATCATTGATGTAATTGCCAGAGAGATTCTGGATTCAAGAGGGAATCCCACGGTGGAGGTAGATGTCGCCCTGGCCTGTGGTGCTGTGGGGCGGGCCGCTGTTCCATCCGGCGCATCAACGGGTAAACGGGAAGCACTGGAGCTGCGCAACAAACGTGCGAAACGATACGGTGGAAAAGGTGTGACCAGTGCTGTAAAAAATGTCATGAAAGCGATTGCACCGGCGATTCATGGTATGGATGCCGCGGACCAGGTGGCGCTCGATTTTACCATGATCGCACTGGATGGTACCACCAACAAATCGAAGCTGGGTGCCAACGCCATTCTGGGTGTATCCATGGCGGCTGCACGGGCAGCGGCCATGGCATACGGGCTGCCCCTCTATCGTCATTTGGGTGGTATCAATGCCCGGTATCTACCCATGCCCATGATGAATATCGTCAATGGCGGTGCTCATGCCGCTAACAACCTGGATATACAGGAATTCATGATCATTCCCATTGGTGCTAAAAATATCGCGCAGGCCGTCCAGATGGGGGCCGAAACCTTTCATGCCCTGAAAAAAATTTTTAAAGGCAAAGGTCTGAACACGGCGGTTGGGGATGAAGGTGGTTTTGCGCCGGATCTTGCTTCGAATGAAGAGGCGCTGCAATATATTGTCGATGCCATACAGGCGGCGGGATATCGACCGGGGAAAGACATCGGTCTGGCACTGGATGCGGCTGCAAGCGAGTTTTATGTTAAGAAAAAATATGTTCTGGCATCAGAGAAAAAGAAACTGACCGCCGATGAGATGATTACCTACTATGAGCAACTGGTCGACACCTATCCCATTTTGTCCATCGAGGACGGACTGGCAGAGCAGGATTGGGCAGGTTGGGAAATTATGACCGACAGGCTGGAGGGCATGATCCAGATTGTGGGTGATGATATATTTGTGACCAATCCAAAGATTTTCAACAAGGGAATTCAGGAAGGCATCGCCAATTCCATATTGATCAAACTGAACCAGATCGGTACGGTTACGGAAACACTCGATGCCATAGAGATGGCCAAGCAGGCGGGTTACACCACCGTCATATCACACCGTTCCGGTGAAACAGAGGACACCTTCATATCCGACCTGGTGGTGGGCGTAAATGGAGGCCAGATAAAAACCGGATCCCTCTCACGAAGCGATCGGATTGCCAAATACAATCAGCTCATAAGAATTGAAGAAGAGCTCGGCAGTGCTGCATTGTTTTCGGATGAAATATTTATCGCTCAGTAAAGCGACGCCGCGCTCGCGCACGGCGCATCATGCACCACCGAAAATACATGACATTTGGCGGAAAATCGTCTTGGACGGTTTTGGTATATGTCTGCAAATGTTGACTTCCTATATTTTTATGGGAATTTGTTTATGAAGATGTTCTCAATGTTGCCCTGTATGATTCATATGTCAAATAAGCGATGGTTTGTCACAATCCTGATCTGCGCTGTGTTCTTGATATTCCCCGACCGGTGTTTGCATGCCTATATCCTGAGGGGACCTCACCTGCTCCAATTGATGACCCAACAGTATGGCAAAGCCAAAAGCATAATGGTGGTTCAAAAGGTCCTGTTTTATGAAACAGCCTCGGGCGAAGTTATTGTGGAGGCCGATGAAACCCTGCGATATCGTTTCCCTGGTATCTTCCGGTCTGACTCGGTTTCTCAGCATGCTTCCAGGATCCATCTGGTATCTGGAGTGAAAACACTTACGGTTGTCGATCAAAAAATTGTGACCAATGACGAAACTTTGTTTGACTTATATAAGGACATTCTTTTATACCGTTCGAGGGAATCTCTGGGCAAAAGACTGGCAGCCGCAGGTATCGATACCTCACTGACCTGCCTGGGCCGATTCGAAGGCAGGACCGCTGTGGTACTGGGCTGTGAAAAACCGGGGGAACGGGTATCTCAGGTGTGGGTGGACAAGGAAACATTTCAACCGCTGCGCTGGGTGCTGATGGAAGAGACTGATGATGCGCCGGGGATGACCACGGAGTTTCGATATGATGATTGGCGGCAGGTTAACAATACCTGGTACCCCATGCACATCGCCATTTACAAAGATGGCGGGATGGTGAGGGAAATCAAGGTGGAAACGATGCGGGTGAATCCTTCTTTTCCAAAAG
>JAHEIB010000026.1 GCA_024639645.1 Deltaproteobacteria bacterium
TTGGGTTTTTTCGGATATCGACATGTGCCACAGGAGCACTGAATTCGATGGGGATGTTATTGGGATCAAAGGCATATATGGAATGAATGAATCCATGGTCGATAATCTCGGAAACCCACATCCGGACTGCGTCAAATTTACCCCGTAAGGTCCATAGATCTTTGTCGGTTCCCACCGCAATGGACACATGATCAAAAGCGAAGGGTCCTTGCACAGGCACCCCGTGGTCTTTTTTGGGGATGGATTCCACATCCGGCCATTCAAAAAAGGCAATCATGTCATCTTCTGAAATTTCGAAAAAATAATGCCGGTATCTTCCCGTTCCCAGGCCAGCCACCAGTCGCATTCCTAAAAAATCCCGCCAGAATCGAACGGTTCGATCCATATCCCGGGTAACCATGGCCAGGTGATTGATACCCCTGTACTGAATTTGTCTGTGCATTGCTTCCTAACTCACCTTTCGGATTTCACAACAGATAAAGCGAAAAGGGTAATTTAGTGACGGGTTCGCGAAGCGCCAGGGGATTACCTATTTCCCGTTCGCTGAACCCAGAAAATCGCGTGTCTAGAATACCGGTCTATCCTGATCTACCATCATCACACACATCATCTTCCCCTTCTCCCCTGGCATGCTCGGCCGTAAAACTTGTGGTACAGGCATCCATGCTGGCTGCATCTTTAAGCGCTTCCAGTGCTTTTTCATAGTTCGGCTCCGTTGCAATCTCCTTGACAAGCTCGGAGTAAATGACCTTCCCGGACTCATCCAACACCACAACTGCCCTGGCCAGCAGGCCGGCCATGGGTCCATCCTGGATAGCCACACCATATTTTTCACCAAAATTCCTGTGGCGCATCTCAGACAATACAATCGCATTTTCGATGCCTTCCGCTTCACAAAAACGGTTGTGTGCAAAAGGCAAATCCCGTGAGATACAGAGAACCACTGCATTCTCATGATCACTTATCTCCGCGTTGAACCTTCGAACAGACGCAGAGCATGTGGGGGTGTCGATACTGGGGAATATATTCAGGACAACGCGTTTGCCGGCCACATCTTTCAGCGACAGGTCGGTCAAATCTCTTTTGACCAGGGAAAAATCAGGTGCGGCATATCCTGCCGTCGGCAGTTTTCCTGATGTTTGAACCGGGTTTCCTTTAAGTGTGATCTGAGCCATGCTTTCCTCCTTATTGTAAGAATCTCTCTAAGATAAAGTTGCATTTGGTAAACATGCCCCTTAGGAAGATACAATAAACATGCCAGAATTCCAAACACCGCACACAAGTATCGTGCCTTTTTTGAGCTGCCATCGGAAGCCATTGGAAACGCGCTCGCTTTTTCAGTTCAATCGCCATCGATGGCCACGACATTTGCAGCGAAGGTGGTATGATTGTTGCTTTCTCAATCATGAGGCTTTTTATTCCTGAGAGACATTAAAAGGAGGGTTAAACATGACCGATCACGGCAAACGCTATCACATCAAAGCCGCCTGTCCCCAGTGCGGATGCAGCTTCGCCCAGATTTTGAGCGGTGAAGAACTGAAAAAAAAATATGGGGATATGCCAAATGTGGAACTTGAATGTGGCGAGTGCATGATTAAGTTCCAGGAGGAAACAAAAAAGGCCTGCCCAGAATGGGATAAGGACTGCAGGTTAGAGGAATAGACAAACAACGTCATCCAACAAAGAAAGGGTGCCCCATGCAGTATGATTTTAATGCAAATGAAATTCTTCAAATGGCAGAACAGCTCGAAAGAAATGGCGCTGAATTTTATAGGAAATCAATGGAAAAAATTCAAGACCCGGCCGGCAAGAAACTGCTGCTGAACCTAGCTGAAATGGAGGATGAACACGAAAAGACCTTTGCCAGCTTGAGATTAAAACTCACCGCGGACGAAAAAGCACAGACCGTGTTCGATCCCGAAGGCGAAAGCGTACGTTATCTGAAAGCCCTTGCTGATTCAAAGGTCTTTTTTGAAAAAACCATCGATACAGACAGCATGGAAGGCATTCTAAAAGAAGCCATTACCGCTGAAAAAGATTCTATCCTGTTCTACCTGGGCTTAAAGGATGTGGTGCCGGAAGCGCTCGGCAAGGATAGAGTCGATGTGGTTATCAAGGAAGAGATGTCCCATATCAATCTGCTTACGAGAGAACTGAAAGCCCTCAAAAAAGGGTAATGTTTTGACTGCACCGGTTTTTGCGAACATATAAACGCAACAACGAGATGGGTGGCAGTTCCAGGAGCACATGCCAGAAAAGGGACGCCCCTCGTGACCCCACAAGCACAGGACGTGTCTCCTAATGGGGCAATGATACATTACTGTCTCATTTATAAAATGAGACATATGCGCTCTTTCCGGCTGAACATGCATATCAAAGATATCTGAACGGCACAAATGCTCAACTAGCGGCTTGCGGTTTTGACACCCATGCTTATGATGTATTCAATTGAACCGCAGCAGCAAGCGCATTCCATTTGACTTGCCGCGAGGTTCTTCAATGTAGATAGGCAATTCGTGAAATATTTTAGGTTTACAGGAGGCAACCATGTGGGAATACACAGACAAAGTAAAAGACCATTTCATCAACCCCCGAAATGTCGGTTTCATCGACAATCCTGATGGCATGGGCGAAGTCGGTTCGCTTGCCTGCGGAGATGCCCTGAAACTCACCTTCAAACTGGGGGACGACAAAAAAATCAGTGACGCAAAATTTCAAACATTTGGCTGTGCCAGTGCCATCGCATCATCTTCCGCCCTCACGGAAATGATCAAAGGGCTGACCCTGAAGGAAGCTGCCGACATTACCAATGACGACATCGCCCAGTTCCTGGGAGGGCTCCCCAAGGAGAAAATGCATTGTTCAGTTATGGGTCGCGATGCCCTGGAAAAAGCCATCGCTTACTACGAGGGTGCGACAATCCAACAAAAAGAAGGTGAAATCGTTTGTGAATGCTTTGGAATCACCGACATTGAAATCAGAAGGGCGGTTCAGGAAAGCGGTCTCAAGACAGTTGAAGACGTAACTGACTATGTAAAGGCGGGTGGTGGTTGCGGCAACTGCCATGACCGAATCGGAGAAATCATTTCCGAAGTTCGGGGGAAACCCGTTCTGGTTAAGCCCGTACCAAAAGCATTGACCAATGTTCAGAAAATAAAAATGATTGAAGAAACCCTGGACCGGGAAATCAAACCCGCCTTGAAAAAAGATGGTGGTGATATCGAGCTTGTCGATTTTGATCACAACACCGTTTTTGTACGATTGCGCGGCACCTGTTCCACATGTGCGAAATCACAGGTCACCCTGAAAAGCTACGTCGAAACAAAGCTCAAGGAACTGGTATCCTCTGATCTGGTCGTTAGTGAGGTGCAACAATGAATATCATTTACGTAGATAACAATGCCACAACAAGAGTCGATCCCGCGGTTGTGGAAGCCATGATGCCCTACTATACGGAAAATTACGGAAACCCTTCCAGCATGCATGCTTTTGGCGGAAACGTGTCCAGAGCGATCAGCAAAGCCCGGGAGCAGGTGGCGTCACTCATCAATGCCTCCCCCGATGAAATAATTTTCACCAGTTGCGGTACTGAAAGTGATTCCACTGCCATCTCGGCCACGATTTCGTCCATCCCGGACAAAAAGCACATTATCACCTCACGGGTCGAGCACCCTGCTGTTAAAAATCTGTATGAGCACCTGGCGAAAAAGGGCTATAAAGTTACATTTGTGCCGGTGGATCGTCAGGGCAGTTTGGATCTTGATTTTTTCTACGATCATCTCACGGATGATACGGCGCTGATCAGCATCATGTGGGCCAACAATGAAACCGGTGTCGTATTCCCCATCGATGAAATAACACGTGCAGCCAACGACAGGGGTATCGTTTTACACACCGATGCAGTCCAGGCTGTGGGCAAGATCCCCGTGGATGTTCAAAAAACCAATGTTGACCTGCTGTCATTATCCGGGCACAAGATCCATGCACCCAAAGGGGTGGGTGCGCTCTATGTGAGAAAAGGAACCAAGTTTACACCCTTCCTCATCGGTGGTCATCAGGAGAAAGGACGCAGGGGCGGCACTGAAAACGTCGCCACCATTATCGGCCTCGGGAAAGCCAGCGTACTGGCAGAAGAACTTGTGAAAACCGGTATGGCGAAAGTAGGACGCCTGCGGGACAGACTTGAGAAGGGTCTGATCAGCCGTGTTCAAAATGCCATGGTCAACGGTGATACATCATCACGGCTTCCGAATACCACCAATATCAGTTTCGAATATATTGAAGGCGAATCCATCCTTCTAATGATGAACGAACTGAACATCTGCGCCTCCTCCGGTTCTGCATGTACATCGGGGTCTCTGGAGCCATCGCATGTCTTAAGGGCCATGGGAATCCCTTTTACGGCCGCTCACGGGTCCATACGTTTCAGCCTGAGCCATTACAACACAGAAGAAGAGATGGATTTTATTATTGAAAAAATGCCGCCCATCATTGACCGATTGCGGCGGATGTCTCCTTTCTGGAACCAGGGGAAGCCGGCCAATACGATGTTGACCGGAGCGGAATGCCCCTTATAAGGAGGCACATCCATGTCAACGAAGAAAAAAACTGAACATCATGCCGCCTGTAAGATCGATGCCAAGGAACTGTCCTATTACCGTGGTAGACTACCGGAGATCGCTGAAAAAATTATCGCCAAATGCGAGGATGCTGAATGTTATAATCATATAGACTACGAACCCATCCCTTCAAGAACATCCGTTGTCGATATCATTCAGCGATTGCGGGAAGTCCTGTTCCCAGGTTACTTCACCAGGGAAAAATTAGATCCGGTAAACCTGACCTACAGTATGGGTCAGACTGTCTCTGTTCTGTTCGACCAGCTTTCAGAACAAATCTGCCACAGCGTCCGGCATGATTGCTTTCGCTATAACCAGGAATGCAGTGAATGTGCCAAAGAGGGCAATGAAGTCTCCCTTGCATTTCTGGAATCAGTGCCTGAGTTGCGTAAAATCCTTGCTACAGATGTTGCTGCCGCATATGCGGGCGATCCTGCAGCAAAAAGTTACGATGAAATAATCTTCAGCTATCCGGGGATATTTGCCCTGATGGTTTACAGGGTAGCGCATAAACTCCACCAAATGGCGGTGCCGCTGCTACCCCGCATCATGACCGAGTATGCCCACAGTATCACCGGCATAGACATCCATCCGGGGGCTGAAATCGGTCGGGGTTTTGTCATCGATCACGGGACAGGGGTGGTAATCGGTGAAACGTCCATCATCGGAGAAAATGTCCGTATCTACCAGGGCGTCACCCTGGGGGCGCTGTCCCTGCCTATGGATGCCGGAAATCGACTGCGCGGAATCAAGCGGCACCCCACCATTGAAAACGATGTTATCCTTTATTCCGGGGCGACCATTCTCGGCGGCGAAACCGTCATCGGCGCAAGATCGGTGATCGGTGGAAATGTGTGGCTGACCGAATCGGTTCCCCCTGACACCAAGGTCATTATGAAAAAGCCCGAATTGATCTACATGTCCTCGAATGACATGGAATAATCACCCGCCGCCACCTCACATCCATAACTGACTGCGGCCAGACACCCATTACCAAAGGAGGCCGACATGAACATATTTCCCAGAATTCAAAACACAATCGGTGCAACCCCCATGGTTAGGATAGGAAACATGGCCAGGGGATTGGACTGTGAAATTATTGCTAAACTCGAATTTTTCAACCCGCTTGGAAGTGTTAAAGACAGGATTGCGGCAGCCATGATCGACACGGCTGAGCAGGAAGGGCTCATTGGGCCCGAAACCCTTATCGTTGAACCCACCAGCGGAAATACCGGTATCGCCCTGGCATTTATCTGTGCGGCAAAAGGCTTTCGGCTCTGCCTCACCATGCCGGAAACCATGAGCCTTGAACGCCGGAAACTTTTGAAGCACCTGGGGGCCGAACTTATTTTGACACCCGGCGCCAACGGGATGAAAGGGGCCATTCAAAAAGCCGTTGAAATACAATCCCAAACCCACAATGCCTTCATGCCGAACCAGTTCAAGAATCCAGCCAACCCGGCAATACACAGAGAAACCACCGCCATGGAAATATGGGACGATACGGCAGGCAGTGTGGACATACTCGTCTCCGGCGTCGGAACCGGGGGTACCATCACCGGTGTTGCCGAAATGATCAAACAAAAGAAACCGTCGTTCAAGGCCGTTGCTGTTGAACCGGCCGATTCTCCGATCCTTTCCGGTGGAAATCCCGGGCCCCACAAAATACAAGGTATCGGGGCTGGATTTATCCCCGAGGTTCTGAACACCTCTATTATCGATGAAGTCATTACCGTCACAAATGACGAAGCCTTTAAAACTGCCAGGAAACTAGCCAGCATGGAAGGCATTCTTGGCGGCATATCATCCGGGGCCGCCATGGCGGCAGCGCTGAAACTGGCACAAAAAAAAGAAACCAAGGGTAAACAGGTCGTCGTGATGCTCCCCAGCACGGGAGAACGCTATATCAGTACCGATCTTTTTGAGTAATCACGGTCGTAACGTACGATTTATACCGCTTGTCATAATAATGTTCCGAAAATAGGATGGCGCATAAGGGTTTGTAGCGGAAAAGCGGTCCTCAATCGGAACGTTTTTCTGACAACCCCTATATACAATCGTTGACCTGTCGTTGATGTAACTGGGCTTATTGAGACAGGAGTGTATCACAAAACCCGATGATACACCTGTTATTAACAGGGAATGCACTCATGTCGCAGACCCGTTAGAATGCCTGGGAGATTCTCCTTGGTGCACGAAAACAACAACCCGAGCCCGCAGGGTTCTGTGTTCCAGAAGCTCGTTCGACAATGTTTAGAGCCTTTGGACCCAATGATTTGCTGGTTTTTTAAAAAAATCATTCCAGGTGGCATTCTCTGGCACGCATCTTGATATATGTCTCTATGGAAGTTCATCTCAAAGGGGCGTTTGATCGGAACAAAATATTTTCCCGCAAACGCTAGCATGAGAAAAAAACAGACAGGCGCTTTAATCTTTCATAGCCCGTTTGGAATGAAAACCAACATTTTAGCCGGAGCCATGGCATTCGTGAAAGCTTGTGACAACAATTTAAAAAGGACCATTCATCTAACCGATGAAATGATTGAATTGGCAAATCTCGGTGATGCCGAAAGGGAAGACACCGGCTGTGGCATTCTCTATGGCGTCATGCGTGATGCCGCCTACAAGATTCAAAAGCTGGCGGAAACCGAGCGTGAAAAACACATCAAAAAAGGGTGGTGGCACCAGGATCCTGAACCATAACAACAAAACAACAAAAAGGAGACATTAAAATGGCAGAAAGGTCAGAAGTCTACAAATGTGAACTTTGTGGCAACATTGTACAAGTAATGCATGGCGGTGCAGGCGAATTGGTCTGTTGTGGGCAAGCAATGGATTGTCTGCAAGCGAACACGGTGGATGCGGCAACAGAAAAACATGTACCAGTGGTTGAAAAGGTTGATGGGGGTGTAAAAGTCAAAGTCGGTGATGTTCCCCATCCCATGTTAGAGAAACATTATATCGAATGGATTGAAGTCCTTGCAAACGGAAAGTCTTATGTTCAGTTTCTGAACGATGGTGATGCGCCCGAAGCTGTTTTCAACCTGGACGCAGCTGCCGTGGCAGCACGGGCTTACTGCAATCTTCACGGACTTTGGAAAGGATAGAAAAAAATGTTGACCGAAAAAGTTCAAAACGCTCTGAACGATCAATTTAATGCAGAGCTCTATTCATCCTATCTCTATCTTTCCATGCATGCTTATTTTAAATCCATCAACCTGGATGGATTTGCAAACTGGATGTATCAGCAGGCAAAAGAAGAACTCCTGCACGCAATGAAATTTTATAATTTCATCAACCAGAGAGGTGGCAGGGCCAGAACAGCGGCAGTGGCCGAACCACCTTCTGAATGGGATTCTCCGTTGGCCGTATTTGAAGAAACCCTTCGTCATGAGCAGAAAGTTACCGGTCTGATCAACGATCTGGTTGAAATTGCAAATGAAGCACATGATCACGCCACACAGATATTTTTACAGTGGTTCGTGACGGAACAGATAGAAGAAGAAGAAAGTGCCGGTGGTGTGCTGGAGCAGCTGAAACTCATGCAGGGTCATGCCGGTGGACTGTTCATGATTGACCGCGAACTGGAAAAACGAACCAGCCCTACGGGGATGACAGAAATGGAGTGATGCTTGCATCATTTAGTCATAAGCCGTAAGCAATGAACTTGCTTACGGCTCGTGGCTAACACGCTTAAAAAGGAGGTGATCCATATGCCCAGCTGGAAATGTTCAAAGTGTGGATACACGCTCGAATCCGACACGCACCCTAATGAATGTCCATCATGCAGGGAAAAATGCGAGTTTCTGGATAACACGTGTTACACACCTGATTGTCAATACGATGGTACAGACAAACGCATCGGATGACTAGAGAGGGTTCAAGGGTGATACAAGGGTTGGCGGGTAGCTGACAGCTATAGGCTGAGAGCAGCATTATAGCTTCCCAGCATCCTAGCCTTCCAGCATACAAGGGTCTGAGGGTGATACAAGGGTGGCCGACAGCTATGAGCGGATGCCACCTAACAGCCTACAGCCTAAACCCCTAAAATACTACTAAAGCGGCTGTGCCGCGTTTCATAAAATCGTGCAACGATTTTATTTGGAGAACTGAAATGGGAAAAGTACTCGTGGTTTTTGCCACACGAACCGGTGAAACAGAACGAATCTCAAACCTTATTGCCGAGGGGATACGCATGGAAGGCAGTGAGGCCACAGTAAAGAATGTGAAAGAAGTAAAAAGCGAAGCAGATCTTAAGGGCTATGATGGATATGTTTTTGGGTCAGCAACCTACCACGGGGACATGATGCAAGGGATGAAAACCATGCTCTTCCTGGCAGAAAAGGCAGGACTTGAAAACAAGGTTGCTGGTTCGTTCGGCGCTTTCGGTTGGAGCGGTGAGGCACCGGACAGGATTTTTGGAACCATGGAAAACATCTTTCATATGGATATGGTTTCAGGCCCCATGCGCTTGAAAAACAGCTCCCTGGGGGGTGGCGTACAAATGGCACAGGATTATGGAAAACAGATTGCTTCAAAACTATAAAACATAACCCACAAGAGACTTCAACCGTCTGGTACAGCGGGAAAAGAAGTAACAGAACAGGAGGTTAGCATGTCCACACCACAACATTGTCCGGGCTATGAACAGTTCAAGAACTTGAAATCGTTTGAGTGCAAGTGCCCATCCTGCGGCAAGGCCAAGGAAATCTTTTCGGATGAATTCGATAAATCCCATCGCTGTGGGGGTTGCGGTGAGGAGATTGATTTCAACCAATGCACACTAACAGGCAGCAGTTAGGTCTGTCATTGTCATTTATAAATAGGAACGGGGACCACGATTTTGCACCGACCTTGACAAACAGGCGTTTTACATCTCATCCCGCAACAATATTTTAAACTGTCAGCGGGGATTCATTACAGGAGTAAGGGATGCTCGGAAAAAAATGGGTAATCGCTATTGTTCTCAGTATTTTCATTGCAACCATCGGCCTCGCCGTAGAAAACAAAGGAGCTGAAAAAATACAGATCGATGGTGGCTCCAGGGGTGCGGTCCCTTTCAACCACCACGCCCATCAGGAGAGGCTTGGCGACTGTAATGTCTGTCACGCCTCATTCCCACAGGAACCGCAATCCCTGGCCAGACTTAAGGAAAGCGGACAACTGAAAAGCAAGGATGTCATGAACAAACTTTGCATCAAATGTCACAAGGCAGAAAAAATCGCAGGGAATAAAACCGGACCCACGACATGCTCAAAATGTCATATCCGATAACACTTAAAGGTTTCAACGGTGGATGGTTCCCATGCTGGTAGTAGGTCTACAGGGAAGCCCCAGAAAAAACGGCAGCTCCGATTATCTTTTAAAACACTTCCTGAAAGAAATTGAAAAGACGGGTGTTGAAGTTCAATTGCTTGACATCCCCCGAATGAACATCCGACCCTGCATCGGTTGCGGTTATTGTGAAAAAAAGGGCTTCTGTGTCATTGATGACGACGACATGGTTGCGTCCGTTTATCCCTTGTTACGCAAGGCCCAGGTGGTGGTTGCCGTGTCGCCTGTTTTCTTTTACAACGTGACATCACAGCTAAAAGCCCTCATTGACAGGACCCAGACCTTCTGGTCACGCAAATATCGTTTCCGACTGTCCGACCCTCTGTCAAAAACCCGTAAGGGATTTTTCCTCTCCATGGGCGGCAGCCGGGGAAAAAAACTCTTCGACGGCATCCACCTGGTAGCAAAATATTTTTTTGATGCCATTGACGCCGACTATAGCGGAAGCCTGACCTACACAGACATCGAAACCGCAGCCGATTTTAAAAAAATGCCGGAGCTGGACTTAGAGATTTCCAGGGCCACCCAGGCATTGATGTCATCTTTGCGTGAGCGCAAACGGATTCTGTTTCTAGGCAAAAACGATGACATCAGGATTCAGATGGCCAGCGCCCTGACACAGTATTACGCCGGGAACAGGTTTCATGTCGTGAAATCCGGAAATGAACCTGGCAAGAGAATTCATCCCGGTGTAGTAAAAGCAATGGCTGAGATCGGAATCGACATGGCTTTCCTTGAGCCCCAATCCCGATCCAATGCTATTAAGGAATATCACCCGGATATCATTGTTAGCATGGGTAACGATATTGAAGTTCCCGCAATTCCCAATGTCACGACATCGGTTTGGAACCTACCCGATCCCCAGCACGCATCTACTGAATTGATTGTACAACTTCGTGAGCAGATACATGAAAACGTTTCCAGAATGACAACAGACAGATAGAAGGAGGCAAGCATGGCAAACCCGGAAGAAATGTACCAGTGCCAGACCGTCAGCTGCGGGTATATATACAACCCCGACAAGGGAGATCGAAAAGGTAAAATCCCCAAGGGAACTAAGTTTGAAGATATTCCTGAGGACTGGAAATGTCCGGTCTGCGGTGCAGGCAAGAAAATGTTCAAACCCCTCGTGGGTCCAGGTTCAGCCCTTGAAGACAGTTAATCCCGATTTTTCATATAGAACGGCCACCAGAACTTGATAAAAAATGATGTTTGATCTATAAAATTATGTTCGTGAGATAATTTTTAACCCCATATTATAAAGGAGAAAGAAATGGATAAGTATGTATGTACGCTTTGTGGTTATGTTTATGATCCTGCCGAAGGAGATCCAGACAACGGTGTCGCAGCCGGAACCAAATGGGAAGATGTGCCGGATGATTGGGAATGCCCGGTCTGTGGCGCAGGCAAAGATGACTTTGAGAAAGAATAATAAATTCGTCTCTGGCGAGTTTATGAAACGCGGCTTCGCCGCTTCATAACCATAACAGAAAGAAAGATCATGATACCCGTTGAAATATCTAAAAATGTATATGATGTAGGCGTCATGGATTGGAATATTCGTGATTTTCACGGTTATTCCACCCATGCCGGTACCACGTATAATGCCTTCCTCGTCCTGGATGAAAAAATTGCTCTCATCGATACGGTTAAGGCACCGTTTTGCGACCAGCTCCTGGATAATATTTCAAAAATTATCGATCCCAAAAAAATCGATATGGTCATCAGCAATCATACCGAAATGGACCACTCAGGAAGTCTGCCACGTGTTATGCATCGTATCGGTGAAGACAAGCCCCTGTACTGCTCCAAAATGGGCGCCAAGAATCTGGCCCTGCACTATCCGCAGAAATGGAATTTTCACCCGGTAAAAAGCGGTCAGGAAGTCAGTCTCGGCGCCAAGACGTTCACGTTTCTCGAAACACGGATGGTACATTGGCCAGACAGCATGTTTACCTATCTGAAAGAGGATAAAATCCTTTTCTCCAGTGACGGGTTTGGTCAGCACTATGCCGGTTTTGAAAAATTTGACGACCTGGTGAGTGAAGACGTCATGTATCAGGCAAAAAAATATTTCGCCAATATCCTGATGCTTTATGCTCCCAGGATTCTCAAGTTGATTGAGCAGGTGCAGTCCCTCGGGCTTGAAATCGAAATGATCTGCCCGGACCACGGGATCATCTGGCGTAAAAACCCTGGAAAGATCATTGATGCTTACGTCAAATGGAGTCAGCCAACCACAGAAAAAAAAGCGATTGTCATATACGACACCATGTGGAACAGCACCAAAATGATGGCGGAAGCCATCGCAGATGGCATCTCGAGCCAGGGTGTTGCCGTCGTTCCCATACACATCCGGAGCTCTCACCGCAGCGACATCATGACCGAAGTTCTGGATGCAAAGGCAATCGTTGTGGGCTCACCCACATTGAACAACCAGATGTTTCCAACAGTGGCTGATTTTCTAACGTACATGAAGGGACTGAAGCCCACAGATAAAATCGGGGGTATGTTTGGGTCCTATGGGTGGAGCGGCGAGTCCGTTAAAATGGTCCAGGCCGAACTCGAAGCCATGAAATTTGATGTCATTGATCCGGGTATCAAAATTCAGTACATCCCGAACAAGGATGGTTTATCGGCCAGCTATGATTACGGTCAAAAAATCGGCCAGGCAGTGACGGGATAAACCCTCATGAAACAACCTGTCGTGGACATTGGTGAATGCACCCTTTGCGAAGGGTGTATCGAAGTCTGTCCGTCTGTCTTTTTTGTCAACCACATGGGCTATATTGAAGTTGCCGAGTTGGCTGTATACCCCGAACCAATGGTTGACGAAGCCATTAAATACTGCCCCGAAGATTGTATTTCATGGGAGGAGATATTGACATGAAAAAAATCGCCTTGTTTGCCTTTAACGGTGATCCCCTGTGCTTTATCCACGTGCTGCTAAATGCCCTTGACATGCACGCCAATGGCGTCGAAACAAAGATTGTGTTGGAAGGTGCCGCCACCCAATTGATAACCGAACTCGATAAAACCGGTCATCCATTGAATCCGCTCTGGGAAAAAGCGCGCCAAAATGGTCTTATCGATGGTGTCTGCAAGGCATGTTCCAATAAAATGGGAACCCTTGCCACAGCAGAAAATTTGAGTCTCAATCTGTTGGCTGAAATGAGCGGTCATCCCAGCATGGCCCGTTATATGGCCGAGGGTTTTGAGGTGATAACGTTTTGAACATCAAACATTGAGTAGGAATGACCACAAAGGGTCCGAGGTTTCAAGGGTCCAAGGGCTCGAGGGAGCAACGGGTGATCTGTCCGTTGGATGTTAACCAGCCGCAAAGGTCTTACCCTTGAATCCATGAACCCTCGTAACCTCGAGCCCTGCTTTGCTGGGACGCTGGGATACCGTTGTCCACTGATAGCTGTCAGCGACCCTCGAGCCCTTGTATCGCCCTCGAACCCTTGAACCCTTTATTATGCCCTACCGTCAGCTTAAAAAAGAAGTTTACAAAGTCCTCATTCAAGATGATTTTTCCAACAGTCTTGTACAACTTTCCCGTCTGCCAGGGAGACAGGTTGTCAATCCTCTCTTTTCCTTTCTATATCATTCAGACGAAATCGTCCGCTGGCACGCCGTTTCCGCCATGGGCGTGGTCACGGCGGGGCTTGCGGACAGAAACATAGAATCGGCACGCGTCATCATGCGGCGTCTGATGTGGAACCTGAACGATGAATCCGGCGGAATCGGTTGGGGTTCTCCGGAATCCATGGGAGATATCATGGCCCGCAGTGATCTCCTGGCCCAGGAGTTTTATAAAATCCTCATTTCTTATGTCCTGCCGCATGGTAATTTCCTGGAGCACGACATCCTTCAAAGGGGCCTGCTCTGGGGACTTCAGCGCCTGAGCAAAGCAAAACCCGAACTTACCAGCGGCGCAGCATCCTTTGTCCGCCCTTTTTTAACATCCAAGGACCCTTTTCACAGGAGCCTGGCAATCTGTTTTGCAGAGGCGGTGGGCGATTCCGGTGCCGTCCCCTATTTGGAAGATCTTATCCGGGACAACACACGGATCTCGCTATACACCGATTACCAGATGTCCTCCTACAAGATGGCGAACCTGGCAACCTCGGCTATTGCAGCCATCCAACAGAATGCATCAGCCCCGGACACCCTTTGCTAATTGGCCCATATTTGCGTATGCAGATATAATAGGAAAACAACGAATGCCCCGAGATGAAAGGCAAGCAGCACCCAGGCAGGGTGTTTTTTAGAACGCTTCAACATCATTTCGGGAAGCAAATTGAAGAACCTCGCAGCAAGCTACGGGGAATGCGCTCGCTGTTTCGGTTCGGAATCCTTAAATCGCTTCATTTACAAATGGCTTTTTTCTCGATTTCAGCTTAGCAGCAGGTCTTCTTTCCATCCGAAATGTGCAATTTTTATTTGTTCGATTTTGCTGGTTCCCAAACCGTAGGCTTTATCTGCTGCTTCTACGCAGATGGGAGGCGGTGATATGGGCCAGGGTTCACCACGCAACGCGTTCCGCTTTTCTGTTAGGATTTTTAAACAGACGGTCTCAACGGCCACGGGATCGGTCCCGGCAAGCAGCCCATTATATGGCCATTTATACCGCGGATCAGGTTGAGGACCTTTGTCGCAAAGGGGATGGATGGCATCCACCAGGACTAGCCGTGTCTTCCCTTTCACTTCGGGAATGAGCCAGATTTCACCGAGTTTGGCGCTATCTTCCTGGTGATAGTCGTAGGGGCGGCCTGAATACATTATATAGTTTTTTATCACAGTCCCGATTCCGGTCAACCAATGCCCCTTGAGTGCCGGCATGCAGATCAAGGCGGTGCATGGTTTCGGTTTACTCTTTCCGCCTTGTGCCATGATTATGTTTTTTTCTGAAATTCCAACCGCTTCCATTAGACTGATCTTAACCGCATCAACCAATTCCGGATGGGTGGGATTGAGGTGAGGTGTCGGCACGAGCCCCACAATGTCGTCCGGTTTGATCAGTTCAGTCCATGCCTCCTGAATGTTTGATTTGCCCGTTAACTGGAGAACCGTCTGGTCCAGCATTGTTTTTAGTATTTCGGCATCGACCCTGAAGCCAGCATCCATAACGTTTTTATCTCGAACGACGCTCACCAGACTGGGGCGGTCAACCGCCGCAACCGTATCGGTCCACGGCACCCCCATAACCGAGACTGCCAGCGTTGCACCCACGGTTCCACGGATAAAATCTCTTCTCGTTAGGCATTTCGGGTTATTTTCCATGGTCGTTCTCCTTGAATACCGCATTACGTGAAATGTGGTTTATGATCGTTTGGGCGGATGCTCGGTCCGGACACTCAAAAACAACGCTCAGATAGGTACCGTTGAGCGAATAGCCCAACCAACCATCCTCGATGTTGAAAAAATTCATCTGGTTTTCAATGACTCTGGGATCTCTACCGTGTTGGTGCTCATGAAGATATGCACTATGAAATTGATCCAGGGCTTTCTTTGCTTTTTTCGCAGAGGCATACTTAATAAAGAGGAGTTGAACGCTTTTGGCGCTTCCGGCATTGGATATGTTTTCGTACGGTGCGGTTAGAGCCTCTGTTGAATGATCCAAATTCAGTATATTTTGATGGCTGAGATAATATAATGAATTCAATACCAAATGGGATCGAAAATACCCGATTCGGTCCTTTCGTAATTTCCAATTCGAACCTATGGTTTGTGGAAGAAACTTCAATAACTCAGGTTCAGTGGGCATCTTTCGATTTGCGGCAATTTTTCGTCCTAAAGAAAGGACGGCTTCTTTTGATTCCGGCGTATCCGGGTAAACCATTACACGAGCGTATATGGTGTCTGCCCATAACCGTAACAATCCACCACCGTAGAGGGCCCTGGCAGGAGGGGCGACAGTGGGACTGGATCGCATCGACGGAGAAGAGTGGATCTCAATCGGCTCGCCGCCCCAGTCTATTGAGAATAAACCAAATGCATCATTGGAAGTATTCATGATATACACCTCCACGAGGATGCTGTCCTGTTGGTTTTTTGTGGTGTATTCGTAAACCTTAAGATGGTCGAAATTATAGGATAAATACAGCTCTCCCGCTCCATTCATATATTGAAAAATATTACTTGAATCAATAATACGGGCTGAATCAGGTCTGGTCCAAACACCAATCGATTTAGGAAGGTCCACTATTTTTTCCAGCATTTCGGCACGTATTCCCCCCAATAAAAATACAAGGGTTATAAAAAATGCTAAGAAGAGAGCGGTCTTTGCAGACAAACTTGTCATGGTCTTAGTCGGTTGCGATACCTGTCATCATAAAAATTAGATAAGAACTTATCCCAAACGCGAATTTGACGCAACGGTATTATCGTGCTTTTTTTCTGGGTTGTTCAATTACAAAGCCAAGCGTGTCACAATTTATTAATGGATTGTTTTTCCTTCTGAACAGGTCGTCGGAATTGATTACGGGTAGTGGACTGAACGACTATATCCCGAATCTGAGCGCCTTGGAGTATACTTAAAGGTACATCTACGCCGGCTTCACCTATAGCCCAGACCTTACGGTAAAAATCTGCCATCCCCTGTACAGGATGATTATTTACGGCCAGGATTATGTCTCCGGACTTGATGCCGGCTTTTTCAAAAGGTCCCCCAGATCTGACATGTTCTACAAAAAGATATCCCCGAATTTCTTCCGTCCGCACACCAAGCCATGGTCGTGGTGACAGTTTGGTACGACCTAAGAACTTCAGATCACTAAGGATCGGTTTCACCAAATCGATGGGAATAAACATGTTAGTCGAAACCGCCCCAATGTCCTGAACCATGAGCGGCGTGATTAAATAACCAATCCCAACTAAATGACCATGGTGATTAATGAGAGCGGCTCCGCTGAAATAGTTAACCGGGGGCGTTGTAAAAATGGCATTTTCCAGAAGATATTCCCATGAGCCGGCAAATTCCTTACGCGCAATGGCGATCACACCTCTGACCGAAACTTCGCCTAAGTATCCGGCCACAAAAACCGGATCACCCTCCTTAATCTCTGATGAACGGCCAAATATAATTGGCCTCACGGCTAGAGGAGAGTTCGCCCGCAGCAGACCAAAACCGGTAACACTGTCATAAGCAACAACCACCCCTGTAGCTATTTCACCATGTTGACTCACAATTTCAACTGTCTGAGCCTCAATGGTCTGAAACCCTATCGTAAGAATATGGCCGATTTTATCGATGACCACCCCACTCGCCACGCGATTTGTCCCGAACATCTCGGCAGTTCTGGCGTTTTCCGGTACGGTTATGCGGACTTGGACAATTGCATCAAATGACCATGGTGCATTTTGTTCGGCATGGGAACTGACCGCAAACATTGACCCAATAATAAAAAACAGACACAGAAAACTCGATTTCATAAAATAATACCTCTTCGATTACACTAGCAATGATAATTCATTGGCAATAAAGTAATTTGCACAATCGCGCTTCAGCAAGAATTTTGGAAGTATTCTACGTACGGAGCATACAAGATTTAAATCGTAGGAGCCCGAGAGTATATATTTATGATACAGCCATTCTTTCCTAAGGGTCAACGAAATAATCACAAAACAGGATCATAACAGAGAAACTGAAAAATACATCAAATAACGATCAATTACATTCCTCAAGTGGGTAAATTTGACTATTTCATTATGTTATACAATCAACACCTATTGGGTGCTGCCGGCAATGATGTAATCAACTATATTTCGATAGCGTTCGAATTATGAAGATTACATTCAGTAATTTGAAACGGTCATATTCCACTCTTTGACGGCGGATAAAACACTAAAAGCAATATTTATTCAAATTTAGAGCCGATGCAAATGCCAAATGATGGTATCAGGAATAAATGCTAACACCATTTTTCTAAATTCTTTTCAACCCCTGATCCTCAAGTGCCATCACTTGATCCCCGATTCTTCGCACTTGATCCATATAGTGGGATACCACCAACAGGGTACAATTTGACTTGAGACTGACAAGAAGCTCCTCAATAACCCCCGCAGCCTTGGCATCGAGAGAGCTTGTCGGTTCATCACATAACAGTATTTCCGGTTCCAATACGAGTGCCCGGGCAATGCACAAACGCTGTTTTTGGCCTCCGGAAAGATTCAAGGCGCTTTCTTCTAAACGGCCCTTTACCTCTTTCCATAGAAATGACTGCTCCAGTGCTCTCTGGACTTTTTCCTGTACGATGTTTTTATCACGAATGCCGGCAAGCTTCAGGGGAAATGCCATATTCTTGGCAATACTCATGGGTAGAGGATTAGGCTCTTGGAAAATCATGGCAACTTTCCGGCGTAACAGGGGCATAGGTATTTCTTTTTTCAATGGCGAAACCCATCGACCTCCAAGCCGAATCTG
Organism: Deltaproteobacteria bacterium; assembly: GCA_024639645.1. Classification (GTDB taxonomy): domain Bacteria; phylum Desulfobacterota; class Desulfobacteria; order Desulfobacterales; family B30-G6; genus B30-G6. The sequence goes on from JAHEIB010000026.1 coordinate 18,382, forward strand.
TATCTCCCCTGTGCAGCGTGCACCAGGAGTATCGTTCCACATACCATTGAACATCCCGAGCAGCGTTGACTTACCCTGACCGGAAGGTCCGGTAATAGCAGTAAGGGTATGTGTCTTAAATTTGGCGTTTACATTGTCGATCACCCGGTTTGAGCTATAAAAAAAGCTGACCCCATCGACGATAATTTTGTCTTTTGTCTCCATCATCACCTTTTTAATTCAACAGATACAGCATATGCTACACTCGGTAGAGCGTCCGATAAGATAAGTGTTTTTTCAAACCATAGGCAAACATGAATAAAACAGAACAGATCCCCAGCAGAACAAGACAAGCGCCATATCCGTTGGAAAGTTCTGCAGGATTCGAATATTGGCTCGAAATGTAGTAAATATAGAACGGCAGGGCTTCGTATTGTGACAGCAGGGATGATGGCACCCCGGCCGTAGCCACCACCCCTGTAAGCAGAATGACAGCCGTATCCTCGGCACATCTGCCAATAGCTAAAAATAAGCCGGAACTGATACCCGAAAGCGCGTTCGGGATCAATACATAGGCGATATTCTGCAATCGAGTTGCACCCAAGGCAAGGGCTGTTCTGCGAATGTCCGAGGGAAGTTCTTCCAGTGACATTTGTGTACTGCGGACGATATAGGGAATTACAAGTACGGCAAGAGAAAGCGCACTAATGAGCAGGCAGGGCCCGAAACGGTCAGAAAAATGGTTGTGCAAAAAAATTGATAGGCTGAAGCCGAACAAGCCGATAACGATGGATGGGATACCAGCCAGAATGTCGAACAAGCTGCCGAACAGCTTTTTCATTACTGGGCTTGCATATTCAGCCAGGTAGATGCCGGAACATACGCCCACGGGCAAAGCAAGCACTGCAGACAATAGCACCAGGAAAAAGGTTCCTACCATTGCAGGAAAAATGCCGTCGAATACCCGGGCCTGCCCCAAAAGGACCTTAAGGGGTTCGGCTTTTCCGAAAATCAATTCAGCCCCAAAGCTCGGTAGCCCTTTGATCAATAAGTAGATTAAAAATATAGACAAACACAGGCAGAGGACAAGGGTCATTGTCCAGCTAAGAAATACGGCCAGCTTTTCCAGAACCTCTTGCATTACGTCGGCACCTCTCTTTTTCTCAACATGACTCTCACCGCTACAGTGGCTGTGGTTGCAAACAGATACAGCACGATGCCACAGGCAAAGATAGAGCGAAACTCCAGGCTGTCGAAATCAGCGGCCTTTACCAACGCAACGTGCGCGGTCAACGTCCTGGCGGGTTCCAATAACGCACGGGGTGCTTGTATAGCGTTTCCGGCCAGCATCAGCGCGATGAGGGTATCTCCTAAAGCTCTCCCCAGAGCAAGGATAATACCGGCTGCCATCCCGCCTGTGGCCCTGGGGACCATTACATATAACAACCGCTGGACACGATTGGCTCCAAGTGCCTTGGCTGCTTGAACATAGGATAAATCCACAGCCAGCAGACTGTCTGTAACAAACAGGATCATCGTGGGGCTAATCAAAATAGCGAGCACCATACCGGCTGTTAGTACGCACATTCCTGGCCCGCCGATTCCCTCGCGTACAAGCGGAACCAGAAGGAAGATTCCCACAAAACCGTAAATAACCGTTGGAATGCCAGTCATGAATCGAACCATTGTCCCCAGCATTCGGCGAAGACGCGGACCGCCTAGGCTTGTGATCACAAAGGAGGCCCCCAGGGAAAGGGGCATGCAAAGGGCCGTGGCCAGCAAGGCTATCCAAAGTGTGCCGGATATCATAGGCCATATACCATAAAGTCCTTTGTGCGGTGCCCATGGTCCGGTCCAAATGGCCAGAAAATTGCCCGCCTTGAAAAGGGGAATTCCCAGTGCGATCATGAGTACTAATATCGCCAGGATCATGACCGCACTGGCAATTGCGCTCAAAAAAAATACGTTTCTGGCTATAATTTCTTTTGTGTTGCTCATTTCACTGGGATAAAACCCTTCTCTAATGCAATTTTCTGTCCTTCCGAGGAGAACAGATAGTTGATAAACAGTAGCGTCAGGCCTGATGGATCACTTTTGGTGTTGCTGTACAATCCACGGGCGATTTTGTATTGCCCGCTTTTGACATTATCAAGGGTCGGTGTTACGCCGTCAAGTGCCACGGGAGCTACCGTCTCATCCATATGACCAACCGAAACATAACCTATGGCATAGGGGTCGTTGGCGATGGCGGTTTTCATAGCTCCGTTGGACGGGACAAAAAGCGCTTTGGTGCTGATGTTCTCTTTGTCCAGGGCTTTTTTCCAGAAAACGGCACGGGTGCCACTAGCCTCGTCCCGTGTGTAAACGGTAATCGCATGCTTCACGCCGCCCAAGACTGACCAGTTGTCGATTTTTCCTGAAAAGATATCTTTCAACTGGTTTTTTGTCAGAGATTGAACTTTATTGGCCGGATTGACCACTACGCCGACCCCGTCGATGGCCCATTTGAACATCTTCAGTTTATATTTTTCGATTTCTTCCGGCTTGGGCTTCCGTCCTGAGTTACCGATATCCACAAGCCCCTCACCCACCTGTTTGATACCAAGACCGGAGCCACCGCCTGCCACGGTAACAACAATATCTTTGTAACGGGTCATGATCTGTTTTGCGGCCTCCTTCATCACAGAAATGTGGGCCGTACCGCCGGCAATTTTAATAGTTCCTTCTTGCCCCTCAAAATCTTGAAGGGCCTCACCAAAACAAGGTGCAACCAATAGACTAAAAATACTGGAAATAACAAAAATTTGGAATAAAGCTTTTTTCATAGATTTTCTCCTTTTCAGGGCTACAGCTTAGATTTCTATTCAGATGCTCAAGAATCCGGGAGAGTTCGTTGGACAATAAATAAGGTACTTTTTTGACTAATGACGATTTGGTGATGTCAGGAAGGATACGATTTTGGCACACGGCTTCGTCTAACAAACCCGGTTAGAAAGATAAGACCACTCAGGTAAAGCCAAAATCATGAATCATGGAAAACAACCTCTTGGAACATAAAATAAAGACACGATCAAATACTATAGCTAATATCGATATGTCAAATAGGAAATATTGATAGTTAAATTCATTTTTATCGGAATCCCCAATAGTACTTTGAAGGGCTGGAAATATTCATTGTGGAATTAAGATTTTTCCGATGGATTGAAATGCGACCGGCTACCTTAAGTCAAAGGCGTGATAGAGAGGAGGTTATTTTTTAAGTTCGGATACAGTGGCCAGCAAATAATTAAGCATGGCCTGGCAGGACGGTGAGGCGATCCGCAGCTTATTGCGAATCAGATAAAAGTTACGAGAAATAGATAGCCCCTTGATCTTCAAAGCTCTGAGAAGTCCGGCCTTCACGTCCGTCTCAATGGCTCTTATTGAAAGGATGGACAAGCCAAGGCCAGATTTGACACCTTCTTTAACCGATGTTGATGATCCGAACCGAGCAATAACTTGAAACACATTGGTGCCGTCTTGACCGGATTTCCGAAGGTAGTCTTCCAGGATCTTCAAGGTTCCGGAGCCTTGTTCTCGAAGGATGAATGGCGTGTCCATCAGTTCGTTCAAGGAGACGGACTTTCGACGAGCAAATGGGTGATTAACAGGAACAGCAAGCACCAGCTCGTCCTCCCAGAGTTGTTGGCTTATAATGTTTGGGTGCGTGCTTTTTGATCCAATTACGCCTAATTCGAGTTGCCCGCCCAAAACACGTTTTTCTATGTCACTGCTGTCTGAGATATTCAGTTGTACTGATATATAAGGATACTTTTTGTTAAATTTGCTAACGAGCGCCGGAAGAATGTATTCTCCAGGAATGGTACTGCCCCCTATGGAAATGTCTCCCTGTTTCAGTCCAAGAAATTTTTCCATTTCCAATTGAGCTGTCTCTTTCATTTCAAGAATAAGGGTGGCATGCTTATGCAAAAGCTCCCCGGCAGCAGTGGGAATCACTTTTCTTCCCATACGATCCAGCAAACGGGTTCCAACCTTTTTCTCAAGAGAGGCAATCCTTTCACTTACCGATGCTTGGACCAGAAAAACAGCTTCGGCAGCTTTAGAAAAACTTCCCAAATCGACAACCTTAGAAAATATTTCAAGCTCACGAAACCCGAAATCAATTGTCGGCATTTTTAGAAATCTCCTATTTAGGTAGCGCATATTTTTCAGAGCATATCCTCAATAGAAATGCACCTATTTGCCACTACTGATATCCCATTTCTAAATAAAACGCAAAAAATGTGAAATCAGCCCAAATGGTTTCCTTTGATATTCTTGAATCATGTCTTAGACACAATCACACAGCATTAGATTTTCATTAACGAAGGTGGGCGTTGAATAGCGATTGAAGAACCTTGCAGCAAGCTACGGGGAATGCGCTCGCTGTTTCGGTTCAAATAGTCAACTATTGGCAATTTGAAGGTATGAAGGCATGCCGTCGAGAGCGGGCAGGAAGATCATCCATAAGGGTGCCCTGGGTGATGATGCTTGACAGCCTGGGGAAAAAGCGATACACTCAGCCCACATAACCCACCATTAATAATAGAAAAATCAAGATTTGTTACGTATCCAATCATAAAGTCCCAAGCGGGAGCCTTTCTACGAATTTGCCGTAATCTTTATCGTCATCGGTTTAAGCAATGTCTATATTCCCATTTCAAATCTTTGAATAAAAATGATTAACAAATTATGTTATTTCAACTGAAATGTAGTCACGCAAGTCGGGCTATCATCAAAGGTTGCAAGGAAACCCTTTGCGGCAAGACCCAAATGTTTGATCGACAATGAAATCAATCTCTCTCTCGGCAGCCAGAGCTCCATAAAGCCGTTTCGCAGAGTGTTAACCGTCTGGTCAATTACGATCTCTCCGTCTTGATCAATACCTTTCACCTGGAATGATTTTAATGCCATTTCCCCCTGACAGGAGGTCATAAAATGAATGGTTCATTGGTGCGTCTGGTTCATATAGGGCGCCACCGCCACCAGCATTCTATCTTTCGGGAGGCGAATTTTTGTTAATTGACCATTTGAAAATTTGAATACCACTTCGTGGGTTGTGACATAGCTTTTGACATCAGTGGATTCCCATTTCAGCTCATTGGCGATAGCGACGGCCTCCATCGCACTGACATTCTTTAGTCTTTGTCGCAGTAATCCTTCATCGTATGCAATGGCTTGAGTTGAAAACATTAAAATAAGTCCGTTCACCGCTATAACCTGTATAATTCTAAGTAATTTCATCTTATTCCTCTCTTCTAAAAATTGAGCGATTGTTCTTAAAATCACGCTGTTTTTCTTTACATAAGCACAAATCGTGATTACCACAGTGTAGTATGTATATCAAAAAGATAATCATGGAATTAAAAAAATGAAACCAAAAGTTGATGCTTATCGATGTGATAAACGCCGACACACGATTCAATTATAATCGGAGGGAATAAAATGAAAAATATAATTAAACTTATTGTCCTCGGTACTTTTCTGTTGGCCGGATGTGCGATCTCCGGTCCACCACCTGTGATGGACACAGGAAGCTCCGAACCCGGCGGCTCTGTGAACCGCAAAGGGAATCCAACCAATTTACTTGGCAAAGCCATTTCAATCGGCCATCCTCTTCCTTCCGTCGAACTGGTGGACAGCAGCAGCATGAAACCCGTCGATTTGTCCAAGAAAAAAGGAAAAGTCCTGTTACTGAGTATAGTTCCATCCATCGACACCAAGGTCTGTGAAGAGCAGACACATTATCTGGGAGAAGAGGGAGACAAATTGTCTTCCAATATTGAGCGGATAGCTATCAGCCGGGACACACCATTTGCCCACCGAAGATTTGCAGAAGAAGCAAAACTCACTGATATTCTATATCTGTCAGACTACAGGGAGGGGCAATTTGGTCTTGCAACCGGTCTGTTGGCAGAGGATTTACGACTCTTGGCCAGGTCAATCGTAATTGTCGATCAAACAGGTGTTGTTCGCTATATCCAGGTGGTTCCGGAGCAAAGCCATCTGCCGGACATGGAGAAGGCTTTCACCTTTGCGCACAGCTTAGCAAAATAAAAATTAGGTATACTTAAAAATAGGGCTTGAATCCTTAAAAACCATATAGGCTATACCCCAATATCTTATATGAAGCTACAAAAGGATGGAAAAATGACTCAAATGATACCTGCTATGATTATGGGATTTCGTGAGGGGCTCGAAGCATTCCTTGTGATTGCTGTGATCCTCAGATATTTATCAACCATCGGGAAAACGCAACTAGAAGCAAAAGTTTATCAGGGAGGTATGGCCGGAATCATTGGCTCTTGTCTTCTCGGTCTTGGTCTATTTATGGCTGCCAATAGATTGGGAGGCGTAGATACCTTGTCGAAAGCTTGGGAAAGCGGCGCCAGTCTTATCGCCTTGATTCTCGTTACAACTTTCATTGTATGGATGATTCGTCACGGGAGCCAAATGACTGCAAATGTTCGGGAACAGATTTCCCAGAATCTTTCCACCGCTGGCGTCTTCTTGATCGCATTTGCAATGGTGATGCGTGAGGGCACAGAAATTGCTGTTTTTTCGTTTGCAGGAAAATATTCAGTTTATGCGGTGTTTCTTGGCATCGGTATATCCCTTGTTCTCGCAGTTTTTATATACCACTCACTAATCAAGGTTCGTATCGACGTTATTTTTCGAATAACCCTCGCATACCTTATCTTACAGGCTGGCTTCCTAATTGGGTATTCATTACATGAGGGATTGTCCGCCATGAAAGGCTACGCACTTTTGTCAAAAGAAAGCCTGTTGTTTAGCAAAGCATTTGATTTGTCGCACACAATGTTCAATCACAAGGAAGGATTTGTAGGCCTGCCATTGAATGTAATTTTTGGCTGGTATTCGAAGCCGGAGTGGATTCAGTTCATTGCCCAATATACCTATACATTTGGCATTTTCATATTTTGGTTTATTAATGAAAGAAAAATATCCAAGAAAAAAAGTGCAAGTCGCCCTTATTCAATGAAGGACAAAGCAATGGCAACCAGCTGAATTTGAGCGTATAATTCGAAAAAACTGGTCTGGTCACACCATGCACATATAAATCCTTTATAAACAGGTGGAAAATCAATGGGGTTACGGTAAGCGGAAAAATTTTGAGCTTGCATCAAACTTCTGTAGAAAAAATTAGTAGAAAGAATGAAAAAATAAAATCTGAAAGAGATAAGAATGAGCTTGAATTTCCAGAGCTTGGTCAATGGAAAATAACAAATATGGCAAAATCTGTAATATTTGATGGTGCAAAGTTTATTGACAATGAATCTCTTATTAAGGGCTCTGTTGAATTATTTTCCAATTCGAAATTTCTGTTTGACACATACTGTGAATTGGAATCGGATTCTCCCAATAATTATGTAATATTTGCATTCCTAATATTCATTTTACATAGATATGCTGATTATAGGCTAATGGGTCACAATATTTCACAACCAATTTCTGAAAAGACTATCAGAGCAAATGTATGAATTATGGCTACTGGTCAGGGTTGAGATTTCTGCTATCTGACAGATTTTCCAAGATTAAAGGTTATGTGTAACAAAATCATTGTCACTCAATCCGAAAAATTATCTTCTCAGGCCAACCAGTGTTTCAATCATACAGTCAAAAGTTTCAAGCAATCCCAAATTTTGATGTAATCTTTAGTTATATTATCTTTGTCGATGTTGGTATTTTCATCAGGAGGCTCCAATAATTGCTGTTGAGATACTTGTACTGGATAGGTTATAAAACTGCCCCTACATGCCATGGCACAAACTCATTATCGCCGAATCCGAAATTTTCACTCTTGGTTTTTTTCCCAGAGGCAGTATCTAGGATATCCTGAAAGACAATGGCACCCATTTCATCAAGGCTTTTCTCACCATCGATGACAAGACCACAGTTAATATCCATGTCCTCTATAAGACTCTGGTACATGGCCGAGTTGGAAGCCAGCTTGATTACCGGCGCGGGCTTGCATCCGAGAACAGTACCACAACCGGTTGTGAAACAGATGACATTAGCCCCTCCAGCGATCATACCGGTAATAGATGCAAGGTCATAGCCCGGGGTGTCCATAAAAATGAAGCCTTTTTTACGGACAATTTCAGCATAGCGATATACTTCGATCAAATTCGTTGTTCCCCCTTTGGCTACAGCTCCGAGCGATTTTTCCAATATCGTGGTCAAACCGCCGTCTTTATTGCCCGGTGTAGGATTGTTGTTGATCATAGCACCGTTTTTTTCTGTGTATTCCTCCCACCAGTGGATTAGATCCACCAGCTTAGAAGCGACTTCAGGGCTGGATGCCCGGCGGGTCAGCAAATGTTCAGCGCCGTATATTTCAGTTGTTTCACTTAAAATGGCTGTTCCCCCATTGTGAACCAGCAGGTCGGCAGCTGCGCCCAAGGCTGGATTGGCCGTAAT
>JAHEIB010000027.1 GCA_024639645.1 Deltaproteobacteria bacterium
CACTATAAAAAGAAACACATTCTCCAGGGAATGCTGTTAGGGATATTTCAAACCGGCCTCATGTTTTTTCTGCTCTCTTTTATGATATCTTATCAAGGCTTGTTTGACGCTTTCTATATGAATCATACATCTGTCTATGGAGGGCTTATTTTTTTTGGGATGCTCTTCGCACCCCTTGACTTTTTTGTCGGCATATTGATGCAGATTCGTTCCCGGTCCAACGAATACCAGGCCGACAGATTTGCGGTGGCAGCCACCCGGAATCCCAGAGCCATGATTAACGCCCTGAAAAAGTTGTCTGTCCACAATCTGTCCAATCTCCTTCCCCATCCTTTCTACGTCTTTCTCAACTACTCTCACCCGCCGGTATTGAAACGGATACAGGCCATTGAAAAGATCGAAGTCAATTGAAGGGGCCTTTCATTTGAAATCCTCTATATTTTCAAACGCGGGTCGGTTGATTTTATCGTAACCGTTCTGTTTTCAATAATTTCAAGACATCGTTCAAGGGTCTCTGCTTCCAGCCGTTGCATCGCCTCGGCAGTATAGAACGTGAGGTGGGGTAATAGAATGACGTTCTCCATCTGGTAGAGGCTTTTGAGAGGGTGATCTTTTTGATTGAGGGGTTCTTGCGAAAAGACATCGAGACCAGCGCCAGCTATTTGTTTCTCTTCAAGAGCTTTTAGCAGTGTTATCTCATCTACCAACGCGCCGCGAGAGGCGTTAATAAGAATGGTCGTTGGCTTCATTGCAGCAAGTTCATCAGCACCGATGAGATGTTTTGTTTCTTTGGTCAATACAGCATGGAGCGAGACAAAGTCGCATTCACCGAGCATCCGAATAAGATCATCATATTTTTCAATTCCTTTTTCAGCCATTTCATCACGGCTCTTGTAGGGGTCATACCCGACGATCCGGGCTCGAAATCCAGCGCCGGCCATACGTGCCATGCTGGATCCGATTCTCCCACATCCAACGATGCCAAGCGTTTTCCCAGAAATATCAGAGCTAATCCATTCAGTCTTTGGCCAGGCCCAGGATTTCGACCGCATCTCATTTTGCAGTGCCGGTATTTTTTTAGCCAGTGCAATGAGCATGGCAAAAGCCCCTTCGGCAACAGTCTCATCAGCATATCCGGGGATATTCACCACCTTGATTCCCTGAGCGTGAGCGGCGGGAATATCAATGGCATCAATGCCTACCCCATACTTCACAATTCCTTTCAATTTGGGTGCCGCCGCAATTACATTTGCCGTAACAGGTGTATAGCACATCAACAATAATTCGCAGTTGGAAACCTCTTTGCAAAGTTCATCCTCGCTGATACCATCAGGAAGTAGCACCAGTTTATGACCCCACTCCATCAGTTTTCTATCTATCAGAGGTGTTTCTATCTCCATGTCCGTTCGTACTATTTTCATATCTCGTCTATATGGGGTTTTTGTCCTTTGAAAAGTTACCATTGAAAGGACAGATAATAATTTTTTATAGAAAATGCAATAGAGGGCAGATTCCGTTCATGAAAACCGCCCTTATATGACAGCTGTCATAAGTATGTTCCGTTTGACTTTTGGCTGGCGCTTCGGCGGGTGACGGCAAACAGCCGGACGCCTGTTTGAAGCAAATTAGCGATCGTTAGGAAGACCAGAGGGTTGGATTCGTTCTATTGTAATCAAGCACTGTTAACCAGACAATCGTATCTTAATCTTTTGGCACGGGTGTTCCTTACGAACGCTTGTTGGCAAGTTCGAGCGGTTTTTTGGCGTTATTTGCCGTAGCAGTTTCGGAACGTTATTCTGGCAAACGCTATAGAATGACAAATCAACATAGAAAGCGTTTTACAGCGGTGTTGAAATCTTTTCACATTTTATACCGCTTGGCATAATTTAAACCGCTTTTGTCAATATGCCTTGGAATCGGCTAAAATAGACAAATTTGAGGATGACTTTACTATCATTGAAATTACATTCGCATAAAAGATTGGGTGTAAACGATTGAAACAGATCAGATAGAAGTGATTCATTTAAGAACCTCGCAGCAAGCTGCGAGGTTCTTAGAAAATAGGTAGGATGATCTAATCATACCTGGACAATAGGGCCAATTTAGAAACCCTTGTTGCTATCAGGGTGCCCGTAAAGTTGCGCCGACCGATAGCTCCCAGGCTCGTCTTTTGCTTCAGTGGGCGCGGCCCATGCTTCACTTTCAGTCTTGGGATCACCGCTCCTGACAAACAAAGTTACGGGGTCCGGCGCCTTCTTATCATCGGGTTTTCCCCCCTTGGTTCGGAATTTATCCAGGGTCTCGATCCACAGCCCCTCGGGTGCCAGGGGGATGTTAAACTGATAGGTCGCCTTGAAGGTGGTAAGGTCAGACTCGTTTCCCAATTCGTCCACAGCAGTCACGCCAAATTCTATGGGACCTCCTTTATGAGAAAAACCAATTACATCATCCGGCAGTACCACTTCGGTAACATTGCCCAGGGCCGCAAAGGGGGAATCGTAGCTCACCTCTCCACTCTCTGCCCAATAGAGCCGATATCCAACCACTTGCTGGGATTCCGAAGCTTTCCAGCACAATTTGCGCTTCTTCATCTTGGCCATTTCTACCTCCTGTATAAGCAGATCTAAAAAAAATTCTGAAAACTGCGAAAGAGTATATTGTCGGTCTCTTCCCTATATAGCGTAGCAATGGAGCTGTCAGGGGCATCTTCCATAGCCACATCCTTGCTAAATAATGCGATCACCTCCTGACTCCATTGTTCAATCTCACCAGCGGCCTTGCTGCCGGGGGCGAACTGCATCACCGACACACCATATTTCATGGCATCGATATAGGCAACCCGTTGGCACAGTTCAGTTTCAAAAACGGGTGTATCAAATTTTTCCAGGGCCTGACGCACCTCTCTACCGACACGGGTGCCGGGGATTTTCCGGTTGACAAGAAGTCGGACTTTACCGCTAAGAAGCGCCTCTAATTCTGGATCCATGGTGTCCAGGGTCTCTTTGCAGGACCACAGATCCAGAGAGCTAGGGGTCACCGGCAAAATCGCCAGGTCTGAAACCTTCAAAATGGTTTCCACTTTGTCATCCACTGCCGGTGGGGCATCGATGATGACGTAATCATATGCGGTCTCAATCGTTTTGATGTCGGCCTGGGTCAATTCGCCCGGGTGGTCTATAATCTCAAAAGCCTGGTTATCCTCAATGCTGTGCCAGGTGGTGGCGCTGCCTTGAGGATCGGCGTCAATCAGTACCAAATTATGGTTTTTTCTGATCAAGCTAGACGCCAGATTGATTGCTGTGGTAGTTTTCCCAACACCGCCTTTCTGATTTACGAAACTGATAATCATGGTGGATCATCCTCCCCCTTTGAGATTCTTAAACAAAGCACGTTATTTTTATCCGGCATTTTATTAACAGTGGAATGGTTTGGGCACGCAGCCAATCACATTATCGAAAGCGGGTTCGAAACAATGGATTGTTTCAGATTACTTACAAGCCAAGAAATAAATTGTCAAGACCTTAACACACCATATAGTGGATACCGATGCAAAATAGCCGATATATGGTACTCACAATCATATCGCCATGCCTCTGACCTAATCCAAAGATCAGCGCTTATTACTCGAAATTCTGAACCGACCAAACTTCGCCGGGACCGGTTGTGTAAACACCGCATGCGACTTTGGTGTAATTTGTGCTGGACATGTTTATGTAGTGACCATGTTCATTGAAGTCGTCTCCGGGGCCCTCGTCCCACATCATTTGCAGGCAAGTGTCCACGATGTCGGCCTCGGATCCCCATCCAGGACACGCGTTCTGGGCCCGTCCCTTTGGCGCACAAATGTCTTCTATGAACCCGGCATGGACGCCGTTGGTTGAATCGTACTCGGCATGTTCGTCGGCACAGGGTTCCCCGTCGGTCCAGCGATCAAGCGGGGGCAGGCATTGACAGTCCCATCTGAATTGGTTGATCCGCGCAACGCAATCTGCTTCAAAATTGCCGCTGTCGGGCACGGGACCGGGGGTGCACCCGGCAATGGGTTCCGAAAGCGGGCCATCTGGGCAATCCACGTTGCCGTTAGAATCTTCATCCGAATCACCAGCGAAATCTCCCGAGTCTGTGGAACCAGAACCGCCTGTTTCGCAACCCAGAAGTACGAATCCCAACAAAACCACCATCACCATCAGGGCCATTGTGCGGTAGGCGCTCAATATCCAAGTTCTCTTTTTGTTTATCACAAAATGATAGAATCCCATGGTTTTCTGCTATCAAGCACTTTCCACACACGACACGACTGGCTGGAGAGTTTCTATCTTTCTATAAATTATCTCAAAAAAGTTTTTTGGCCCAATTTCTGTGTTGGTTCCTTGCTTCAACGCCTCGAAATACTTCAGTATGTCTGCGGGTTGAAGTTCGGGCCCGCCTTGAACTTGAACCAAAACCCTTTTTTCTATATGGCTTCTAGTGTCCGGGCCGGCCAAGAATAGACCATTTTCTAATGCTGAAACGCGTGCCGGCAGGCAGAAAACCAACGTGCATGTTATTGAATCTCAGGTTTTCACCATTGGCAACAGCCCTGTAATTCGACCCGGAAACATGGGTACTGCTTACGATTGTCACCATCCCCGATCCTATCACCGTAAAATGTAGATTGGGATGAATCACAATGCCGGTATTTTCATCCAGGCCTATTCCTTTTCTGCAATGGCCACTGACCAATAATTGACAGAGTCTTGTCAGTCTCTTACGAGCTGAAAAATGTGTATCAATGGCGACACCATCGATAAAACCGAATCCTTCAGAATATTTAATCGAGCCTTTTTTTAAGCCCCTTCGGTCTCCATTATAAAGAATAGGATTTCCGGCAGCAGCTGCACCGGCACTGGTGCCGGCGATATGCAGATCACCACTTTCCAAGCGCTCAATTATTCGATCAAAAAGTCTGGTCCGGTTCAGAGTGGCGACCAGTTTAACCTGGTCCCCACCACCAAAATAGACTAGATCCGCTCTCTCAATAGCCTCAAAATTTTTCTCTCTATCAACCTCGTCTCTATAACGGATGTCCAGGCATTCTATTTCTTTAATCCCCAGGTCGCTAAAGGCATCGGCATAACTCCTGTAAACATCTTTTGGATATTTAGAAGCTGTTGGAATAATTATGATATTAGAGGGGTTTGTCTGATCCACAAGATGCTTCAGAACACGTTTATCCCCTTTTCGATCTTCTGCTCCACCAATCAGAAATAGGTAACCTTTTTTCATATAATATTGAACCTATTGTATTTTTATGTATTGCGGTTATCCACAACACTAACGTTAGCTTTATAAAGAGGTCTATGGGTATCGGGCCGGAAGCCGGGTAACTGTCTGAGCCGCTTAGACCGCGTTATGTATTGAATAAACTCGCAGCATGCGAAGCACTTCCGAATAGCAGAGCCTAGAGGGAATGCGCTCGCTGTTGCGGTTCATCGATTCAAACTGTTTTTCAAACATCTTCCTTATCCTGAAACGCATTTAAATGTTCAATTACCTGCTCTACCCTGCCGGACATGATGCAAACCAGATCATCTTTTTTTGCGATGGACAGAGCTCTCTCGATAGCCTCCCCCTCATCGGCAATCTTTTCGAAGGTATTGACATCAAATCCCATGTCCATGAATGCTTTCTCTACGATGCGCATCAATTCCCCCGGTTGCCTTCCCCGAAGTTGTTTATCCTCATATACAATGGCATATTGACACCCAGAGGCAATCAATCGGCACATTTCGCGAAGATCCTCATCGCGCCGATCTCCCACAACATCAAAAACAAACAGGCGGTTCTTATGGCCCAAACGTGAGACAAGGTCAAGGATGTTTTTATAGGCAGTTGGATTGTGTGCGTAATCCAACATCACTTCAAAGTCTTTAATTGAAAAGAAGTTGGTCCGCCCTGGTGTTTGCGACGGGGATGGGAAAAAGGAAATCAATCCATGACGGATCTCTTCGATCTTCATCTCCATTGCATGTCCCACCGCTGCTGCAGCAAGAGCATTTTGGACATTAAACAGGGCACGGCCCTCCAATGTGATTGGCATGTCCACCGCCCTGGCCACTGGCGTGGCGGATTCGCCTGAAATAATGCTTATATAACCGCGATCATAGACTACGGCTGTAAAATCGTTGTCCAGGTGAGCCTGAATTACCGGATTGGAAGGGCGCAATGAGAAATAGATAATTTTCTCCCGGCAATATTGCGCCATATCAACACAGTGTTCATCATCTGCGTTTAATACTGTTACGCCCCCTTTGCGTACCATTTCGGCCACAACGGCTTTGACTTTTGCCAGGTCTTCGATGGTGTGGATCCCTTTCAGGCCCAGATGATCCGGCTGCACATTGAGAACAACACCCACATCCGCCATTTTATATCCCAGACCTTCTCTTAGTATACCGCCGCGAGCCGTCTCAAGTACTGCGCAATCGACCATGGGGTCCCTCAGAACGACCCCGGCAGAATAGGGGCCGCTCATATCACCACTGGTAATCAGCCGATCTTGCACATAAATACCATCGGTGGTGGTCATGCCTACGTGGTACCCAACACCTTTTAGCATATTGGCGATCATCCGAACGGTAGTGGTTTTCCCATTGGTTCCGGTGACGGCCACAATGGGAATATCACTGGGTGAGCCCTCGGGGAAGAGCATATCAATGATATGCCGTGCTACATTTCTTGCCTTGCCTTTTGCGGGGGCTAAATGCATACGCAGCCCCGGTGCAGCATTGACTTCGATGACGGCTCCACCCACCTTGGCGATCGGTTCGCTGATCGTTTGTGCTAAAACATCGATGCCCGCAATATCGAGATCTATAATTTTGGCAATACGTTCAGCCATGAAACGGTTGGCTTTATGAACCCGGTCGGTCACATCCTCAGCCGATCCGCCCGTTGAAAGATTGGCTGTCAATTCAAGATGAAACATTTCACCCTCTTTGAGGACTGTTTCCATGGTGTAGTTGGATTTCTTCAATAAATGTTCCGTAACCGAAGAGACCTTTAGACGCGTCATGATGTTTTCGTGACCAAATCCCCGGTCCGGATTCTGATTTTCGATGTCAATCAATTCGGCAATTGTGTGCTGGCCATCACCGTTAACTGCTGCCGGTGCGCGTTTAGCAGCTGCAACAAATTTGCCGTCTATTACCAGCATGCGATAATCGTTCCCCGTTAGGTTTTGTTCGACGATGACTTTGTTGCTTATGGCTTTGGCACGTTGAAACGCACCAGTCAATTCTTCCGCATTGCTTAAATTGGTGGTTACACCCTTGCCATGATGCCCGTCATGGGGTTTGATTACCACCGGATAGCCCAGCCATTGGGCATCCTCGATGGCACTCCCCAGCTTACGAACCACGGTTCCCTTGGGAACCGGGATACCGGCGTCTTCCAGCATAATTTTGGTCAGCCTTTTGTTACCGGCGGTTTCCACGCCGATAAGACTGGTATTGGAGGTAATAGCAGCCTGGATGCGTTTCTGAAATTTTCCTTCGCCAAGCTGCACTAGATTGTAATCATCCAAGCGCAGCACAGTAATGCCACGAACTTCGGCCTCACTGACAATCGAAGCTGTTGAGGGGCCTAGATAGTGATCATCCCGAATATCTTTGAGATTGAATATGGTCGACTCAAGGTCATACACTTTCCCGGTCAATAGATTTTTGACGATCTCTACAGCTTCAACCCCTGCACAGATGCCCGCCTCTTCCACCCAGTAACTGAAAATCACATTGAATACACCCGGTTCGTCGGCATCCACAGTTTTGCCGAAACCTACATCCATGTATGCGATGTACTGAAGTTCCAAAGCGATGTGCTCTATTACATGCCCCAAAAGTGTGCCTTCCTTCATACGTGTGATGAGACCGCCTTTAACCCCTTCTGAGCACCGGTGATCTTCCAGGCTGGGAATCATTTCAAGCAATTTATCAACAAATCCTTCTATCTTGCTCGTTTTAACTTCATTATATTCAGCCAAATCGATGGTCATGACGATAACCGGGCGATAACTGTAAATATTGGCACCTCGCAATACTTTTTTCTCTAGTATCTCAATCATTGTGTGCTCCTTATTTCCATAGGGATAAGATATGACCGCCCTTTATATCGGGTTTGTAGCGCCATCTTATTTTCGGAACATTATTATGACAAGCGGTATAAAACCAGCCAACAGGTCCACTATATACCTGCTCGCTCATACCTAGTGCGAACATACACCCTTGGCGTTTGGGAGGTCAAGAACTGCCGAAAGACAACCTATTTTCCTTTAAAATCCAAATGAGAACATCGCATGGGCTATAGCCTTAGGCATGTATCCGACGATATATGTCAACTGAAAAACAGTGAGTGATGAGAAAAATGCAATGACAAGGTGCAGAAATGATAGATGAATGGCGTGTACGGTTCTGATTTTATCAGTGGTTGCCGGAGTAAGGCTGCAAAAATGCTTTGGCAAACACGACAATAGCACGGGTTTAAGAAACAAGGGCTTTAAAATCCAGGCCCTTGTCTTTTAAATCGAAACAGCGAGTGCGTTCCGCGTGGCTTGCTGCAAGACGCTTCAATAACCTTTAGCATGCGAAGCACAGCCGAATATTATAAGCTACGGGATCAACACCCGCTGTTGCAGGTCAAGAATTGAGTATCTTCTTGGCGCTTTCATCATTGGCATCGCACATGTGGGAAATACCGGTTTCTTTGGCAGTCTCGCGGTTCCCGGAAAAGATATCCCCCCGGGAGATGTTTCGAACGTCAAATTTGCGGGCACCGGCCAATAGCTGCTGCAGCCCGCCATAAAGCTTGTCCACCATGGTAACCATGGCAAGGGCACCATAGGGGACCTGTGTCATTTCATCTTTTCCAAGTTTTTTTTCAACGTCATGATAACAGGAGAATATTTCCGTGGCTGCATTTCCCACCCGCAGGACACTCTTGGGGAGCTCCGCCCAGTGGCCGTTGAGATCTCCTCTCTTCTCAGGAAACAGGGCGCCTTCGATGTTCGCCCCCACAAATCCCGGTATCATGAGCGCCCGCCCCATACAGATCAGCTTGGTGAAGGGCGCTCCCAACGCAAGACCTTTGAAAATGCTGTCTTCCTGTGCAAACCCGCCTGCAAACGACATATCCACCACCCGGTGACCCTTTGCCGCCAGTATGTTGGCATATTCATAAGCTTTGGCGTGCAGGTTGATGGAAGGAACCCCCCAACTCTGCATCATGTTCCAGGGGCTCATACCCGTACCGCCGCCGGATCCGTCAATGGTCAGAAGATCCAGCTTTGCATCGGTTGCAAATTTGATGGCCATGGCCAGTTCTTCCATGCCGTAGGAACCGGTCTTGAGGGATATCCGCTTAAAACCAAGACTTCGCAGATAGACAACCGAGTTCATGAAGTCTTCCCGAACCTGCTCCACCGTGGAAAGATCGGTGCTTCCCAGCCGACTGTGCCTGGCAAACGATTTGACGGAGCGGGTTTCAAAGGCCTTCTGAACCTCCGGAAGCGAGGGATCCGGATCCACCACATACCCCCTGTCCTGCAGGAACTTGGCATATTCAAGACTTGTAACCTGAATCTCACCACCGATATCCTTGGCTCCCTGCCCCCATTTCAACTCGATGATACACTTGTCCCCGTATTTATCGGCTACAAACTCCGCCACGCCATTTCGGGTATCCTCCACGTTCAACTGCACGAACAGTCCACCATACCCATCAAAATATCTGAAGTAGCTGTCAATACGACGTTCCAGTTCCGGGGCCTTTTTTATTTTACCCTTTTTGTCCGCTGAAAGGTCAATTTCCGACTCCAAATCGACACCCACCACGTTCTCCCCGATGACAACCGGGATCCCGGCCAGGGCCGCACCGACAGCAAAGGAATCCCAGTACTTGGCCGCCACAAAGGTAGACCCAAGAGCGCCGGTCATAAGCGGTATGCGCGCCTTGGTTTTGACCTCGTTGCCAAATTCTGTTTCGAGTTTCACATTGGGAAAAATGCAATCATCGGGATCGCTGGTCAGTCGACTGTTTAGACCATGCGACCCATATGCATACCCCTGAATGCGAAGTGAATTGTAGGAAACACCCACATGCGTCGTATTGTTGGCCCCGGCCGTCACGATGCCGTAGCTGCGCGGATAAAGGAGTTTCCGGCCCACAAGACTCGACAGCCATACTTCACACTTTCCCTGGCAGTCAGCCCTGCATAAAGTGCATAAACCTGATTCCGTGGGGTTGCCCCTGTTGGTGGTTCCCAGTACGTCGTTTGATTTCACAAATCTCATGTTGCTCTCCTTGGTCTGATGTTCTTGTGGTGTTTTCCTTTTTTGCTGATGTAAATCCTGCCAAATCCTGTCAACCATGGCAGGATATTTTTTTGGGGAAGCGTATTCGGAAAAAAAAAGGCGCCGACCTGTTTAGTCACAGGATCAGACGCCTTTGTCTTATTCATACAGCCCTGACTACACGCCTTTGTGCAGCGGGTTCAAAATTTATATTTTGGGGATCTGCCGACATCCGTACCGTAATGTATGCAAGCTCAACCCAAAAGATATATAAGCTGTGACATTTAGTTTAACTAATAAAAATTGTCAAGCATAATAAAATGATATCAAGAAACGGAAAGGATTAATTTATCATCGGGTTTAAAAGAATTCAACTTTGAATGTCATAAAAGAGGTATTTTCTCAAAGCATCATTTGTCAGCATCGGCATAGCTGACATAACCATTCCCCGTTTCCTTTGCCATGTACATGGCCTGGTCCGCCTTTTTCACCAGGCTGTCCATGTCAACAGCATCGGTGGGAAAAAGACTGATCCCGATACTCGAGGAGATGTAATCGACCATGTTCCCCTTGAGATTATAGGGTTCAGAGAGTTTTTTTAGAATTTTCTTCGCAATGACTTTTGGTTGAATAGGATGCGGGCTGTCCACCAGGACAACAAATTCATCACCACCGATTCGTGAGATAAAATCGGTTTTGCGCAATGTGCCCTGCAGCCGGTCCCTGATCTCCAGTAAAAGCACATCACCGATCTCATGCCCCAGGGTGTCATTGACTTTTTTGAATTTGTCGATATCGATATAGATCAAAACAATCTCAGTGCCATAGCGTTTGGCGTGATAAATAGCATCCTGTAACTGCTCGTAGAAAGCTTTCCTGTTTTTCAATCCTGTCAGTGCATCATGGTAAGCCAGATAAATCAGGCTCTCTTCATATTTTTTCTGTCTGTCCACATCTCTGACGATACTGCGTAACCCTGTCTTGTTTCCCTGACTGTCCTTGATGACTGTAGGCGTGAGTCCCACAAATTTCCATGTTCCATCCTTGCGCCTGATCTGGCAGGTGAATTCCGGTTGCGGCACGTCGGTTTTATAGACATCGGCAAAGTGCTTGAACACTTCTTCGACATCCTTCTCTTCCAGCATATTCGCTGTGTTCATACCGGTCAGTTCTTCCCTGGGATATCCCAAAATGTCTTGCATGCGATTGTTGAAGAAAGTGATGTTCCCGTTCGGATCTACTTCACAATAACCTTCATCAATGTTCTCGATGATCGACCGATAGCGGTTCTCACTGTCACGCAGAGCCTGTTCGGCTTTATTCCGATCCTGCATCATCTGGTTGGCGGAGTTGGCCATGTTGACAAACTCCGAATAACTGAGGGACGTTACGTCCATCTGGACAGCCGTTGATGTCGATCTATTGAAAAAAGCGTCAAACTGATGGAAATTTCCCCGCATTTTACGCATCATAACACGGTACACCAGGTACTGGAGCAGAAACATGGCGGAAAGAAGCAGAGAAATGGTCGAAACCTGTTTTATGATTGTATTTCTGAAATCCAACTGCTTATCGAAGATGACCTGCTCGATATCACCAAACCAGAACCCTGCGCCGACATACCATCCCAACTCCGGTACACTTTTGACAAAAGATCGTTTCAGCTCAACTTTCCGCGTACTGGGATTGAGTGACGAATAATCGGCATATCCCCCCTCGGTTTTCCTGATGGTTTTCAGATAAAGCTGGTGTGAACGAATGCCATCGGGATCTGTCAGAAGAGAAATATCCTTGCCTATGAGATCAGGACGGCTGATGCTCATGAGCTGTATACCATCGAGGGTTCGCACGAACAGGAATCCGGGTAGTCGGCCCTTGTTGTGAAACCGTATCCTGGATATCCAGCTCAACATCTCCGCTTCCTGCTCCTCACCAGGCATCCGATGCTGTCTGCGGGTCCACCGGATATAGTCGATGGCCTTCTCCACTTCGTGCTTGAAAATCGCTTCCTGCTCCTGGATATAGGCTTTTTTAATCGCCCCACGTTCCTGACGAAAAAAATGATACTCGCCCAAAATAACGATACCGCCCATGAGAACCAAGGGAAGACTGATCACCAAAAGCATGTTCACCATGATCACATCGACCAGACTTTTCTTCTTTTCCTTCATTGCATATTATTCCGATATCGTTTGCTATATAGAAATGATTAACTAGTGCCCATCCATAAATGGTCTTTTCACGCCCCGCCGGCGTTGGGCGCAATGATTTAACTCCTCAAAATAGCACGCTATTCACCCCAAGGGCACTTCCTAAGGGCGCCTCCGGGTTAAATCTGACGTCCGCCTTGGCAGAACGCGAAAATCCCTATTTCTAAACGGTCACTAACGATGAAGTTTGTCATGTTTCACCTGAAATGTCATATACCAAACGGCACATTTCGACAATGGCATATTTGCATGGCTTGCAGCGGTACAAAAAATAGCCTATACTTAAGTTGAGCGAGTCAACTACCACCCGTGAAACGGGTGGCTTGGATTTCCCCCAAAATGGGGGAAAGACAAAGGAGAGGGCACGTCTCCGCAAGTTCAGGTTCAAAACCGCGTGCCAAGCACGCGGTTTGTAGAACAATCAAATCGCAAATTGATTGTATCAGATTTGAATGGAGGTACCCGTGAAACGAGACTTTCTACACATCACTGACTTGACCACCGACGAGATCCATCATGTGCTGGACCTGTCAGCAGAGGTCAAAACCCGGATACGGACAGACAAGGATTATCAGCCCTTCAAGGGGCAGAGTCTGGCAATGATCTTTGCAAAACCCTCCGCCAGAACGCGCCTGTCTTTTGAAACAGGATTTTTTCTCCTGGGAGGCCACGCCATCTATCTGGGACCATCGGACATCGACATAGGGAAGCGTGAAGCCGTCAAGGATATTGCCCGGGTTGTCAGTCGATACAACCATATGATCATGGCACGACTTTTCGCGCATGACCATATTATCGAAATGGCAACATACGCGGACAAACCGGTAATCAACGGCCTGACCGACTACAATCACCCCTGCCAGGTCATGGCTGACATCTTCACCATACAAGAACATCGCGGGAATCTGAAGGATCTAAAAATTGTCTATCTCGGGGATGGAAACAACGTGGTGAATTCCTGGCTGCGTCTGGCCATGAGACTCCCATTTCACTTTGTTTGCGCCTGCCCGGAAAATTACGAACCCGATGCTGAAACAGTCAGGGCAGCCGTTTCCGAAGGTCTATCTGAAATCGAAATTATGCATGATCCTAAAACGGCTGTAAAAGATGCCGATGTGGTGTATACGGATGTCTGGGCCTCCATGGGGCAAAAGCATGAAGCAAAAGAACGGGAAAAGCATTTTCAGGAATATCAGGTGAACGACGCCCTCATGGCGTCTACTGGCAGGCAGACACTCTTTCTGCACTGTCTACCGGCGGAAAGGGGCCGGGAGGTCACGGATTCGGTCATGGAATCACCGGCATCGGTGGTCTTTGACGAGGCTGAAAACAGGATGCACGTCCAGAATGCAATTATGTTGGCTATCACCGGGCGGATTTAGCGCTGACTTGTCACAAATCTGATTGACCCCGTCATGTTTTTCATGAAATGAGTTGTTTCAAGCGTTCCAGCAGCGGTTTTTTCACGCGTACTTTTAGAAATAAGTCACCGGGTCCGCCGCCGTCCTTACCCTTTTCTCCCATACCCGTGAGACGTATTTTCTGACCGTCACGTACCCCGGCAGGAATGGTAACCACAAGTTTTTTTGATCGTTTCCGATGATAATACGCATAGGGGCCGCCCGTCTGCGCTAAAGCGGTGTCGATATGAATTACCTCGTAAAAATCACTTCCCCGGGTCTGCGGGGTCAAACCGGATAATTTTCCGAAAGCCTGTTGAGCAAAGCGAATAACGGAACGCTTAATAAAAGGTAGTCGTCCTGTATGGTCTTGATGCCTGCCCATGGCACCGGAAAAAATAAAACCTCCCATGAAAAATCCGGGTCGTTTAATTTCAAAGGATTGATAACCCTTTCCGTAAAACTCCCTGAAAATGTCATGATATCCCCGAAAACCAAAGGATTTTGCCATCTCTTCCAGGATCCTGTGGATATCCGATCCGCTGAAGATATCCTGCTCGGTATGGTTCTGACGAAATCGATGATGGGCCGACGATCCAAACGTTTGGCGCAGGCTGTCATACTCACGACGTTTTTGTGCGTTGGAAAGAACGGCGTAAGCCTCGTTGATCCGTTTCATTTTTTCGACGGCTGCTGGATTCTCCTTGTTCCGGTCCGGGTGGTATTGAAAAGCAAGATCCCGATATGCCTGCTTTATTTTCTCCGGTTCCGTATCCGTCGAAATTCCCAGGATCTGATAATAGTCTCCCATACGGTTTAGCCATTTAGGCTGTTAGATTATTAGACTGTTAGCTGCTAAAAGTCTAACAGTCTAAACACCTACAGCCTATCAAATATCGTTTATATTTCCCAGGCCTCCGGTGTTCCCGCCTGAAATCTTTTCGGCATCTTGTAATCCCCAACAGTCACGGACTGCTGAATCAACCGTTTTGTCTCTTCCATACCCAGATCGTTCATCATGCCAAAGGGTCCCTTTGGCCATGCCAGCGCCGTACAGACACCCAGTTCCAGATCTGTAACGGAAACGACATCATTTTCCACCAGGTGGGTCGCTATGGTGAAAACATTTCCCAGAAGACGGTCTTTAACCTTGGCCCTGGCCTCCGGATCCGTCAAAACCTCTCCATCCGTCAAATTCCATGGGGCATTGCTTTCAAACTGGGCCTTGAGCTGATCCGGAACGACTGGATAACCAAGATCCGATCCGTTCAGGTAATCGAACATTGACACGCCTGCGTGGTAGCATGTTCCCAGGCCAGATCCGTTTTGAACCCACATGATACCATAGCGGACATTCAGGGCTTCCTGGGATATGCTTTCAAGCGTTGCAACATTGTAGGTTTCACCCAGAAAAGAATCCAGCACCATATAGCTGGAAATAAACAAGGGGTTAATGGCAAAACCAGGAAAATCTTTTACTGTAATGGCTGTTTTGCGGCATTTTTCAGCGAATGCCATAAGGGCTTGATAGGTGTCATCGCTGGTATTTTTCTGACGAATCACTTCCACCAGACGATTGATGTTGGCTGGGAAAAAATAATGCAATCCTGCGGTTCGCTCCTGATGAGTAGCTTTTGCCATGAGTGTTTCAATCAAAAAAGTCGAGGTGTTGCTGACCAGAATCGCATCCTCCCGACAAACTGAAGACAGATCTTCGAATATCTGTATTTTCAGGTCCATCTTTTCAATGGCAGCTTCTATGACGAGATCGCAGTCAGAAAGCGCTTCATAGCGACTGGTGCCGCTGATCATTCCCGTTATGGCATCCATGTCCGCCTGGGTTATTTTTCCCTTTGCCACCCGCTTTTCCAATGATTTGACGACCCATTTATCAAACATGGTCTGCACCAGTTCATCGTTGAGTTCCTTGAACACCACCCGGTACCCCGACATGGCCGCATTCATTCCAATGGCTGCCCCCATAACGCCAAATCCAATAATCCCGACTGTCTCAATTTCTTTCATTTCCTCTCCTTTTGATCTTAGTCATTTTCAATAGCCGCTGCAATAGCCGCTCCTGTGCGATTGATAGCATCCATGTCCCCGGGAATCATTTCCCAAGCTGTCAATTTGAGGGCCTCGCCGTCACTGGCACGTGGGATCAGGTGTAGATGGTAGTGCATTACGACCTGGTTAACCCCCCTTCCATTCAACTGTACAGCCGCTACCGACACAGGCCCCATGGCCATTGTCATGGCATGTACAATTGTTTTTGAAGCCGAGTGTACTGCGGACAAAGTTGCCTCGGGTATCTTCCACAAATTCTCGACATGTATCTTGGGAATAACCAGGGCATGTCCTTCTGAAACCGGATTGATGTCCATAAATGCAAATACATGCTTGTCTTCATATATTTTGATACTCGGAATTTCGCCTTTAACGATTTTACAGAAAATACAATCATCCATGCTGACCCTCCTTCCGTATTTTGGTGGCAGCATACCAAAGACAGTTCTTTCTGATCAATAAATTTAAATTATAAAACAATTATTCTTGTTCTCTCTTATTTAAGGGCAGAAAATGTTATCGAGGGTTACCATCATCATAAGCGGTAAGCTATGAGATATAAGCTGCTTAAAGCTTATAGATTACAGCTCAACTATCGGTTTTCATCATTGATAGAGAAAAAAGAGTCATACAAAGAAGATGCTGTTGTGTTCCGCATACCATAAGGACGAGACAGCAACGCACACAGGTGTTCACTTTAGGACAATGTAATCCTCAATGTCATCTGGATGCACATATTCCTCCGAGATGACCCGATCCCTGGCAGATATGCCTGACAAGTGAACGGTTTCAGCATCTCCGGAAACAAGAGGATGCCACCAGTACAGTTCTTGGCCTGCAGCCAGCAACCGGTAGGCACAGGTCTTGGGAAGCCAGCGAAACTTCACAACCTTGGCCGGCGTCAGTTCGACGCATTCCCTGACAAGGAACATACGGTTTTCATAGGAGCGGCAGCGGCAACGTTTGGTGTCCAGCAGATAACAGGATATGCTCGTGAAATCGATCCGGCCGGTTTTCCGGTCTTCCAGTTTCTGCAGGCAGCACAGTCCGCAACCATCACACAGGGATTCCCATTCTTGACGGGTCAATTCCGAAAGGGTTTTTGTTTTCCAGAAGGGGGCTTGATTATTCGGCATAAAACATCGAACAAATTGATAGATTATTGAAAAACCTCGCAGCAAGCCACGAGGAATGTTTTGCCGTACGGCAGAAACCACGGGGAATGCGCTCGCTGCTATGGTTCATTAAATACTCGGGCTAAAATGGCTTTCTGATAACCTTTTCCACCGCCACCGGGCTCGGAATCTGATTCTGTTCCAGCATGATTTTTTCTGTCTGCTGCCAGGCTTCCAGATCGATCATCCCGATACGGGTATCCTTGAAAGGTTTTATGAGGCTGCGGGTAATCACCAGTTGCTTACGCATGATATCGGGTGGTGTATCTTTGTCGAATTGTCGCAGTGTTTTCAGGACATCCTCTTCATTTTCCAGTTCCAAGGCCTCCTCCCAGCCCTGGAGCAGTGCGCTGGTAAAATTCTTGACCACATCCGCTTGTTCTTCCATCATCCGCTTCGAGGTCACTACGGAGTTGGCAACAAACTTGACACCGTGGGCAGCCGGGTTGAAATAGGCCACTGACTCACCGAGATCGCCAAGTTTCTTTTCCAGGATTGGCGCCTGTGAATTTCGATACACAGGCCATACATCCACTCTCTTTTGATAAAAAGGCGTATAATCGTACCGGACGCTGAAGACACTGATATCTTTTTCTGTAAGCCCTGCTTTTGCCATGAGCGTCCGCATGATGGTTTCATCATTGCCACCAAAAGTAATACCGACAACCTTTCCCTTGAGATCCTCGACTCGGGTGACGTCAAGATTCTCAGACCGGTATATCCATTGCAGCGGGTTGATCTGAAACAACTGAGCAATGACGACCACGGGAGAACCCTTGGCCAGGGCCCGGATCACCTGGTCGGCTGACGCCACACCAAAGGCTGCATAACCCAATTCCAGTTCTCGAATGGCATCTCTTTCGGGACCGCCCTCTTTGACGGTTACATCCAGGCCCCGGGCTTTAAAGTGTCCATGGACATCGGCATAGATATCTCCAATCACACTGGCATTAAAAAGCCATTTTAACCGGTAAACAGCTGTCTCCGATGCCTCAGAAACCCTTATACCGGACAGTGAAAAACAGATGGAAAACAGGAAAAGAAATACCGATATTTTTTTGATATGTCTGTTCATTTCCATTCTCCTTTGAAAATTGTTAGACCATGTGAAGCTGTTTAGGTAATTTGGGCTATCAAGCGCTGCGCGTAACCTTTTGCAACCTGATTATCCTACAGCCCAATAGCCTTCAACCTACTTACTTGGAATCGCTGCCATGTTTTACGGTCAGTGACTTGCCCACCCTTTTTTCACGAGGTACCCGGCAATCTCCAGTAAACCCTGGTAAACGGACAGGGTAATACCGATCAAAAACAGGGCTGTGAGGATTTTTGCCAGATCGCTTTGATAAAGGGCTATGCGGATACTATATCCTATTCCAGCATTTGCCGCAATGAATTCGGCAACAATTGTGCCTGCCATGGCAAGCGTCGCACTCCCGGATATGACGGTTGTCAATTTGTTCAGATTCTCAAATGCCCGTATCTTGACTTCCAGCTGCCAGCGCATCCTCCCGGTAACACGGTAAAAATGCTCGATATCATGAACCGGTTCCGACATGATGCTGATTACTGAGAGCAAAATGGGAAAATAGCAGATCATGGCCGCAATCAAAAGCCTGGATAAAAACCCGTCACCAAACAGAATAAAAATAATCGGTGCAATAGCCACAATGGGATAGGCCTGGACATTGTAGGCCGCCACCTTGATAAAAGAGCCAAACCAGGTTGTCTGCCGCCCCAGAACCCCCACTACGATGGCCATGAAAACGGAAATGACCTGCCCAATGACAGCAACGGATATGGTATCCACCACGTCTGATACGTATCTCAAAAATACGGTTCGAAATGTCTGGGCCAGGTCTTCGAGTCCCGGAATGACATAATCGGAAAGATCCAGAAGGTACTTCACGCTGAACAGAACCAGCAACCCGAGCAGATAGATGATAAAAAACTGATAGATGCGTCTATGAAGCATGCATGATCTCCAGCATGGTCTGTTCCAGTTTGTCTTTGGATACGGTTTGGCCAAGTTTATGATCCTGACCATTGACCGTTATGACCTGGGGCGCTTTCAGGGAGTTTCGAAAAACCAGAATCTCTCGGCAGAATTTGGATACCTCTATTACATTGTGAGAAATATATAAAAAGTATGTATCCGGAAACATATCCTTGATTCCCAAGATGATCTTCTCCCGTGTGCGCTCATCCACATTGGCCAGGCTCTCATCCATAATGAGCAGGTGAAAATCTTGCAGCAGGTAGCGTATCAGGTTCACCCGGTTCTGCTGCCCAAGGGAAAGCTGAGAAAATCTAAGACGCATGGTCTCGGCCATGTCAAAAGAAGCAATCAGTTCATTCTTCCGGTCCCTGAGGGATGGTGGTGTTATCTTTTCGAGATGTTTCCCGACGCTTGACCAGTCCGGAAGCCTCTCCAGATTATAGGAATAGAGAAGATTCTGCATGCCTTCCGACCTGACGACACCCGAATAGTCGTTGAAATCACCGACAATGATTCGCGCCAGGGATGTTTTGCCCACACCGGAAGGCCCAAACAGGGCATGAAACCCCGGGGTCTTCATCTGGAAGGATAGATCGTGGAACACGTCCATGGAACCATTGGGATAGCGAAAATTTATATTCTGGCATTCAAGGAACATAATATAAATGGTGTTAGGTGTTACGTTTTAAATCGCTTCAATATGCTTTCTGTGTTCACAATTGAAAAAAATTATACTTATCACGAAAACACGAAATTGAAAAACCACGAAGTATTATTAGGTCTTTTTCGTGATTTCGGGCTTTTGTGTTTTCGCAATGAATGCTCTTGCTCTTACCTGTCCCATCGGGCGTCATCAGGGCTGCCCTATGGTTAACCATACGATATCACTTCCGGTCAAATGTCCTGTGCAGCGACTCAGGATATTGGATTCCCTGTCCCGGACACTCACGATCAGTTCCGTCAAACCCGCCAGCTCGGATTCAAGGCTCCGGGGACTTTCCTTATTTCGAAATCCCCTGTGCCTGAAAAAGGAATCATAGGGCTTCATGGTCAGGGATCCGCGCAGGTATTTGATGACCCATTCCACATGTGAACGGATATCGGAAAGTCCCTGTGACATCTTTTGAACCTGTTTACACGTTCGAAGACCCAAGGATATCCGAATCTGGTTTTTCTCCCAGTCATAAAGAACCGCGATGGTCGGCTCCGGTTCAAACAGGGACTTTTCACTCTGCACAAACAGGGCCCGATTCCGGAAGAGATGGTCCTCAATATTTTTCAGACCCCAGTCCATCATTGACACGGGCTCTTTCATAAGAAATTGAATCGCCGGTGTGGGTTCCGCCATCGCCGGCTGCAGGGTCACAAACCACAAAAAGACCAAAAGACAGCCAATACAAGGTCTAATGGCATGTATCACGAACCGCGCTTTCATCGAGAAACCTTTTGCATCAAAAGATCCCAGTCCTCATCCACCATTGCCTGGACATGCCCGATATCGTCTTTGCTCAAATGTCGAAACCGTCTCTGGGCTTTCAGGTATGCGCCCACAGCCTCTTTCCCCTGGTAATTGAGGGTATACGCCATGCCATTTTCTACCTCATAGAGCGGAAACATGTTACATTGAACTGCAAGCCGCGCAATATGAATAGATTTGTCAGAAGCAATACCCCAGCCTGTGGGGCATGTTGCGTACACGTGCAGAAATC
Source organism: Deltaproteobacteria bacterium (assembly GCA_024639645.1). Taxonomy (GTDB): domain Bacteria; phylum Desulfobacterota; class Desulfobacteria; order Desulfobacterales; family B30-G6; genus B30-G6. Next base: position 20,886 of record JAHEIB010000027.1, read on the forward strand.
GAGAGCCGCGGTTCATTTGCCGAGCTTTCTCAAACTTGCGCATCATGTCTTCCGGGAAAGCGATACTGGCCGTTGCCGCGTACGCTATCCGGTGGGCTGCCAGAATTTCGACGATATTCTTTTTCCGCGAACGTTTCCAGCCAGACCCGGGCGTGGTGGTGGTACGCGTCCCATAGGGAGTTGAAGAGCTTCTCTGTACACCCGTGTTCATGTAAGCTTCGTTGTCATAGCAAACATAAAGGATATTATCGTTTCGTTCGACTGCGCCACTCAGAGATTGAAGTCCGATATCGAATGTACCGCCATCACCAGCCCATGCCATAACAACCGTTTCCGCATCCCCTCTCATGTCGAGTGCCGCCCGCAAACCGCCGGCAGCGGCACCAGCGGTAGCAAAGGCTGTCTGGAGTACGGGAACCTTCAGGGAAGACTGGGGATAGGGACCCGCAATAACACCCCAGCAGCAGGCAGGTATGACGACCATGGTTTTGGGTCCCATAACCCTGAGAGCTAATTTCATGGCGATCGCCGCACCACACCCGGGACAGGCCACATGGCCGGGGTGGATGAGGTCGGGTTGGGTTGGGTTGTTCATCATATTATTAGATTGATTTAGCTTTAAGCTATAAGCCTTAAGCTGTTTACCGTTTACAGTTTATCGCTTATCACTCCTGGTTAAGTCCAATCCACACGCTGTGCATCTCAGGCATTTCTGAAGATTTCGTCCGATAATAGATTTCCTTCAGGGTATCACCGGTGATATCACGCCCACCCAGGCCAGCAATATAGCTGTAGACCAATGGCCCAGTTTCAAAATTGCAGAGTGCCGATCGAATCTCCTGTGCAAATATACCACCGGCACCAAAAGAACAGTTTCGATCGACCACCGCTATTTTCGAAACACCTTTCAGTGCCCTGCGTATGGGTTCGTTCGGAAAAGGGCGAAACATTTTTATCTTTAGCATGCCGGCTTTTTCCCCCAGGGATCGCAGATCAGCCAGGGCCTGTCTGCAGGTACCCGTAACTGTGCCGCTCACCACCAGAACGATATCGGCGTCATCACATAGAACCGAATCCACGTCACCATAGCTTCGTCCAAACAGTTCTGCAAAGAGCCCATCCATTTGCTGATATGTAGTGGGTACTCTCTCCATGGCCAGCTGGATATCATGGCGCATCTCCATGTAGGCACCAGGGGGCACCATCTGCCCCAGGGCAAAAGGATCGGCTGTATCAAGTATTATTTTCGCCTCTATGGGAGGCAGAAATTCATCCACCTGCTCCTGATCGGGGATATCCACGGGTTCGTATGTATGAGAAAGAAAAAAAGCGTCCAATATCACCATGACCGGCAGATTGATCTCCTCGGCAAGCCTGTATGCCAGCAAGGTTGTATCCAAAACCTCCTGGCCGTCCTCGCAGTAGAGTTGAATCCAGCCCGTATCCCTCTGGGACAGACTGTCTGTCTGGTCCACCCAGATATTCCACCCGGGAGCCAGGGCGCGATTAACCTCCGCCATGACGATGGGCAACCGTGCCCCCGAAGCCCAGTGCAGCAACTCATGCATGTAGGCAAGCCCCTGACCGGATGTGGCCGTGAAGGTTCGAACGCCCCCACTGGCGGCGCCGATAACAGAGGCCATGGCCGAATGTTCACTCTCGACACACATAAACCGTGCAGCCAGTCTCCCGCTTGAACACTGTTCTGAAATAGCCTCCACGATATGTGTCTGGGGTGTAATCGGGTAAGCCGAAATAACCTGGACCCTTGCCAGGCGAACAGCTTCAGAAACAGCGTGACTTCCCTCAAGAACCTGTTTCATGTTCTGCTTCCTCCAGGGTCATGACGCCTCTTGGACATTCGACGACACAGATGCCACAGCCTTTACAGTAATCCATATCGATCCTCCGGGTATCCGCGACGGAAACCGCTGTTTCGGGACAGAACAGACGGCAGTTATCACAATCGTTGCAAATACCACAGTTAAAGCATCGGCCGGCTTCGTTAGATGCCGACCGGGTCGTGAAATCAGACCGGTAATCTGAAAAGGATGCCTTGCGTTCCATGGGGCCGTCGACCACGGGCTCCGCCCTGTCCGCCGGTAGAAAATAGGCTGTGTTGATATCATGGTAGCCGACAATCTGCGGATGCCTCCGCCGCAATAAATCGTTCTTCAGATAGCTTTCCATGGACAATGCAGAACCCTGCCCCACCCGGCAGTCTTCCAGTCTCTTTTTAACAGAGCCCCATCCCTCCTGGAAACAGCTGTCGATGGCCATGACCGCCTGTTTACCCGATGCAACGGCATCGCTGACACTCAGCTCCTGGTTGACCAGGTCGCCGCCCCAGGCAATAGGAAAGCCATCATTCCTCAAGCTGCAGTGGCTCAGTTGCAAAAAACTTCCATTGTCGGGTTGCTGCCACGCGTTTTCCACCTCAGCACCGATAGCGGTGAATACCTGCTGCACCTGCAGGCTTTCCGGATCTTCCCGTATGGGAATCACACGCGCTCGGCCACTGTCTGTTTCAAACCCATCCGTCACCATTTTCTGTAATCGGAGGGTAATACCTTGGGCGTCACTATCCATCCGAACCGGGATGGTCAGTTCCCGAATATCTACTCCCTCCTGTTGCGCCAAAACGATTTCCTTTCTAAAGGCCGGCATGTCTTGAATTCGCCTGCGGTAAAGAATGATTGGATGCGAACCCAGGCGGACTAGTGTGCGGGCAACATCAATGGCGGTGTTGCCGCCCCCGACGACGGCGGTCACCCCCCTGAAAACACCTTTGTTACCATTGCGTATGTCCTTCAGAAAGGTAAGCCCGTCCAGAGCCTGAACATCGCCTGCGATTTGCATCCGGATCGGATGCGCCCGGCCGCAACCGACAAAGATCGCATGATAACGTTCCCGGGATGTCTCCAGAAATGATGTCGAAACTTTCCGGCCGCAGTAAATCTGAGCCCCCAGCCTTTCAATCCGTTCTATTTCGTGTTTTAGCGTCGCCATGGGTAATCGATATGCGGGAATCCCCCAGCGCAGGAGCCCACCTGGTTCATTCTCAGCCTCGTAAATATCACAGCGATATCCCAGACGGCAGAAAAAATAGGCTGCGCTCAGCCCGGACGGTCCGGAACCGATCACAGCCACATGTCTACCATTGGTTGGGGCTGTTGGAATCGATGGCAGCATCTTCTCCCTGGTGCTCCAACAGCCAACAAAGCGCTCAAGGGCATTGATGGCCAGGGCTGAGTCCAGATGAGATCGGTTGCAGGCAGACTCACATGGGTGAAAACACACATGACCACAAACAGAGGGGAATGGATTTTCTTTCAGGATGGTTTCCAAAGCTTCCCTGAATTGACCCCTGGATGCCAGGTACTCAATATAGGGAATATCTTCTCCAGCGGGGCACGCTGCACTACAGGGGGCGGTTCTGCCGATATAAACCGGCTTCATATATCGCCATGAGCCTGTTTTATTGATCCGCGATGATATTCTCGACCGGGAAATGTGCAGCCGATCGTTGTGATCCTTCTCTATCTTCCCTATCAATGCTCAGCCCCTTTTCTGCTTGACGGCTTGTGGTATATCCTGAAATTTTACAGTCTTAAAAGCCTCCAGGGCGGCTTGCGCATTCTTTTCCGGCTCCAGGGAAATATCCGCCTTGATGGTATTCATGATGATATCGATGGACGGTATTTCCATGATCCTTGCAAAAGCACCGATCATGGCTGTGTTAACCATGGGATGAGTCCGGGTGCCCAGATTGTTTTCCATGGCAATCCGGGTTGCATCAACGGAAGCCAGGCGAAATTCTGAAAACAGTTGGCTGAAATCAGCTTCTGTGGGTGTATTCAGAAGCGCCCAGCCACCCGGTTGCATGCCCTGGGTGACCGCCACGCTTTGTATCAGACGGCAATCCTGAACCAGGATATGATGGGGTGTCGTAATGGTTGTTCGGGCAAGAATTTTTTCTGACCCGATTCTAAGGTATGCTTCCACTGGGGCACCACGCCTCTCCACACCAAAAGAAGGGAAGGACTGGACATAAAAACCGGCCTGAAAAAAAGCCTTTGCCAGCAAAATCGCCGCCACCACTGTCCCCTGTCCCCCGCGCCCGTGGAACCTTATTTCCTGCATACCGCCAAGCCTCCAGCTGTCATTTACACTTCGTGCGTCATTTGTCCTTCGAACCCTGTTCAGCCTATTAGGGGTTTCGGCTGAAGGCTGTTAGGTGCATTTCGCATACCACTATAAGCCTCCCTCCAACCCTTATATGCTGGGAACTCAACTTTCGGGTTTCATCACAAATTGAGCGAAATGGGTGATCCAATGGTGATTTGCGCTGTTTGAGCCAATTAGGGCACCTTACATCAGTGCATGACAATGGACAATCCAAAATGAAAACACGCTCATTTAAGAGCTACGCCTGCTTAACCATATGCCCAGCGCTGATGTTAGGAGCCCTTGCGGCGAGTTCGCAAAGCGCCAGGGGATTATTCATTTCGTGTTTTCTGAATTTCAAAAGTTGAGCTGGAAAGACAGGATGATACTATTCGCTTATAGCTATCAGCTACCCTCCAACCCTTGTATCCCCCTCCAACCCTCAAACCCTTTTTTATTGCACCAATCGATGCATCTTGCCAGAAAACCGTTTCTCAAAAAAGGCTTCCATGCTTTGGGAGCAGCGGGCTAATTTTTTTATGTCGATTCCCGTGTCAATACCATTGATGTGCAGGAAGTTTGCCAGATCTTCCGTGGCAATATTCCCGGTGGCCCCAGGCGCAAACGGACAGCCCCCCATACCAGCCAGAGAGGCATCAAAATGTCGAATCCCATATTTCAATGCTGTCTGGACGTTAACGAGTGCCAATCCTCTTGTATCATGGAGGTGGAGCGCAATCTCCAGATCGCCCACCACCGGACGCATTCTTTCCATGATGGTATGGATTTTTATCGGATCTGCCATACCGGTAGTATCGCCAAGAACCAGAATCTCGATGCCCTGATCCAAGTATCCGTCCACGATGCGCTGAATCCGTTCAAATGGTATGGCCTCTTCATTGAGATACCCAAAAGCACATTGAACCCCTGCACGGATGAGCATGCCCATTTCCTTTGAAAGACGAATCATAAGGCCGGCCTGGGCCATGGCTTCCTTTAATGTCATATTGACATTCCTGCGACTGTGCGCTTCACTGGCCGACATGGAAACCTCAATAGATTTAAGACCCGCCGCGGCAACACGCTCGACCCCTTTTATATTCAAGGCCAGGCCATTGTAAACGACGCCTTGTCGCTTGGGTAACTGTGCAACCAACAAATCTGCATCCGCCATCTGGGGAAGAATACCAGGGTTTACAAAAGAAGCCACCTGTATCTCCTGTAAGCCTGCCTCCACAAGACCTGAAATTAGATCTATTTTCTGTTGTGTGGGAAGAATCTTCGTCTCGGATTGCAACCCGTCCCTGGGCCCCACCTCCATAATGGTAACCCTATCAGGCCTTTTTGAACCCTTGGCCTGCCTTTCCCCCTGGTTTTGATTAAAATCATCCATACCCAATAGATCCCTTCCTAATTTTCTCCCCAGAGGGTCAATGCACCGGAGTTATCCATGCGCTAAATCTGGCACCAAAATTTCGACGAGGTCAGGTCTGATGAAACGATGCAATGGTTTTATAAACATATGGAACGATTATTGAGGGGTCAAGACAAATGTCGGGCGCAGTGAAAAATCCCTTGACGGAATGGATGTGGTGACGGTACTCAATGCCACTGTCTAATCGCATAACGCACCCAAACTTGGTATTGAAGAGCACCCTGGAGCATGCGAGGCACTGCCGAAGGGCAGAACCTGCAGGGAATCTTCTCGGTAAGGATTTTATCTATTTGATTTGCTCGCTAACCCTGGAGCATGCGAAGCACTGCCCAACGGCAGAACCTGCGGGG
>JAHEIB010000288.1:0-1259 GCA_024639645.1 Deltaproteobacteria bacterium
GCATTAAAACGATCATCACACCGATATCGAACCCGATCATGGCGGCTTTAAAAAAGAAAGGGTCTGGATTAAACCAGGCAAGAAATCTGAAAAGCAGCAGAGCGACCGGTGGATAGGCAGCGGAAAATTCCGGATGGTTGATTCCCTGCCAGATGGCGTATAGGTTGCCCCGGGCAATCTCCGCCAGCGCCGGGCTGAGGGGTGCGTAATTGAAAGGGTTAAACCCGAGATTTTGAATACAGCCTTCCCAAACATAACGAAACACATCGTTTCCCACCGGATATGACAAAAAAATAAGCCTGGCTAAAATTCCCAGTGCCAAAATACCCGCCAATGCCATCTTGGAGGTTAATCCCGCTGGAAACAGCCACACCATCAGAACCATCAGAACATGGCCGAGGCAAAAGAGCACTGAAAATATAAGAGCATGTTTCCCCAGCGGCGCCATGATGACCATAACACCCATAGTAACCAGCCAGATGAAGCACAAAAGAATGAAACGCAGCAATTGCATAGGTTAATCAGAATAAAGTGGATTACGTCCTGATGTTTAATGGTGATGAAAATAAAAAAAGCCCAATCGCTTCTAAAACTAACAGACTTGGACTTTTATACGGCTGGCGCCTCGCTTGTCGCGCCGTCGTCCAGCTACCAGCAGGACGACGGCGGATGCCTTCTATCCTATGCTGTATACCTTACACCCTGTTTTTATTAATCCCATCGATTTTGCATTTGAGGAAGACCCATTCCATGTTTGCCGTAGTAACATACCAGACAGCGCCTTCATATCCTCTCAATTTTTCATCGTCTTGGCATTGAATGGTGGCTTGATGTTTTTCCCGAATTCGTCCATAGGCAGCAACAGGGTCCTCCCGAAAACGTTTTCTTATCTGTGGATTTAATTCTTTGGTAATTATTATTTTCACCCGGATTTGTCGAATTCAGTGTAGAGCTCAAGATACTTGGCAAGGATGGGTGTCCAGCTTCTTGACTCAGCCCATGTTACCGACCTGTCTGCAATGATTTGATATTTCTCTTCAGATGCACAAAGTTCAGCGATCGTATGCGTCCATTGTGACGGGGTGTGCGGAGATACGATTACAAACGGGGAGTCTTGAAAAAAACCTGCATGCTCAGTTGTAATGGTCGGTAGGCCGGCAGACGCTGATTCCAGCAACACATTGGCTTGTCCCTCCCATCGCGAGGGAAGAGCAAACATATCGGCATCATGATAGAATTGCAAGAGTCCGATATGTTTG
>JAHEIB010000288.1:1269-2675 GCA_024639645.1 Deltaproteobacteria bacterium
CCACACAACTCTTTTTTCAATCCCGGCATTTACGGTAAAGTGCTTCAGCTCCCTATCGTAGTTGGTTTCCGGGGTATCGCCGATGAAATGCCATTCCCAATCCAGTGTATCGGGCAGCATGGCCAACCCATGCAGTAGAATGTCAATTCCTTTCTGATGAACAATCCTTGCAACCGTCAGCCCCTTTATCTTCTTTTGGAGTTCCCGATATCTACGGGCACTTTGAAAATGCTGCGAGTCAACGCCATTTTCAATAACCAGACATTTATTGAGCGACACGCCCATGCGGGATATTGCCAGCTCCGCTACTGCCTGGGAAACGCAAAGAAACCGGCTGCACCGTTTTCGGGTCAGACGTTCCAGCCACAGGTGTGATCTTCGTGGTTCCGCAACTCGCAAGGAAGAAATCACGGGGATGCTTCGCGGTGCTATAACGCGTGTGATTACGTTGGCGTGAAATAGCCAGGAGTGTATGAGGTTGGGTTGGAACGATACGATGATGCGCGTAAGCCTTCGGGCGCGATACAAGGTAGACAAACCGGTTATGCCGAGTTCTTCCACCGACATCCCAGTTTTCTGCATGCGTTGTCCGACGCTTCCGTCTTTATGAAACAGACAAACGACACCGACTTCATGTTTCTTTCCGGCAGCTTCGACAACCCGTTCAAAGACCTGTTCAGCGCCACCCTCATCAAGCTCGGTAATGACAAACAAAAGACGCATCTATACTTAATCCCAATGTTGCAAGGGTTAACGATTGTCTCCATAAGTTGCAACTGCTCAGATCTCAAGGTCAATGTCTGCAACATTTATCGAGAACTGCTTCAAATGCAGGTTATTCAGCTTACAGAACCGTTTCAACATTTGCAATTGTTCCGAATCCTTATGGTTAAAAGAGATCAGCAAGCAGCCTATCCCGTATTTTTTCAAAAGCCTCTCGAGATCCTTGAAAGCACCCAAAATCGGAAAGCCCTGGAGACGTTTGCCGATTTTTAAGTTATCATCATCAATAAAACCTAGTGGCTGCATATTCAGGTCTTTATTGTTCAATATCTCTCGCAGCAACAGTTCACCGCCACGGCCTGCCCCGTAAATAAGCGTTTTTTCACCTCCCAGGGTTTTGCGCTTAATCGTATCAAGAAAAATCCGAAAAGACCCTCGCGTTCCCACCAGAAAAGCGCTGGTAAGCAGCCAGTCGATGAGAAAGATTCCCTTGGAAAAATCGGCAAAACGGTAGATAAATGTAACTGCAACAACCGACAACAAGGTGGCCAGCGAAGAAGCCTTAACCAAGACAAAAATATCACTGGAACCCATGGATCCCCAGATGCCCTTGTAAGTGCCGATCGCAAAAAACGCCACAAATTTGCAGGCAATCACGGTGGGCAGAGAATGCAAAAATACTT
>JAHEIB010000141.1 GCA_024639645.1 Deltaproteobacteria bacterium
TTTCTGCAAAAGGCTCGGCAGGTTCACCTTTAAAGAAAATGTTACCTTTTCCCGGCTTGTCGATGAAAGCCAGCATTTTTAGCAAAGTGCTTTTGCCACTGCCATTGGGGCCGATGATACCGGTGATGGTGCCCGGCTGGATCGAAAAACTGTCGATGTCCAGGGCCGGATGGCCATTGTAATGATGCTGGAGATTTTGTATTTGGTAAAGAGCTTGCATTATTTAACTCAATTTTAGATTGTTTAGCGATAAGCTGTAAGCCTTAAGCAATAAGCGGTTCACAGCTTACTGCTTAAAGCGTATCACTTACAGCTTATCGTTTATTCACCAAGGCAACGGACAAGTTTACTGCAAAGGCGATCATCAAGAGGACCAGGCCAAGGGCAATCCCCATGCCAAAGAGTCCCTTGTTGGTTTCCAGGGCAATGGCGGTCGTTATGGTCCGGGTGTGCCATTTGATGTTACCGCCCACCATCATGGATATACCCACCTCCGTCATGACTCTGCCGAAGGCGGTTAATGCTGCCGCCGTAATGCTGAAGCGAACCTCCCAGAGGCTGCTGAGAAGAAGCTGCCTCCGATCGGCGCCCAGTGACACGAGGGTTGTCCTCAGGTGGCGGTCCATACCTTCGACAGCCGCTGCCGTCAAGGCGGTGACAATGGGCAGTGCCAGTATTGTCTGACCGATGGCGATGCCCGGCAGTGTAAACAAGAGGCCCATGTGTCCCAGGGGGCCCCGGTTGGAAAGGAACGCATAGACCACGAGCCCGATAAAGACCGTAGGCAGCGCCAGGGCAGTGTCCACCAGAAGACGTAATGACCGTTTGCCTTTAAATTCGAAGTGGCCGAGCATAAATCCCAGGGGAATGCCCGTCAACAGACTGACTGCCATGGAATAGCTTGTCACCCGGACCGTCACGAAAATGGCGGAATAGGTCTGCTCATCCCCGCTGAACAGGAGTTGAAATGCCTGAATAAATCCTGTGAAGATGTAATCCATGATAGCCTATTAGGGGTATAGGCTGTAGACTATTCGGTGCCTACAGCCCATGGCTTACAGCTTATGGTAGTAAGCCTATCAACGGGTAATTGAGACCTTGTATGTTGGGAAGCGAAGATGCCTATAAACTAAGATGTTGCTATCAGCTGATCGCTTTCGGTTACCCTCGAACCCTTGAAACCTTGACCCCTGGAACCCTGTATTTATTTCGCATTTGGTGTAAACAACTGCTGCCCCAGAAGCCTGAAATCCTTGATCATCTGCTGTGCTTCGGAGCCAGCCATCCAGTCGCTGAATGCCATGGCCAGGTCAAACTTTGCCTTGGGACAGTTGCCGGTATTGATGGCAATGGCGCTGTACTGGTTGAGCAGAATTGGATCGCCCTCCACAATGACCTTCAGTGCTGGCTTGCCGCCACTGTTGTGGCTGTATTTGATATATGTGCCCCTGTCTGTCATGGTATAGCCCTTGCGCTGTTCGGCAATTTGAATGGTTGCCAGCATTCCCTGGCCGGTCTGGATATACCAGAGATCTTTATCCGGAACAGCCATGCCGGCATTTTTCCAGAGAAGAATTTCTTTTTTGTTGGTGCCGGAATTGTCCCCTCTGCTGACAAATAATGCTTTTGACTTTTGGATGCCCGTCATGGCTTTGCCGATGGGCAGGCCCTTGATTCCGGCAGGGTCGGACGCAGGACCGATGATAACAAAATCGTTATACATGAGTTCCCGACGCTTGGTACCGAAGCCGGCATCAACAAATTTCTTTTCAGCAGCAGGTGCGTGAACCAGCAGAACATCCACATCGCAGTTTTCGCCCATTTTCAAAGCCTTGCCGGTTCCCACTGCGGTCCAGCGCAGATCGATGCTTGTGGCCTTGGTAAAGGCCGGCGCCAGATAGTCGAGCAACCCGGTGTTGTCCGTACTCGTGGTGGTGGCCATCATCAGTACTTTCTCCGCTCCCAGTGAAGCATTGCTAAACATTCCCATCAACAAGCAAGCGATGAATCCAGCTACAATACCCTTTTTCATAAATCTCTCCTTTTCATTTAAACGCAATTGATGTTGGCCCTTAAATAAAGGTGGATGTATATTTTGAAAAAAGCGACAAGGTCGCGATAGATAAATTTATTGGGAGAATCGCATTTTCCCCCGTTCGCTGATATCATAACCCTCAAGATTTTTGGAAATCTTGAGGAAGGCATCGTCATGCAGGAGCGCCTGGAAATGCTGCACCCCCGGTTCAAAAAAGCGGTCTCGGGATATGAGTAGATCGTATCGTTCCCACCGCAGGGGCATGAAATCGAGACCCAGAAGCGACGCGACCGGCCGGATTCCCGGGCCGGCATCGGCATTCCCTGACAATATCTCGAGACCGATATCCATGTGTCGGTTCACGATATGATGGTAACCGTTTATTTTGTCACCGGTGAGGCCGGCGGTTTTCAGCTCCTTGTCAAAAAGGAGGCGGGTGCCTGTCCCGAGACCACGATTGACAACCCGAAGACCTTTTTTCCCGAGGTCGCTTACGCTGCTTATGTGCCTGGGGTTTTCTTTCTGCAAGAGGATTCCCTGTTCGCGCTTGCAAAAACTGACAACAGCCGGCATTTTGTGAAGTTCTTCAGAGGCAAAGGAAAAGTTATATTCGTTTTCATTGTCTTGAAGGAGGTGGCTCGACGCGATGTGGCACATATCCCTTTTGAGCGCCCTTAACCCGCCCATGCTGCCCAGGTTTCCGAAAACAGCCAGGTGATCCGGGTAGCGGGTGTTGAAAAGGGATATGGTTTTGTCCAGAAGCAGATCATTGCTGCCGGCGATGATGAGGATCCCCTGGTATGGCGGCATCCGAGCTCCTGCTTCCGGATAATTTTTTGTGTTGGCTTCAATCCACTGTTCCACGAGGTGTCTTGGAAACAGCCATTTGCCTGTCACTTTGGTGGCCGGCAAGCCCTTCTCCGATACGAGGGTGTATACCATCTTCTCGTTGATGTTGAGAAAGGCGGAGACTTGTTTGGTGGTCATGAGGTCTTTCATTGTTGGGGGATCCTTTCTATTAAAACAGAGTTGTTCAGCCATGGTTCGTTTGCCGCGCTTGGTGAGCGCTTTTAGCCAACACAGCCAGCATTTATATTTAAAGTTATTTTTGGTCAATAATAATATTTTCAATCAGGAATAATATCTTTTTAGTAACTAAAAACAACCAAAAATAACAAATATGAAATTTCTATATTGCAACCAGGCATGGTGGTCTGGTAAGCAAAAGGTCGAAAATCCGCTCACGTAAAACAGGCCGCATGGCTGCGCGAGTTTCGATCCTTTGCAAAGCAAAAGACTTTCTTTTAGATTGCCTTACCTTTTATCAAATGGTATGGAGCTTGCGAACCACAAGGATAAAATGGAACCATGTCGGCTGAATACCTGATTCTCATCATCGGTTTTGTGTTTGGTTTTTATATGGCCTGGAACATCGGAGCCAATGATGTTGCCAATTCCATGGCATCGGCTGTTGGTGCCAAGGCAATTACCATTCGCCAGGCTGTATTTATTGCCGGTATCCTGAATATCGTGGGCGCGACATTTATCGGTTCACATGTCACCAATACCATTCGTAAAGGCATCATTTCCACGGAGGTGATGTCAGACCCTGTTGTTGCTCTGGCCGGTGCACTCGCAGCCCTCCTGGCTGCTGCCTTATGGGTCAGTTTTGCCACCTGGCGTTCTCTCCCGGTTTCCACGACCCATTCCATCGTCGGAGCCATGATCGGTTTTGGTATCATGGCGGGGGGATTCTCCGTGATCAATTGGGGCAAATTGGGGGCAGTGGTGCTGAGCTGGGTTATCTCACCTGTCTTCAGTCTCGTTATCGCCTTTGTGATGTTCAAGGTGATTGTCCGGGTCATTCTATCAAAAGATGCCGTGTTCGACCGATCCATACGGTTCTCTCCCTTTTTTATCGGTCTTGCCATGTTTGTGGTGGTTCTTTCGTTTCTTTTTAAGACCCCCCTTGGTAAGAAACTTTCCATTTCAATGCCCATGGCCCTGATCCTTGCGTTTGTTTTGGCAGCTGTTTTGGGGTATATTGGCAAACTCTTACTGCGGAAATATCTTGTGGAAGACCCGGATACCAGCGACGGCGCCGAAACGGTTTTTCGAAGGATTCAAATCGGTACGTCCTGTTATGTGGCCCTGGCACAGGGTGCCAATGATGTGGCAAATGCCATCGGCCCTCTGGCCGTGATTTATTTTCTGGTTAAAACGGGTACTATCGGTGCCAAGGTTCCTGTGCCGATCTTTCTGCTGCTTTTCGGTGGTGTGGGTATTGCCCTGGGTATCGCCATGGCGGGAAAACGGGTGATGACGACCATTGGGACCAAAATTACCACACTCACCAATACCCGCGGGTTTTCAGTCGATTTTGCAGCCGCCACGACTGTCTTGTTAGCTTCAAAAATGGGTCTGCCTGTTTCTACGACCCATGCCGCAGTGGGCGGGGTCATGGGTGTCGGTCTTGCCCGGGGTTTCGAGGCTGTGAATTTCAGGATTATCTTTCAGATCATGATCTACTGGGTTCTGACGGTTCCGGCAGCAGCCGTAACCAGTATGATTATTTATAAAATTATCCGGATCTTTTATTAAAAGGAGAAGGGCCATGAGATTACCTTTCTTGTCGATGTTTATGACGTCACCGTTTGAGGGATTGCAGGAACACGCCGAGGTCGTAAAAGACTGTGCATGGTCGTTCCAGGAAGCAGTGGAATGCCACATGTCCTATAAATGCTCGCGTTTTGACTCTCTGCGGGGAGATATTATCGAGATGGAGCGAGAAGCCGATACCATCAAGCGGAGAATTCGGGGACATCTTCCAAAAGGAACACTCATGCCCGTGGATAAGTTTCAACTGTTCCGATATTTGCGGGAACAGGACAGCGTAATGGATTCTGTGGAAGATGCCCTGAACTGGCTTGCCCTCAGACCTGATGAAAAGATTCCCATGGAGCTGCAGCAAGACATTTTTCACCTGGTGGACACGGTGGTGGACCCCATTGATGAGTTGAGCAGCATGGTCACGGAAGCCAGGAAATACTTTAATAATTACAAAGAGAAACAACGCATTATTGTCAAAGACATCATTCGGACGTTGCGTCTTCAAGAGCGGGAAGCCGACCGCGTAGAACATACGATAAAGACCAAAGTATTCAATATGGATGTCGATCCCACTACGATTTATCATGTCGTCAGACTGGCTGAAATTATCGGGTCCATTGCTGATCATGCTGAAAATGCAGGTGACATGATGCGGGCAATGATAGCGAAATAAAAAATAGGGTTCGAGGGTCCGAGGGTGATACAAGGGCTTGAGGGTAGCTGACAGCAATTGAGCGTTAAGCCATAAGCGCTAAGCTATAACTGGCTCATCGCTAGTAGCAACAATAAATGACGCGCGAAGCGCTAATGTCGTCCGCTAGGACAAATGACAGCCAAAGGCTTAATTTCGCCCACAGCGCAGAAAGCACCTAACAGCCTTCAGTCTAAACGCCTAAAAACCTATCCCTTAATGAGACCGGCGTCCTTGAGAAACCCTTTCACATCTTCCCAAAACTGAAGTTGGTCCGGCGGGCAGTCGTTATGACCGCATGCATAGGAGAGAAACTGGGCGCTCGGGGATACTTGGTAAAGAGATTTTCCGTGGTTGATGGGAATGATCTCGTCATGTTTTCCGTGAAGGATTAACACCGGGCCCTGAAAAGTGCGTACAGCATCTAGGTTGTCAAAGGGATCGCGTACAAGAAAAGAAGGAACAAGGTATCTTGAGGAAAACGAACGGACACTCGTGAAAGTGGACATCAATATTAATGCTGCAGCCGGACGATGTTTAGACAAAGAACAGACGGCACCGCCACCTATGGAACGACCGTACAGAATGATTTTTGACGCATCAATATCTTTCCGCTTGGCCATCAAATCATAAGCATTTGTAAATGCTTCTGTAATGCTTACCTGGGAAGGCTTTCCTTCGGATCGACCATAACCCGGAAATTCCACCAGCAAGGTTCCCATACCCCAAAGTGAAAATTGAGACATTTCCTGGACACAGAAGTCGATGGTTTCTGCGTTCCCATGAGCAAATATGACCAGGGGAACCGGTTGGTTATCAGATGGTTTTAAAGGTGGTATATACCACGCCTCTATTTTTCCAAAACCCGTTTGAATCCATATGGTTTCAAGGGAAGGTATTTTCTGAGACGCCTCCCCGGATACAGGAGGCATCATGTGTCGGGGAAACAGCATGTGCCTCTGGGCCAGAAAAAGAAGCAGGCAGTATCCTGCATATAGCACGAGAAACCAGAGAACACTCTTCAAAATGATATGTGTCGCCCCCGGGTGAACAGAAAACATGGCTGACCCCTAACGCAAACACTTCCTTGGTATAGGATGACGCTGGTTGCGTATTTCTGAAAAAATAGGAATAAAACGGAATATTCATCATACCAGAAGGGATATCCTCTTGTCGAGGATTTGAGCCCCAACAGCGTCAGCTAAGCCTGTGGTTTGCAGAGGGGTTCTTTAATTTGCGATATGATTTTGACAAGAGATCGAGATACCGCTATTATACATGATCGTAAAAAACCCGCAAAATTGATATGCAAATGGCAAAGCAATATACAAAAAAAATTTTGTTGCTGGTTATCATTTTAGGCGCTGGTGTTCTGGCGGCTGCCGGTCATACAGACCTTTTGATGGACGGTGTCGGTATGGGTAAAATTTCAGAGGCCAACCTGGCCTATTTGGATGACGCCTTCGACCGGAGTCTATCCGGCTTCCTGATCTTGTCCGGCATCAAAAGCGGACTGGCCATCATTGAAGGCTCTGAGGTGGGCATCGGCTTTAATCTGGAAATCGGCGATATCGTACAAGCGGTTTACGATTATGTGGACGTGGCCTGGAAAACCGCATTGGCTGGCGGCACCGTTCTGCTGATGACCCGTTTGTGTCTGGAGGCTGTCGCTTTAATGGATCACTGGTGTCTGGCTGTGATGCTGCTGGGAGCCCTCATTTATCTGATTTTTAACTGGTTTTTTGCAGGGTGTCTACGGACGACGCGACTTGCTCGGGAAACGACCCTTTTTCTGGTTGTACTGACCGTAATCTTGTATGTGATCCTTCCCATCTCCATTACCGGTGCTTCATATTTATCGAAAAGAATTACCCAGCCGATAATTGAAGAGACTCAGGCAGGCTTTGAGGATATCCACAAAGAGTTTTCACCCGGATATATGAACAAGGGATTTTTTCCGGAGGATGTCAAGGAAGAGTCGTTGTTTCCTGGTTTTGATTTCAAGGCAAAATATGAGAACACAAGGGACCGCATTCAATACATCGGCAGTTTTTTCAAAGAAAGGACTCACCACATGGCACTTCTGACCTTGAAGCTCATTGCCGGGTATGTTTTTGACTGTATCATTTTTCCTTTAACTTTTTTTGTGGTTCTTTATCTCTTTACCAAAAGCATTGTAAATTTTTTAGGCAGAACGATGATCTACGAGAAGTGATTTTTTTGTTTTAAGTTTTTGGCTAGGAATGAGCAACAAGCGTTAAGCGATAAGCTGCTTATAGCTTGCAGCTTAAAGCTTATTCCTGAAAAGGAGCGATGATCATGAAAACCATTGGTCTGTTGGGCGGAATGAGCTGGGAATCGTCTCTTGAATACTATCGCATCATCAACCAACTGGTTAAGGAACGTCTGGGCGGATTGCATTCCGCCAAATGCCTGTTGTACTCAGTGGACTTTCAGGAAATCGAAACCCTTCAGCACCAGGGTTTATGGGATGAGGCGGGCAGACTCCTGGGCGAAGCTGCGAGGGCATTACAGAAGGGGGGGGCTGATTTTATGCTGATATGCACAAACACCATGCATAAGGTTGCGCCTTTCGTCCAGCAGCAGATCAGCATTCCACTGCTGCACATTGCTGATCCCACCGCAAAGAGCGTTCTGTCCCAGGACATCCGGAAAATTGGATTGTTGGGGACACGTTTTACCATGCAGGAGAATTTCTACAAGGGGAAGCTGATGCATGACCATGGGCTGACCGTGTTGACACCCACAAATACAGACATGGACATGATTCATCAGGTCATCTTTGAGGAACTTTGTCTGGGTTTGGTCAAGGATGTTTCAAAGAATAAATTCATTGCGGCTATCAAACGCCTGGCAGCAGCCGGTGCAGAAGGTGTGATTCTGGGATGTACGGAGATCGGTTTGCTGGTAAAGCAGGCAGACAGTCCAATTCCTTTGTTTGACACCACTCTGATCCATGCCGAAGCAGCCGTCGATTACGCCCTGGCATTTTGATGAAAATTATTGATCACTGGGATTTAAACGCTTCCGTTTGATACCCTGTTTCAATCCCCAGCTCTTTCATTTTTTCAGGCGTGGGCCCGCCCACGACCGGATCCCACCCAACCACGTTGAAAAACGTTTCCCTGAGGTTTTGCATGTCGATGGTGACGCCTTTTAGAGGACCGCTGGCAAGAGGCGTCTCACCAATTGCCCGACCGCTCAATACATGGTCTGCGGGTCTGATACCCTCCCGGACGTTGAATGCCTTGCGCAGGCTCAAAATGCGTTCACCGGTTTTG
>JAHEIB010000142.1 GCA_024639645.1 Deltaproteobacteria bacterium
GCCGACCTGGTATACTTTCTCACGATGCCGCAGCCAACGCATATCCGTGAGTCTCGATACGAGAAAAAGCGCAGGTATGGTACCGAGACCAAAACAGAGCATGAGACCCGCTCCGGAAAGCACACCACCCAGGGTGGTATCTGCTTCCATTCCAGAACGTGCAGCCGCAAGCAAAGCCGTGTAGACCGGTCCGCAGGGTAGCAAGCCAAGAAACAAACCGAGGGGCAGGTACATCAGTGGGTGCTTCTTTTTCTGTAATAGACGTTTAAACATCCCGGTGATGAATGTACCCACCGGGGGAGCCGCCTTGAAGATGACACCAGTATGGATCCAGCCGGTCATTGTGAGACCCATCAATACAATGATAACACCCGCAGTCACCATGACCCCTTGTTGTAGACCATCGATACTTTCCGCAAAGCGGGTGAAAGAGGCCATGCCCCCGACGACTGCACCCAGAAGTCCATATGTCAGGGTTCGACCGCCATTGTAATACAGATGAGGCCAGACCGAAGGACCACCCTTCAAATTCAGTGAAAGGGATATGACAATGGGCCCGCACATACCGATACAGTGCCCAAAACCGATGGTTACACCCGTTGTAAAGAAAAGAATATATATAGAACTAGTAGATAACATCAAAAGTGAACACGACGCTGCCGAGCTCCGGCAGCACAACCGTGGCCTGCCAGATGGTCTTACCGCTTTTACAGCGGACAATTACGCCCTGACCTTCATATGTAGCCGCGTCCTTTTTTTTGAGAATGACACGATTTGGTCCCATTTTCATGCCGGGCATACCCAAATCGATGAAAGGTGCTTCCAAAATCGAATCACCACTTATCTTGACCTGAAAGGTCAAGTCCTTCATGGCTTTCACGGGTTTTGGCAGAATTTCCAGGTGAACCGTCCTGGCATTGATCTGCTTCTGACAGCCGCCTGACTGAATATCGCAATCCACTTTGACTTCCATGGCCAAGGAAACCCCTGTCTGACAAGCTGAAAATACCAGCAGACCGAGAAAAAAAATACCTTTACCCAACAGGGAAAAATTGAATCTTCTAGCGTTCATGGACAGCTCCTCGATTTCGCCGCGCGCTTTATTTCGCATTCGGCTGTTTTTTATGGTCATTAGCCCGGTGGGCGTCATTTGTCATACCGCACGACATTAGCCCTACGCGCGTCATTTAATGCCGCTCAAAGCGAATAGTTGTCATACTCTTGGTCGAAGCTAACACTTAAAACATAACACCTAAAACCATCACAACCAATGTCAAGCATAGCAGTGCAAGTGGAAAATAGCTTGCCCGGTTGAATAATGCCATGGCCTGTTCTCTGTCCCGGGTCATCGACAGTTTGACCACCGGAATCAAGAGGAGATAAATACCGGCGGCAAGCGCTAAAACGCAAGCAGTCCATTTCCATTCCGGAAAATTCAGCATAAAGAGAAATGAAATCAAGAGCATTGATATGGACAAGGCTGCCAGGGCCAGAAAAGCTGCTCTATCCGCGCCCAGTTGCACCGGTATGGTTTTGGCTTTGAATTGACGATCCAGCTCGATGTCGGACCAGTCGGCCGGGATATTCTGTCCTCCGATTTCCCAGAAAAATAGACCCAGAAACAAGATAATCATATAAAACAGGGATGGATGGGGATCAACGGCCAGGACTGCCGCTACAGGCCCCGAGTTCTTTACAAACCCACTCACCACCGATCGCCAGGGGCTAACGTGCCATAATAGGCAATAAATGGTTTCCAGAGCAGCCCCCAGCAAAAAAATGACCACACACATGGGGTTCAGAAGATACGCGCCCACCAGAGCAACCAGGGACCATCCCACTGCCCACAGGATCCCCTCCCGGTATGTCAAAAGCCCCAGTGCCATGGGATGCCTTACCATCAGGGAATCGAGATAGCTTTCAGCAGTCAGGGCCCTTTCGCCGCCTTTTGCCATATCAGTTCGAAAATCGACGATATCATTCAAGGCATACACGGCGGTATAGCCCGCAAAGGCTGTCATCAGACCGATGATTACTACACGAACCGGTGGAAAACCGCCCAGATAAAGCAACACGGCAAATGCCGGGGTGGCCATGTCCAGAAGACCATGAGGGGTGCGCGAAAGGGCAAGAAAACGTTTGAGCTGCTCCAGCCATCCTGACGATTTAGATATGGGCGCTGCATTCATAGACATAGATTTTTTATTTACCTTAGTTTTGTCCCTGGAGCAAGTATTTGTAAGCCTGAAGTCTGAAGCAAAAAGCGGTAAATGGCAAGCTTCTTAAAGCGTATTGCTTACCACATATCGTCAATCATTTTTCTTTGACACAAAATAAGCTTTGGGTTTGACACATATCGCTTATTAGGCCATATTAATTTTATTCCAGCCTTCTCCAGAATCACCATACCGGGTCGAAACATGGACCCGCAACAGATGGACAATAACACCCATATACCAAGGAGGTCATTGTGAAAAACGGTACGTGTCCCAAGTGTGGATCCGATTCAGTCTACTGTGGCGATAAGATCCCTTTAAAAAATGGTCCCTTCGGAAGCAATTCCATTCCGGTCAGCATTATTTCCATGGCCGCTCTGGACAACTACGTCTGCACCGACTGCGGCTATCTTGAAAGCTATATTGCCGGGAAAAACAAGCGCAAAGAAATCGCCGAGGGTTGGCGGAGTCTAAAAACAACTGAAACCGACAGCGAGACAGATAGCGAATAAAAAAGGGTCCAAGGGTGATACAAGGGTTCGAGGGGAAATGACAATGCTGGCCATAATTTATGAGAAGAATCAAATTCAACAAAAATATAATATCGGAAAAAGGTTAAAAGGCTGATTTTATGAAGTTTGTTGACGGAATGCGACGCATGCGCGGCATTCGAAGACTGGGACATATCTCCCGCATCATGGTGAAGCATGGGCTCGGTGATTTTATGGACCGGTTGTTCAAACACGGATCAAATGGTATTACAACATCTGACAAAACCGAGTATCCCCTGAAATCAGGATTTCCATCTCCTGTCAGAATTCGAAGGGTGCTTGAAGAACTGGGCCCCAGTTTCATTAAACTGGGACAGTTGATGAGCACACGGGCAGATATTTTCCCACCTGAATATATCCAGGAATTCATCAAACTCCAGGACAGCGTACCACCGGTAGCCTTCGAGGAAATACGGAAAGTAATCGAAAAAGATTTCGGGCGGGGTCTTGATGATATCTTTAAATCTTTCAACCCCGAATCCATGGCTGCAGCTTCCGTGGCGCAGGTCCATATGGCGGAACTGCATACGGGTGAGAAGGTGGCTGTAAAAATCATCCGGCCCGGGATCGAGAAAAAGATCAGACAGGACATCGGACTCATGTTGGCGCTGGCCGAAAAGCTGGAGCGCAAATTCGATGTTGGACAAAAAATCGGCTTTATCAACCTGGCACGTGAATTTGAACGCACCATTTTCAAAGAACTCGACATGCTGACCGAAGCAGGCCATATGGAACGCTTCTCCGGCTACTTCAAAGAAAGCAATGAACTGGTCATCCCCAAAGTTCATTGGTCCTTTACATCCAAGTCGGTTCTGGTCATGGAGCATATCGACGGGATTAAAATGGATCAGGTGGAAGCCATGCAGGCACATGGTATCGATCCCAGGGAAATTGCCATGATCGGGCTGCGAAGCTTCTCCCGCCAACTGATGGAATTTGGACTTTTCCATGCGGACCCCCACCCCGGGAACACCATTGTCATGTATGACGGTCGAGTGGGCCTGGTGGATTTCGGAATCACAGGGTATCTGGACGAAGAGTCCATGATGCAGATTGCCAATATCTTCTACGGATATGCTGAACACGATTACGCCATGATCGTTGAAGCCTTTGTGGGTGCCGGGTTGATTGACCCAGAACACATCGATATGGATGCATTTCGTATCGACCTTAAAGATATCAGCGAGCCTTTTTATGGAAGATCATTGAAGAACATCTCTGCGAAAGATGTGTATGATCAGGTAATGCAGGTGGTGCTGAAACATCAGATCCGTCTGCCGAGAAATTACCTGCTGCTGCTGAAAACCTTCATCCAGACCGAAGCCCTCGGAAAAATTCTCGACAGCAATGCCAATCTGCTGGAGGTAACCCGTCCCTATGCCAAGGCACTTCTGGAACGCGGCTACAATGCACAGAAAATACTTAACAATATGGAACGGGATGCACGTTATTTTAGCGGATACATGCGGTTGGTGCCCAAGTTCCTGCATGACATTCTGAAAACGACGGCCCGGGGCAAACACCGGGTTGAAATACAACATACCGGCATCCAGGGCATGGATGAAAAATTGGAAAAAGGCCTTAACCGGCTCGTTCTGGGTATGGTGATATCTGCCTCTTTGATCGCTGCAGCCCTGGTGCTCAACGCAAGCAAAAGTCTGATGGAATTCAATATAACCCTTTTAAACCAAACCCTTTCCATGACAACCCTGCTGGGGCTCATGGGTTACTGCCTGGCAACTGTTCTCGGCTTGTGGCTGGTGATATCGATATTCCGTTCCGGAAAGCTGTAAGCATTAGGCCATAAGCTATAAGCTGCTTACTGCTTATGGCTTATGGCTTGATACTGTTATTTACAAATCGCTATTATGCCCTATATTTAGATATGTTTGGGTAAGAAAAACGTCCAGTAAAAAAACAGGAACGACTCTCATGAAAAAATATAGCGCAGCTTGGGCAACCATGCTTGTACTGGTATTTTCCACAACCGGTTTTGCAGAAACCCCACGCCAGTTGGGGCCATTTATCCTGGGCCATGATATTGGCGAATTTGCCGATTTTGTCCAGATGGATACATCGCTTCCCATTCGATACCAGGAGAGCATCCGGGAAGTGGAAATTAAACCCATTAAAGGATTTAAAAGCGGTCTTATCGCATATGGAACCTGTGCCGCTCAAAACCGTGTTGTTCGAATAAAGCTCAAATACAGCGATAATTCCAAGACATTCTTTAAAAAGCTGAAAAAACGTATCGAAAAACGTTTCGGTATGGCTGATGAATACCGTGGAGACCCATTTCACATCCTCATCGGGTGGAAGTGGGCATTCATGGATGCGGACAACAACAGAGTCACCCTGCTCCTGCAGCACAATACCAGAGATGAAGAAGAAAAATTGGGCAATTCTATCAGGCTCACCATGACCAACCTGCTCGAGTTGGACTGGGAATGTCACAAAAACAAAGCCCCGGCGGAACAGACCGCCGGCGACACGTCCAAACAGCAGGTGCTGGAACAGACCGGGTGGGACCTCTTTGTGCCCAGATAACCTGTCAGATGCATGAATAGAACGCTGAAAGACATCGACTGGAATGGTATTCACTTATCTGTGCCATACACATGGGAGCTTGGCCGGATTGACACCCGGTATCTGTTTTTTGACAATCATGCCGGACCCGCTATGGAAATCAAGTGGGAAACCGTGAAGGGTCGCTTCTCCCACCGCTCACATTTAAAAAAACTTGCCGCTCAGCAAAAACACCACCCAGGCAAACGTTTTGAAGAATGGCATCTACCATCTGCCTGGAAAAACGCCCTTTCAAATTTTATCGCCCAAGGATTTTCCTGGCAGTTGGGGGCTGAAAATGGGCGAGGCGCCATTCTGTACTGTCCTGTCTGTAAAACCGCCATTATGTTTCAGATTTTCAATATTACCGACCACATGACCACCGAAGCAACTATTAACATATTGAAAAGCCTGCAAGATCACCGCAACGACCGCCAAACAGCTTGGACAGTATTCGACATTCACGCCCTGTTGCCCAAACCTTTCAAACTGGACAATTTTCAATTCAAACCCGGCATATACGAACTTGCATTCAGGGATAGATTTCAAACGGTCAAGCTGTTTCGCTGGGCGCCGGCATCAACATTTCTATCACAAGTCAAGCTGTCCCTGTTTGCAGCAAATACCATGGGATTTAAGCATGAAAGCCTGGTCACGACATCGTTTCTTGATCACCCTGCTGTAGAATGGCGACCAGACAAACCTATCGGGTGGTACACTTGGCTTTACCGATTCAAGCGAAACCCGGCCTTTCATTGGCTACGCCTATGGCATGTGGTGGGAAAAAATCGAATCCTGGGGATCCGCCTGGACAGCAAAAAACCTATTAAAACGGAGATGGTGACGGATATCTGTACCAATTATGTTGCGGAACCATCCACAAGCAATTGATTATAAAGAAAGGACAAGCTCTAAGCGTCAAGCTGTAAGTGGCTTATTGCTTAACGCTTAAAGACATGAAACTTCTGAAAAAACATTCACCCGCTTCACAGTTGACAAAACGTCAGGCACTGACCCTGACACCCGTCAAAAACATTGATAGCTCCGAAATTACTCTGGATTCCGGGGTTGTTGTCATCCACTATCCCGTCACCATGCGACCCTGGATGGCAAAATGGATGCGACGCTTCAAGGGAACCTCTCCAGAGACCGGATCAAGGAAATTGCAGTTAGACACCCTGGGAACTGAAGTCTGGAGAATGATTGATGGGAAACGAACGGTTTGGGATATCGTGGCCGCTTTTGCTAAAACCCATCAGCTGGAAAGACGGGAAGCAGAGATGGCCGTTACACAGTTTCTAAGGGATCTGGGCAAAAGAGGGTTGATTGGAATGCAAGAATAGATTCGTGAAACGAATTTATAGGTGAATAGGCTGAATACGATTAGGCTATGGGCTGCTATCGGCCTAGCAGTCTTCAGCCTGATAACCTAAACAGTATTTTCAGTTTAAAAAGATTTGAGTGCCTCATCCATGCTTCCCACAATCGGTAGAAATGTATCAAAACCGGCAATTTCAAAGACTTCCTTGACATAATCCTGCATGGAGCAAAGCATGATCTGGCCTTTCTCCCGGTGAAGCGCCTTGGTCGCTTTCAAGATAACGCGCAGCCCCGCGCTGGAAATATAGTCAATATCTTTGAAATCAATCACCATATTTTTCGATCCGTCTAGAATCGCACCAAAAACTTTTTCTTCAAAACCTTGAGACGTATTCGAATCAAGCCGACCGTTAAGTCTGAAAACACTGACAGTGTCTTGTTTCTCTTCAATTATTTCCATCGACATACCTCCAAAATCGTTTTATAGGCTCTATCTTGCCGGGCGATTTACGCTGAACATTGCGTTTTCATTTATGGATGAACCGCAGCGGCAAGCGCCTTCTCAGTGGGTTCTACCGTGAGGCAGTACTTCGCATGCTGCGAGGCTCTTCAAAACCGAATTCCCCGTCAATCTTTTTTTTTTATTTTACGCCGAAGAAGAAGAATGTTTTTATCCGAAACCCTTTTATATTGAACATCGTCCATCATTTTTCTTATGAGATGAATTCCCAATCCCCCAATCTTACACTCCTCGATCCCGCACTGAAAATCAGGTGTCTTGGACTCCATAGGGTTAAATGGAACACCATCATCTTCAATTCTCATCTGCAACTGGTCTCCCTCGATGGTGATGTTGATTTTGATGGTATGTTCCTGCTGATCGTTAAAACCATATGAAATAATGTTGGTGAACAGTTCGTCAAGGGCAAGATTCATTTCAAAGATGGTCTTGTCCGAAATATTGATGTCGCGACCGATTTCTTCGCAAGTCTGGCATAATTGCTCCAACTCGGACAGGTCATTTTTCAATTCGAAGGAATAATATTTCTTGGCCATCTTCTTTTACCTTCCCAAGGCATCGTCCTAAAAACAGAAATAACATATCAATTGGCATACTTCAACAACCATAGCAGTTCAGGGCGACAATAAAACCCATACCAGAAACCAAAGTGAATACATCCACTGTCGCGGTTCACCCCGGCCACATATGTGATTTCCAAAATATCCCTACAACAAACTGACGCCTAACTGCTGCAGACACTCATCCCGATGCTCCATTTGACTCGACAGAAAGTTTTTTTCCCATCCATCGACACCACCCACCAGTGCTTTGAACAAACTTGGCATGAGATCATGAAACTGGGCCAAAGTCCGTGCAAATTTTTCCCTGGCAAGAACGAGACAGCTCGTTTCCGATACCGCCTTCAGAGAAAACAGGCGCTGCATGGATCCCATCAGGGACAACCCTCCCAGGAACTCGCCTTCACGGCATTGACGTATCTCTCTGGTGAGACCCCCCTCTTCCCTTTCCAGCACAGCCTTGCCACTGATGATATAAAATGCTTGACCATCATCCTCTCCCTGTCGGAGCAGGTACTCCCCTTCCTTGAATTTTTCTCTACTGCAAAGATAGGCGAACACTTTCAACGTCTCCAGGGGAATACCCGAGAAAAGGTAGGTCTGTCTCAATAGTTCAAGGTTCTGGTCTAACTCGCATGCCGTGGTCAGTTTATCTGTTTCCAACGAGCTCATATAGGGCTCCTTTCTGATTCATGAGGTTTTCGTACGTGTCCAATTCAAGAATTTTTCCGGCCTTCATCACCGCGACTTTATCAAAATTTTGAATCGTGTCCAGACGATGCACAACTGAAATCAAGGTGCTCTTTTTCTTCCAGCGTGTTTCGATCAGATTGAGGATTCGCGCCTGGGACTTATTATCGAGGGCTGACGTTGCCTCGTCCATAATCAATATT
>JAHEIB010000028.1 GCA_024639645.1 Deltaproteobacteria bacterium
GTTTCATTTGCTGATGGTTTTGCAACGATAGGGTTCCCGAACCAACAGCCATGCTTCTCCTTGGCATCGGTCTAGTAGGAATTACCGGGGTTGATAAGAAAAGGTATATTAAGAAATAGCCATGGGCAGAGAATTACATACGGCCATAAGCGAAAGACGTTCTGGTTGCGATCGGCGTCAATTTTCATATGCCATATTTATGCCTGAAAGAAGATTAGCAAGGGATCGAAGATATAGAAAAAAGATAGGTGTGATTCGCAAGACCAGTAAGCTATCCTCACAATTTAGCACAAAAAAGCAGGGATAAAATTGTCCCAGCGTTTTTGTGATGCCTCCAACTTATCAACAGTTTGGGTCAACCTGTGATATCATCATTTTGCTTACTGTAAAATCTATCATAGAAAAGTTGTGATTTCGTGATATCAAGCCCTCGTTATTGATTCAGACTTGAAAAGCCACCAACAAATGATTGTCAAATCAAGCATTCGAATATAGGCATCAGCTGAAAATCGAAGATTACATCAAATTTGACGTACCATCCAAACAAATGACTTTGAATTAGCGTTTTATCCATCGTCGAGCATCAAAAATGGATCTGCCGATAAGCTGACTATGCCGATTTATATTGGAAGGGATTTATAAGAGGTAGATGATGGATAAAACGATTTGTAACAAAAGATTGGATGCACATACGGTCGAAACTGGTTTACATAATCCTATAAATCTTTAATGTGTTGATAGGACACTCTCTATCTGATTTTTCTAAAATAACTGGCCAAACTTCCAAAATATCAACTCCGGCAGAAATCCGGGAGACGCCTGACTTAAGCTGCCAAGGGAAATGTCCACATATTGTTTTAATCTTCTGTGCTCAAACTATTTGTTTTGACCTCACTGCATTTCTAACTAAAGGTACTTTTCGTTTTTCATTCTTAGGGGTCAGATGACATGATGGATAGCGAATGGATGGGGCCTGTAAAGTGCACCCATTTTCCTATAGCTGTTCCCTCTTGATGCCCGGTAGATTCTCTGGCCCCGGTTACTATCCTAATTCATCATCTGCTTTTCGCATAATATCTTCCAGCTTGCCGATGACATCATCCGGCAGCGGATTTTCCTGGGGAGATGCCAGAATCTCCTCTACGCGTTCCCGGGCCCGCTCATAGATATCCGGCCGGCCCAGTTCAACCCACTGTTCATAGGTGTTGCGATCGCACAATGCCGGCATCATGAACTCACTGCTGCGGCAGGCTTTGATGGTACTGGGTTGCGACAAAAAATGTCCACTGGGTTTAACCTCTTTGATATCCTCGAAATAGTTCTTGCTTTCCGACATGTCGATACCGTCTCTGATCCGCTTACAGAAACAGGCAATTTCATCGTCCACGACGATCTGCTCGAGGGTCATCATGTTGCTTGTCTCCAGGGCTCCCGGCCCCTGAATAAGATCTGCACCACTCATGGCAAGGGGTAGTGTGGTGATCATCTTTTCCATGATAGCCTGGGGCCCGTGTTCCTTGGCGTCTGTCAGGCAGCCGGCCTGCTCGTTGGGGAGCCCGTAATAGCGGGCCATCTCCCCTCTGGCCGCTGTCTGCAAGACCATCTCCGGTGATCCTTCCAGAAAATTACCGGTAGAAAAATCAGTGCTGCCGGATGCATCACCAAAAATGATGGGACAACCCGGTCTGGCCATTTGGAACAATACCAGGGATGAAAGCGCCTCGGCATTGCCCTGGGCAATATTGCTGTAAAGACTGGCAGGACCCGTGGACCCGGCGCAGGGCATGGGGAAAAGGCAGATGGGTTGTTCATATTCGATCAGATCAAGGTAGGCATCGCACATATGGCCCTCATGCTTCAGCGGCGCCAGCGTGCAGTAAACAACCGAATAGATTTTGCGCTCCTTAACAGCGTCGGCACTGCCGAGAATGGCTTCGAGTCCTTCGATGATATAAGGCACCTCTTCCGGACCGCTCAACTCATCCTGGATATGTAGAGAAGAGTAAATATACGACGTTAGATCTGTTCGAATGCCGGCCGAATGTGTGGGCAACTCATGAATGCTGGTGCCCCACACAACGGAAGCCAGCTTCATTTCATCAAAAACTCTCAGGAAATCCATGTGATCCTGAAAAGTGGCATTTCGTCGTTGCCCGGTTTTAAAATCACGCGTGAAAATACCCCCATTATCCAGCACGTAACCACTATAGGTCGAAGGCAAAGTAAAATCATTTTCCGCAAGCCTGGCTCCGAGAACAAAAGATTTGGGAGCGGTTTTCAAGGCCTGGTCCACCATCTCTGCCGGAATCCTGGCAATTTTACTGGCGGTATCGACAATGGCGCCGTTCTTGGCCAGAATCCTGAGGGCGCGGTCGCTGTGGAACAGTGCCCCCACTTCTCTCAGTATTTTTAAACTCTCTTCATGAATGGTCTGTTGTTCATTTTCTGATAGAAACTGACTGGTGGTTTGCATTTTTTCCTTTCCTTGAAATAAACAGTTCTCGAAAAAAAATCGGCCAAGTCTTCCTATTGAGATTAGAATCCAAGGGATCAAGGGATAGACGATTAGGCTGTTAGACTGCTGGCCGTTCACTGCTAATAGCCTACAGCCTATAACCCGCCCCTCACGCCATATCAGTGGAAATCTGTTTATGGATGGTCAATTCCCATTCCTTGATACCTTTGAAAAATATGTCTCTTTCCTCTTTGTTCAATACTTCACAGGGGAAAACACCTGTACGCTTTATTTGACCACGTAGAATCATGAGGGATAATATGGCTGCCGGGACCGAGGTAAGCCATGACACGTCATTGGCTCCGGGAATGATGCTGCACGCCCTTGCAATGTCCGGGCTGTCCGTCCACATTTTATAGTGAAGCGCTTGTTTGCCCTTGCGGCCCTTGACATCGACAGCGATCACGGCCTGGCTTTTGATTCTGTTCTCCTTGAGCAGGGCAATGCACTTTTTGGGTGTCAAGGTTACCGGGAGCTGTTTACTGAAGATGTCCCTTGGGCTTACTTTGCATCCTTTTATATCTATTGGAGTCTTATCCATCAGTTTGAGACCCTCTATCAGAAATTGCCAGGTGGCACTGTCCGGATCCCCCATTTTAAAATCAACATATTTCACCGGCTTGCCAAGATACTTTGGCAGGGTCAGGGGCTCTTCATGATTGTGATAGTAAACTTTTGCGGTCAAATTGAGCGGTTCAGGAAAATAATAGTCTTCCTCACCACTGAACAGGGGGGCATATTTGTATTTGCCATCCTCCCAGTAAATAGCCTCATCAGCACAGTCTTCCAGATATGTAAGGAATGACCACATGGCCACCGGCTCATCACATTCCACCACGCCATAGTCTTTTATCCCGATGTAATCAACCTCGTCCAGTTCATCAGCGGCATCTCTGGCCAGGATGTTGACCAATCCGGCATCACAGCCTGCCAGGATATTGGCCGTCAAACCCGCTTTTTTAAAATCATCGGCATATTCCAATTGTTCCACCAGATATTCCTGGCCGCTTCTTTTGGTAAAAAATTCATTGGATGCCATATCCAGGTAATGAACACCGGCTTCCAGGGCCGCTTCGATGATTTGACGGTTGAATGCCATCAGGGTTGCATTGATCACCAGATCATAGCTACCGGATTTTAGTAGATTGACAATATCGCTTTTTTCGGCGGCATCCACCCTTGCGGTCTTGATTTTTTCAGAACCTACATATTGAGCCACCTCGTTGGCACGCTCCATATCGATATCAGCAAGCATGATTTCCCCGATATCATCTGCCTTTGCTAATACACCACAGAGAACGTTTCCCTGGGCACCCGCACCAATAATAATGACCTTTTTCATGATAACTCCTTTCAGATAATTTTGGTCGACCTTATGCTTATAATTTGCGCAAGTCAATATATTATTTGCGGATAACGCAATTATTTATAATATTAATTGACGAATATAATAAACTGATATATAGATTGCGGTGATTTGAAAGAACCAAACGTAGATTCCCTGGAAGGAGTATTTCAATGAGAGAACGCCTCGACAGAACCGATCTGAAGATTATCGGGTTGCTTCAAAAAGATGGCCGGATGCCTAGCTCAGAAATTGCAAAAAAAACAGGTGTTTCCGAAGCCACCGTTCGCTACCGCTTGAAAAAATTGATCGATGGTAAATTTATCCAGATCGTAGCTGCGGGGAATCCTATCAAACTCGGTTTCGGTATTGCGGCCAATATCGGTCTATATATCGATAGTTCGCAGACTGATGACATCATTCAGGCGCTGAAAAAATTGGAGCGTTTGTCCTATATTGCCCAGATGACCAGTGACCCGACCATCGAACTGGAAACATTTGTGGAATCCATTGATGAACTTCATCAACTGCTTTCCAAGATTGAAAATATCAAGGGGATTCAGCGTATCGAAACCACCTTTATCCGCCGGATCATCAGGGAACGCTACGACTGGGGCACACCAGACCATATTTCCGTGTTCCAAGAAAATGCAAACAGAGTCAATAATAGCAAGGGAGAATAAGCGATGGCCAATGCAAAAATGACCTTTTTAAATCAATCGGAAATAGCGTTGATTCACACCCAGAGCATCAGGGCTCTGCAAGAAATAGGCATCAAGGTACACAGTCCGAATGTGCTGAAAATGCTTGGTAAAAAGGGTGCACATGTGGATGACACCTCCATGGTGGCAAGAATTCCCGAAAAAATGGTCACAGAAGCACTGGCATTGGCACCAACATTCTTTAAATTGTGTGCCCGTGATCCGGAGCACGATCTGGCACTTCCAGCACATCCATATCCCTACGCTACCACCAGCGGACTGGCTGTGTTTGTCAGTGACTATCAAACCGGTGAATATCGTCGGTCTACCCGTAAAGATATTGCTGAATTTGCAAAATTAGGAGATGCCTTGTCGCCTGATTTTCTGTGGACTGCCATGACTGCCTCGGATGTACCCGAAAAAGCCCACGGACCTCACGAGATATGGGAAACCCTGAAATATACGCGAAAACATGTCCAGGGTGTGACCGTTCAGAGTGCCGACGATGCCACCATCCAGATTGAGCTTGCCGCACTCATCGCCGGTGGGCGAGAGGCCCTCAAAAAAAGACCCTTGATTTCAGTAATAAGCTGCCCCATTGCACCACTCTCTTTTGAATCGGGTGCCATAGAAGCCCAGGTTGAATTCGCCAAAGCCGGCATCCCAATATGCTCCATGTCCATGTCCCTGGGGGGGTTGTCCGCACCGGTCACCGTGGCCGGAATGATAATGAATGCCAATGCTGAAAACCTGGCCAGCCTGGTGATTACCCAAACCGCAGCTCCCGGTGCGCCCCATATCTATACCTCCGAATCCGCTCCAATGGACATGCTGTCCGGGAACATCAACTATGGTGCACCCGAAAAGGCCCTGATCAGTTTTGGGTTGGGTCAGATGGCAAAAAACTATGGTCTGCCCTGTCTGGTTTCAGATACCGGGTTTGGCGACGACGTCAGGGGTGGTTTAGAAGATGTTCATTTTATAGCCAATCAATTTATCGGTCTGACGGCCTATACAGATATCATCACCGGTATGGGCTGTGTGGATGACGCCAAGGGTATTTCCTTCGAGCAACTCCTCATCGATTCCTACATGTGGGATTTCTTTCGAGATTTCATGAAAGAAATCGAAATTTCCGAAGATAAGATGGGTTTTGATACAATTAAAAATGTCGGTCATGGGGGTGACTTTTTGAGCAGTGATCACACACTTAAATATTTAAGAAGCGATTTATCCCAATGGGATCCAGCCAAGCTGGATCTCCTGGCCTTGGGAAAAACCGATATGTCTCCAAAGGCAAACCAAATTGTAAAACAAATCCTGACAGATCACCAGGTGCCCGTCCTGGATGAAGCTGTGCTTCGGGAGGGTGATAAGATCATCAAGGCTTATGAAAGAGAGGTTTCCGGTAGCTAGCAAAATACCTATTTTTAGATGCCGTATATCATTCTATTTAATAGGGAAGTTCTTTTTATTTTTCACGTAACCAAAGCAAGGAGAAGCGTTCATGCAGAAAACGATTTTAACCCGAATGGGTGATGGTGAGAGGTTGAAGATGTCGCCATCGGAAATTAAAGCAGAACTGCAGGACGGGTCGCAGACCGCGGCCTCAATGGCTCGTATCCCGGAATTGACAGAAGAGGACATCCAGCAGCTATACGACATCATGGCAGAACCGGGAAGGGTTGTCTCTGTGCCACACGGGCATGAATTGATCGTTACAGACGATGGTATCGCCGAGTGCTTCGGTGGTTCGGAAGCTGACGGGGGCAGTGGTGTCTCCATCAGCCGACAGAGTGCTGTACTGTCATATGAAAGGGGTCTTGCAGCAGATACGGCTTCCCTGGGTCACACCGATTACAGTTTCAAACCTGTAAAGGCCATTCTCGATGCCGAACAGCAGTCTTACCAGACGATTTCGATGCTGACCACGGTGCCGCTGTTCTATGGATCTCAGCCCAACATGGGGCTTTACTTCCAACCCGACGGACCGTTCCCAAACCCGGCAGACCTGCTGCCGGTGGGTAAGATCAAAGCAGCCCAGGAGGCTCAGGAGCAGGCTGCCGAGCAGCTGTGCGCGGATATGGTCTATATCGGCAAGGGACTCAATGAAATGGGCTGTGAAGGCTTCAATTTTGACACGGCCGGATCCACCGGAGACGCCGAGTTCTATGCCACACTCAAGGCTGCCCGGCAACTCAAGCAATATGCGCCCAACATGTCCATCATCATCGGAATGGCAAGCGAGTTTGTTCTGGGCATGCACGGAGAGATCGCCTATGAGGATCAACAACTGGCTGGATTGTTTCCCCATGAGCAGGTAAAACTCGTCGAATCAGCAGGGGCCGATATTTTTGGTCCGGCAATCAATGTGGTTACCTCAAAATCCTTTCCCTGGAACCTGGCCAAAGCGTTAACCATGGTAAAGGAGACGGTTGCAAGGGCTACAATCCCGGTTCACCCCAATGTCGGCATGGGTGTCTGTGGCATTCCCATGCTGCTGGAAGTGCCCATTGACTGTGTCAGCCGGGCATCCAAAGCCTTGGCCCTGATTGGAAAAGCAGATGGTTTGTAGGTTGGCACCGGAGATCCCTTTGGCATGCCGGTGACACACATTGTAACTGCGGGCATGGGCGGAATGCGGACAGCCGGAGATCTGGTTGCCTGGATGCAGATGTCCCGCAGAATGAAGCTGACAGATGCCAAGCATTATGTGGCGGAGAAGCTGAAGGTAGATGTAATGGACCTGGTGGATGAAGATGTTATGTACACATTGCGCAACGACCTTGGAATCGGCACGGTCACACCCCGGGCCGGTGGCCCCGAAGGCATACGGGCAAAGTGCAAGGTGGCTGACTTGTTGGAAATCGAAATAAATTCTGTTCAGCGGTTTAAATCACTCATGCGCTAACAATTGGAGTAGGCTATTTCCCCATGCAGACGAGTAATTCTCTCAATGCCTTTGCAGCAAAGGCAGTCGATCCATGGCTGTGATCGATTTCCGGGGCGAGTTCAACCATATCGGCACCGATGATTTCAATCTGTTTTCTTTTTAGTAATTTTAAGATGCGTATATACTCATCAAAAGAGGCACCACCTGCCTCTGGGGTGCCGGTACCGGGGAAATATCCGGGATCAAAAAAATCAAAATCCAGGGAAAGATAAATTTTCTCACCCTCGGTCAAGGCCTCGTCTATCTCTTCGATGCTTACGGCAGGGATGATACGGGGATCCTCTTTACGCAGATAGTACTCTTCCTTTGATCCACTTCTGATACCGTATTGAATCAGCTTGTCGAGTCCGTTTTGCAAACATAGATACATAACCGTCCCATGACTGAGTGTGGCGCCAAACAGCTCCTCGGCCAGATCAGCATGCGCATCCAGGTGAAGTATGGAAAATTGAGGGTGCTTTTTTTTCGTGGCTAAAAAAAGAGGGTATGTTATCAAATGCTCCCCTCCAATTGCGACAAGCTTCGGCACCTTCTTTAATAGACCTGATGCCGTTTCCTGGACCTGCGCTACCATCTCACCTGGGTCCCCCAGCATAACATCCATGTCACCGGCATCGAAAAAATTCGCCTCATCGAGATCCCGGGCAAAATAAAATGAAAAACTTTCAATCGCCAACCTAGAACAGCTCCTGATCTCTTTGGGTGCGAAACGTGCCCCGGCCCGGAAAGAGGCTGTACAGTCATAAGGAAAACCAGCCACAACTATTTCGGCCTTATCTATTGATGCAAGAGACCCTGTAAATTTATCAATACGCGTTTTGGTCATTTTTGTCTCCTTTTCCCGGGAATTTTCGAGGTGTATTAAAAGCCATCTCAAAAACGGAACCTTATTTCGACAAATGCGATATTGCTGACTGTGCAAATTGCTGTTATTATGTCTCTCTTATAGTATTAACGCAATGGCGCAAAATCAACCTGAAAGTGAGTGTTCTCAACATCTCGTCTGCATGATGAGCATCAATCTTGACAGCCATGACTTTATCGGGGAATTGGAAGAAATTGGCCGCAAAGCGGATAAGACAGTAATGCATACAGCTCACTATTTTTATTGATTAAAATTGATTGTCGTTTCTGGTTTGATCCTGTATTGTTTGGTCATGCGCATCCGGCTGTTGGAAACATTCAGGAAGCCGTAGAAATCGGAAACACTTTTGCCATAACCCATCCGTATGAGATCAAAGCTGCTGCCCACGAAAAAAAATTGCAAAGAGCTTAAAAAAGTGTTGGAAAAAAATAGTGTTACGGCTATTATACAAGGGTCCGATACAATGCAACAAAGCGTATTTACCCAAAGAGAGCCCGCTCTCGAATACCGTGAATGGGCCGAAGGGAATCACAGCCCCTCCCAAGAGATTGTCGGAGAAACGCATGGCCAAAATGTCATGCCGGATGCCGACTAAAGAGAACCGTTCTTTACCTGCGCGGCACACACTGATGCAGACGCAGGTTTTGATATCGATGCCTTTGAGGCGCTACAAACCAGAAAATAAAACAAAGGAGAAGGATATGGAAAAGCTGATGGGAAGACCGCTCACAAGAAGATCATTTATCAAAGGGGCCACTACGCTGGGAGTGGGCATGACATTCATGCCGGGTATCGTTTGGGGTGCCGAAGAAAAGCAATTGAACGTTTACAACTGGGACACCTATATCGGTGAAAACACCATCGCGGAGTTCACCAAGAAAACCGGTATCAAGGTGCAGTATGATCTGTTTGCCAACAACGAAGAGATGTTCGCCAAGCTCAAAGAGGGCAACCCCGGATTCGATCTCATTTTTCCCAGCGACTACATGGTCGAAACCATGGTTGCCTTGAACATGCTGGTACCCCTGGATCACGGCAAGATACCCAACATCAAGAACATCGATCCGGATCCCAACTTCTCCAACCCGGCCTACAGTCCGGGCATGCAGCATGCCGTTCCCTACATGTGGGGCACTGTCGGGATTGGTTATCGCAAGTCCAAGTTCAAGACACCCCCGACGAGCTGGAAGGTCGTGCTGGACAGCGACGCGTATAAGGGCAAGATTGCCCTGTTGGCAGACCAGCGCACAACGATCGGCATCGCCCTTAAATACCTGGGATACAAACTGAACTCCACCAACCCCAAGGAAATCGATGCGGCCAGGGACCTGCTGATCAAGCAGAAGCCCAACATCAAATCCTTTGCCGAAGACAACGGGCAGGATCTATTGCTCTCCGGCGAGTGCGACGTTGTCATGGAGTGGAACGGCGATATCGTGCAGGTCATGGAAGAGGATGACGACATCGGCTACGTGGTTCCCAACGAGGGCGGGGTGGTCTGGATGGACAACATGTGTATCCCTGTGGGCGCGCCTCATCCTGGAAATGCCCATGCGTTTATCAATCACATTCTGGATGCCAAGACCGGGGCCGATATTGCCAACTTTATCCACTATGCCAGTCCCAATGCGGCAGCCAGGAAGTATGTTCTGCCCGCGGATTTGAAAAATCCGGCGATCTATCCTGCGGCCAGCGCAATCACTGCATCCGAAGTAATCATCGACGTGGGTGACAACGCCCGGTTGTATGATGAGGCCTGGGTTGCGGTAAAAGCCAGTTAAAATGGCTCGTTAAAATTTTCATGCCCTGACACGCACAACCAGGCATGAAACAGTACGGGTGTTCCTTACGAACGCCTGGTCGCAAGTTCGAGCGGCTGGTTGAGGTTATTCGCCGGAGCGTTTTCGGATAGGAACGGTGTTCTGACAAACACGATATCAAGTGAGTGTTCGCGGGAATAATAATCTGTGGAAAACTGGCGTGATAACAAACTGGTAGCGGCCATACTCATCGTGCCGGCCTCGGCCTGGATTTTGATCTTCTTCACCCTGCCGCTGGTCATCGTGTGGGTCTTCAGCTTTGGTGAGCGCGGCCCCCAGGGACAGACCTTCCTGGCTTTTACTCTGGACAATTATGCCCGGGCACTGGAATTGATCCACCTGGGCATCCTGTGGAAGTCGATCTGGACGGCCGCGATAACGACCCTGATCTGTTTCATCTTGGGTTTTCCACTGGCCTTGGGGGTTGCTTTTGCCCCGGCACGGTACAAGAACCTGCTGCTGTTGCTGGTGATCCTGCCGTTCTGGACCAACCTGCTCATCAGGACCTATGCCTGGATTGCAGTGCTCCGAACCCGGGGGTTTTTAAACTTCGGGCTGGAGTGGGTTCATGGCAAACTGGATGCCCTGTTCAGTCTTGTCAAGCTGCCCGACGTCATGGGAACATTCCAACCTCTGGCCCTGCTCTACAACCACTCCGCGGTGATCATCGGTCTGGTCTACGTTGCCCTGCCGTTTCTGGTGCTGCCTATCTATGCCACCCTGGAAAAACTGGACCGGTCGCTCATGGAGGCCAGCCTGGACCTGGGCGCCGGCCAATGGCGGACCATGGCCTTCGTGACCATTCCGCTGGCGTTTCCAGGCATTCTGTCGGGACTGATGCTGGTCTTTATCCTTTCGCTCGGGACATACCTGACGCCCGTGCTGCTCGGCGGTACGGACAGCATGATGATCGGCAACCTCATTGCCCAGGAATTCGGCCCGGCCCGGGATTGGCCATTTGGTTCGGCGCTGTCGTTTTTGCTTTTGTATATCACCTTTATCATCCTCTGGATTCGGGCGGTCGTGGCAAGACGCTCAAAAGGAGTCAGTTACTGATTATGTCTGCTATATCGAGGCATGACAACAGCCCTAAGGATATGATCAAGGCACGCATGAAGAAGGCGCGGCCCACCCCACTGGAGTACACCCGCAAGCGGTGGTTTCAGCTGGTGATGCTGTTCAATTTTATTTTTCTCTATTTTCCGATTGTGGCCCTGGTGGCCTTCAGTTTCAACAACAGTCGCAGGAACATCACCTGGAATGGCTTCACCTTCAAGTACTATGTCAAGGCTTTCCACAATGAATCGCTGTTCGATGCTTTTTTAAACAGCCTCATCGTGGCCGGCATTTCCACCGTGGTCTCCACTATCTTGGGAGCCATGCTCGGTCTGGCACTCTACCGCTTTAAATTTCCGGCAAAGAATGCCTTCGATGGCTGGATTCACCTGCCGATCATCATTCCGGAGATCTGCATGGGGGTTGCCATGCTGGCATTTTTTTCGCGGCTGAACATCACCTTGGGGTTGTTTACCATCACGGTCAGCCACATTGCCTTCAGTCTTCCCTTCGTGGCCGTGGTCGTGCGCGCCCGTATGGCGGGCTTTGACCATTCACTCGAGGAAGCCGCGCGCGATCTCGGGGCCAACCAGTGGCAGACCTTCAAAGATGTCACCCTGCCCTATATGATGCCCGGTGTCGTGGCGGGAGCCCTGCTGGCGTTGACGCTGTCCCTTGACGATTTTGTAATCACCTTTTTTACATCCGGACCGGGATCGACGACCCTGCCCATAAAAATATTTTCCATGGTTCGCTTCAGCGTTACGCCGGAGGTCAATGCCGCCTCCACGGTGCTGATCGTCATCACGCTGATCCTGTCGGTGGGGACGATGGTCATCCAGGCCCGTGGAGGGAAGGATAAAGGATTGCCCATATGACATCGAACCAGCCGATCATCCGCATCCAGAGCGTCACCAAGATTTTCAACCGCACGGTGACCGCAGTCGACGATGTCAGCCTTGATATCGCCGCAGGCGAATTTTTTGCACTGCTGGGGCCTTCCGGATGCGGAAAAACAACCCTGCTGCGCATGATTGCCGGGTTTGAAAACCCGACAACCGGCCGAATTGTCGTGGACGGACAGGACATGCAGGGGGTCGATCCCAACCATCGGCCGGTCAACATGGTGTTCCAGTCCTATGCGGTGTTTCCCCACATGACCGTGGCTAAAAATGTGGCCTACGGCTTGAAAGTCACCGGTGTCGCGAACAGCGAGATTCAAAAAATGGTCCCGGAGGCCCTGCAACTGGTGAAACTCGGCGGATTCGAGCACCGCATGCCACACCAACTTTCAGGGGGGCAGCAGCAGCGGGTTTCTCTGGCCAGGGCCCTGGTGAAAAAACCAAAAGTGTTGCTCCTGGATGAACCCTTGTCGGCACTGGATGCCAAACTACGGGAGGCCATGCAGATAGAACTGGTCAACCTGCAGAAATCCGTGGGCATCACCTTCATCATCGTGACACACTCCCAGTCGGAGGCACTTTCAGTGGCCGATCGCATCGCAGTGATGAAAGACGGGCAGGTGAAGCAGGTGGCAGACCCACTGGCGCTCTACGAAAAACCGAACAGTCAGTTCTGCGCTGATTTTATCGGCAAGATCAACCAGTTGGAAGCTGAGGTCGCTGGTGTGGAGGGCAAGAACCTGGTGGTCGATATCAGGGGTGTCGGCAAAGTGGTGATTCCCCACGAAGGGCATGCCGAAGGCAGGGTCAGCCTGGCTATTCGACCTGAAAAAGTTGAGTT
Source organism: Deltaproteobacteria bacterium (assembly GCA_024639645.1). Classification (GTDB taxonomy): domain Bacteria; phylum Desulfobacterota; class Desulfobacteria; order Desulfobacterales; family B30-G6; genus B30-G6. The sequence goes on from JAHEIB010000028.1 coordinate 12,999, forward strand.
GAACGCCCACGAACCAGGCGATGAACGCGTGAAGTTTCTCAGCAAGGTGGCCAACGTGGTTTACTACGGCAGTACAAGCCAGGTGTTCCTGGAAAACGCTGCGGGAGATCAGCTGATGGCGGAAATCAGAAACCGCGAGAGCAACACGGCCACTTCGATTCTGATCGGCAGTGAGGTCTGGGTTTCCTGGAAGGCTGCAGATACATTGGTCCTCACAGAATAAAATCCATTCGATGCTTTCGAGAAGGTTGTCTACTGAGAATACTTTGGTGTTCGTTACGGGTCGGATTTGATATTAAATTCACGAACCCTCCTGTACAGAGTCGATCTACTGATTTCCAGTATGTGGGCCGCCCTTGGTTTGCCTTCCACCGAAAGCCCCACTCTAAGTTTACGGCATATTCCATAACGTTTTCAAATTCCCTTATGTTTCCCGGCCATGATTGGAGAACAAAATGAAAGAAAATGATTTTATCCATCCCTACATCCCCAACTCTGTTCCCGAAGTCAGAGATGAAATGTTGAGGGCAGTGGGTCTGAAAAGTGTGTATGATGTGTACAGTGAAATTCCAGAACGGCTCCGTTTCAAGGGGGTTCTGGATATCCCCGAGGCCATTCAATCGGAATATGCTCTTAAACGACATGTGGAACAGGTTCTCGGCAAAAACAAAACCTGCCGGGAGTATCTCAATTTTTTGGGTGCCGGCTGCTGGCAGCATTATGTCCCTGCGGTTGTGGACGAAATCGTAAACCGGTCGGAATTTCTGACCGCCTACTGCGGTGCTAATTATTCGGATGTCGGAAAGTACCAGGCCCGCTTTGAATTCAACAGCCTGATGGCTGAACTCCTGGACATTGATGCAGTGAGCAATCCTATTTATGACTGGGGTGATGCCGCGGGCCGTGCGATTCGAATGGCATCCCGAATTACCGGCAGAAATGAAGTACTGGTCCCCAAACTCACCTGCCCGGACCGCCTCGGTGAGATCCGTCAACTCTGCCAGCTGGAAGAAATGTCCAATGCCATTGCCGTCATCTTAGTGGCGCACGATCCTGAAACCGGTCTTCTGGATCTCAATGATTTAAACACCAAACTATCGGACGCCACGGCTGCTGTATATTATGAGACGCCTTCTTACCTTGGGTTGATAGAAGACCAGGGGGAAGAGATCACGCGCATGGCCCATAAAAAAGGTGCCCTCAGTATTGGCGGTGTTGATCCCATCTCATTGGGTATCCTCTGCCCGCCGGGAAGCTATGGGGCGGATTTGATTGTGGGAGATCTCCAGCCCCTGGGTGTCCACATGTCCGCCGGTGGCGGCCAGTCTGGATTTATCGCTTTTAGGGATGAGGAAATTTTTATCGCAGAATGTCCCCTTGAGATTTACAGTATCATGGACACGGTTGAAGAAGGCGAATATGCATTTGCCGAAGTGCGCTCCGACAGAACCTCCTATGGTTCAAGAGACAAAGGAAAAGACTGGGTCGGGACCGCATCCGGCCTGTGGACCATTGCCAGTGCTGTTTACCTGTCCCTCATGGGGCCCAAAGGAATGAAAGAGATCGGCGAAGTGATTATTAAAAACAGCAAATATACACAAAATCTGATATCCAGTCTACCGGGGGTCAGTATAAAATTTTCCCAGCCCCACTTTAAAGAATTTCTGGTTGATTTTAGCGCTAGCGGTAAAACGATTGCCCAAATCAATGCAGCACTACTGCAAGAAAAGATCTTCGGCGGCAAGGATATATCAGGTGAATACCCGGAACTGGGAGAGTGTGCCCTTTTTTGCGTCACTGAAATTCACACAAAAGAAGATCTTAACCGGCTTTATCTAGCGCTCAAGGAGATAGTGTGATGAAAGGCATTAAACTGAAAAAATATCATGCCCCCAAATATGACGAACCCCTTATCATGGAAATAGGTGTTGATGGACGACGCGGTATTATGGTTCCCCAGGTGGACAAAGAGATAGACGATACGGTGGGCACCCTTGAAGACCTTATCCCGGCAAAGTCACAGCGGAAAAAAGCGCCTGCCCTTCCCGAGATCGATCAATACCATACATTGATGCATTTTCTGCGGTTGTCCCAGATGACCCTGGGTATGGAGACCGGTATTGATATTGGCGAAGGGACTTGCACCATGAAATACAGCCCCAAGGTGAATGAAGAACTGGTACGAAGCCCTCAAATGGCCGAAGTTCACCCGTTGCAACCAGAGAAGACCCTTCAGGGAATTCTTGAAATTGCCTATGAATTGAGAAATTATCTGAAAGCCATTTCAGGTATGGATGAATTTTGTTTTCAAACCGGGGGGGGCGCACATGCCACGTATATTAACGCCTGTATAACCAGAAAGTATTTCCAGGAACGGGGCGAACTGGGAACTCGAAATGAAGTCATTACCACACAATTCACCCATCCGTGCAATGCGGCTACACCATCGACAGCCGGATTTAGGGTCATCATCCTGCCGCACAAAAACGGGTATCCGGATCTGGATGCTTTAAAATCCGTTGTGTCGGAACGGACAGCGGCCATCCACATGACAAACCCCGAAGATACGGGGCTTTACAATCCTGTTGTGGATGAATTCACAAAAGCTGTCCACGATGCCGGAGGGCTTTGTTTCTATGATCAGGCCAATGCCAATGGTATTATGAGTGTCGCCCGGGCAAGGGAAGCTGGTTTTGATGCCTGTCATTTTAACCTTCACAAAACATTTTCTTCCCCCCACGGATGTGAAGGGCCTGCTGCCGGGGCATACGGTTGTACCGAAGCACTTGCCGCCTATCTGCCGGTACCGGTGGTCACCAAGTTGTCAGACGCATATCACCTCGATTTTGACAGGCCTAAAAGTATCGGAAAAGTCAGAAGTTTTTATGGAAACCTTCCGGCGGTCCTGCGCGCCTATGCCTGGATCAGGAGCATGGGGCCCAAAGGGATTAAAACCACTGCGGAAATTTCTATTTTGAACAACCAGTATTTGGAGCATCTGCTCTCGCAAATAGATGGTATTTCCTATCCCTATGCTGAAGGGAAACCCCGGTTCGAACAAATCCGTTACAGCATGGCAAAACTTAAGGAAGAGACCGGGCTTGGTTCCCATGAAATCCAGAATCGTATTGTGGACTTCGGTATCCAATCGTATTGGCTTTCCCATCACCCCTATGTGGTGCCGGAGCCCTTTACACCTGAACCGTGCGAAACCTATTCGAAGGAAGATATTGAATACTGGGCCACGGCGATTGAACAGGCCTGCAAAGAGGCTCGTGAAACACCCGAGATAATTGAATCCGCCCCACACAATCAGGCCATTCATCAGATAAAAGACTTTAGCCAGGCAGAGGATGCTGACCGGTGGGCCATCACATGGCGGGCATATAAAAAGAAAACTAAAAAATGAAAAAAAAGATAGGGCTTATCGTGAATCCGGTTGCCGGAATGGGAGGCCGGGTCGGCCTCAAGGGTAGTGACGGCAAGAAGATACACAAAATGGCCTTGGCCCTTGGCGCTGTTCCCGTATCACCGAAGAGAACCTGTGAGGCATTAAATGTCCTTTCCGGAATTCAAACTAAAATTGAATTGTTTACCTACCCCGCAGAGATGGGTCAGGATGAAGCGGTTTTGTGCGGTCTTTCCCCCAATGTTATCGGTTCGATCCAAAAAGGGAAAACAACACCGGGAGATACGATAAAAGCAGCCAGAGACCTGGAAAAAACAGGTGTGGATCTACTTGTTTTTACCGGTGGGGACGGAACGGCGCGAAACATCTATGATGCGGTTTCGGACCGACTTACTGTGATCGGTATCCCGGGAGGAGTGAAAATTCATTCCGGTGTGTATGCGGCCAATCCGGTCAAGGCGGCCCGATTGATTATTGATTTTGTGACATCGCCCAGCAAGATTGCCTTGCAGACTGCTGAAGTAATGGATATCGATGAAGAAATGGTCCGGCAGGACAAAGTGTCTGCAAAGCTTTACGGCTACATGAAAATTCCCTATGAGAGGGGGTTGAATCAGTCTTCGAAAGCCGGGAGCAATCCAAAAGATGAGATGTTTCAAGATGAGATAGCTTTAGATGTCATTCATAATATGGACCCCAAAGTTATTTATCTTGTTTCTGCCGGCACAACCACCAAGGCCATTATGGATAAGCTGAAGTTGGAAGGCACGCTGCTGGGAATAGATGCGGTGAAAAACAAGCAATTGATATCCGCAGATCTCAATGAATCGGCGATATTGCAGCTCCTGGCCCGTGAACCGGAAACACCCTTTAACATCATCACAACGGTGATCGGCAGACAGGGGTATATTTTCGGCAGGGGTAACCAGCAGATTAGTCCTGCTGTCATTCGCAGGGTGGGAAAAGAGAACGTCATTGTGATTGCCACCATCAATAAAATTCTTTCTCTCAACCAAGAGCCCTTTCTTGTGGATACCGGCGATCCGGAGCTGGATAAGGAACTGGAAGGGTACATCCGTGTAACCACAGGATTTGGAAAACAACACATTTACAACGTTTCATCATAATTTTATAAAGGAACCAATAATATGCATGAAGGATTAAGCAAGCATGTTGCCTTTGTCACCGGCGTGGCAAAACCCAATGGTATTGGCTTTGCCACGGCCAAGGCCCTGGCTGAAGAAGGGGTAAAAATCTGCATAAGCGATATTTCACCCATGGTTCATGAACGGGGAGAAGAGCTTAAAACCCTTGAGGCGGATGTGACCTCATATGTCACGGACCTTAGACAACTCAGCGCTGTAAAAGAGACCGCTGCAAAGGTGATTGAAAAATATGGGAAAGTGCATATCCTGTGCAACATCGCCGGCATGGTGATCACCGGGGGTGATGACGAAGAACTGGTAACAATTCTGAATATCGAGGAAAAGGAATGGGATTTTAGCATTGATCTTAATTTAAAGACCACCTTCAACGCCATTAAGGCCTTTCTGCCCTATATGGTTTCGAATCAGTACGGCAGGATCGTCAACTGCTCTTCTGTGACGGGACCCTTGGTATCCAATCCTGGTGAAGCGGCATACAGTGCCGCAAAAGCCGGAATCATGGGGCTTACAAGGGGACTTGCCATAGAAGTGGCAAAGGACGGGATCATTGTGAATGCCGTCGGCCCAGGATGGATTACCACCGATGCCAGTCTTGAAGGCGAACGGATCGGGGCTAAAAACACTCCTGTGGGAAGAGGGGGAACACCGGATGAGGTTGCCAATGTGTTCAAATTTTTGGCATCGCCGGATGCAGCCTACGTCACAGGACAGCTCATTGTGGTGGACGGCGGAAATACAATCCAGGAATACAAAGGCCCCCGTAAACATTATTATTAGCAGATACCCGGGTCCAAAGGGCCCGGCACTGAATAAAATCGTAGGACGATTTTATAGAACGTAACGTTGTTGCTCCGGAATGAAATGTCTGGATCAGATCCGGCTTAATCAGAACATTTTTCGATCTGAACCAGACAGGTATTGCTCACAAACGCGCCGGCCGGCGACTTTTTGTCATTGGTAAGTATGTTTGCACAGCCGCCCCTATCGATACCGTGATCATCAGGGGCATACCATTGCCCCTGGTCAATACTGGCAACACCCGGCATAATCCCACGCGTGACGTTTGCGGTGACACGCATGCGCCCCCTTTTGTTGAACACATACACCGCATCCCCGTTATCGATTCGTCGCTCTCGAGCATCTGCCGGATTTATCCACAGCCTGTCATCTGCCCCTTTCTTTATCACTTCGATGTTGTCGAACTGAGAGTTTGCCCGTGCGTTGGAATGGGGGCTGATGAGCTGGATGGGGTATTCTTGCACCAGCGGATCTTCCGGGCCCTCAGACGATGTCATATAGGTCGGAATGGCAGGAATGGCAGGATGGTTCAGTTCCGCAAAGCGCTGGCTGAAAATTTCGACTTTACCGGAAGGCGTGGAAAAGGGGTGTTTATCCGGATTCTCGATCTCTTTTCTAAAAGCGACATGGGCACGCGGCAGTACAAATCGTTTGACCCCATCGGTTTTGAGTGTTGTTAAATCCGGTAAGTGGGGCTCCGAACCTAAAAAGGATTCGAGCCATTCCTCGTCCGAGCGGTCGTTGTAATTTTCGATACCCATGCGTTCAGCAATTTTCGAAAATATATCAAGATCTGATTTTACCCCTAGAGGCGCATCAAGAACTTTATGCATATAAAGGCAGTAGGGCCCGCCAACAAAGGGTTGCCCTATATCTTCGCCTTCAAAAAAATGTTTGACCGGCAGGACAATATCCGCAAATTTAGCTGTGGGTGTGAGAAAAAGCTCGTGGGTAACGATGAAATCCATCTTCATCAGCGCCTGCTTGCCTTTGTTCAGATTGAGATTCTGGTTCAACAGATTACAGCCGACAATATACAGCAGTTTGCAGACCGGGTGTGTACCTTCTGATTTGGAATCGAGCAATGTGTTGTACAATCTGGCAAGATGAACCTTCCGATGCCGGATCTTGGGAACTGGCAGGGTTTTTTCAAAATTTCCCATATCGACATAGTCGCCGCCCCCCGCGCTGTGGCCACCATCAATACCCATATTTCCAGATATTGCCGAGAGGGTCGATGCTGCACGGTGAAACTGTTCACCATACGCGGTTCGCCCCGGAGCCCAGCCCGCTATGAGGGAAGCGGGCTTGTTTTCTATATAACTCCTGGCAAGCTTGACAATCGATTCTACGGGTGTACCACAAATGGCATGGGCCCACTCAGGACTTTTTGGCACACCGTCTGTCTCACCTGTCACATACGCACGATATTTATCAAAGCCATGGGTAATCTTTTCAACATAGCACTGGTCCAGCAATGCTTCCGATATCATCACATACGCCATGGCAGTCAGCAGCGCCGTATCTGTTCCAGGTTTTACAGGAATCCATTCGTCTGCTAATGCACGACAGGTCTGGTTCTGGCGGGGATCGACACAAACAATACGAGCCCCGGTCTTTTTTGCTTGTGCTAGATAGGGTATCGTATCGGGACCAAAGCGAGTCACCAGGGGGTTCCAGCCCCAGAGAACGATCAATTTAGATGCCAGTAGATTGTCACGGGTGCTGCCCGTGGCAGCTGTTCCAAAGGTGGCCATTGCCGACTGCTTGGCCCCCTCATACGAAGGATTCCCCCAGGTTCTCGTACACCTCCCCAATAAACCGAAAAATCGTCGTGTGACAACGGGGGTGTTGTGAAGGGTCGCCATGGATCCGGTATTGGTAACAAAATAAAGTGATTCTGTACCAAACCTCGCTATCGTGTGCTGGATTTTATCGGCAATTGTCTCGAGTGCCTCGTCCCAGGAAACGGGTTTGAATTTTCCGTCCCCCCTGGCACCCGCCCGCTTCAGTGGTTGTGTCAGACGATCTGAATGGTGGACGACGGCTTTTTGCGCCAGCCCGCGGGGACAGGCCTGAAGATGAAGTCCTTTTCGGTTTTCGGTACTTATATGGGCAATTTTCTGGTCCCGAATGTGTACCCTGAGGAGACAGCGGCCCCCACAATCATATGAGCATGTCGTGGTGACAATTTGATCCTCTTGGTTAGGATTGGGTTTAGCTGACATCGAGCGGTGTTCTCCTTCACCGAGAGCAAGGAATCTTGGCCCGGAGACCAAGCTTTGGTTTTCCCCTATTAGGGGCTTGTTCACCTTGGATACGGGCCGGGGAATACAGAAGTCAGGAGGCAGAAATCAGCAGTGTAAAGGTTCTGTATTCTGACTCCTGTATTCTTCCTCGGACTTATTCCGGCAGAGCCAACCTCATGAACTGTTTGATCAACGTCGTTTCAGGTCGGCAATCACCCGACGCGCAGCGTTGTGCCCCGGAGCGCCGGACACACCGCCACCAGGATGGGCACCGGACCCACACAGATAGAGACCTTGCACAGGTGTCCTATATTGGGCGGCCTGGGGGTGTGGGCGCAGGGAAACGAGTTGGTCCAGGTCATGGCGCCCGTGAAAAATATCAGACTCGGTCAGTCCGTATATTGTTTCCAGGTCCAGGGGGCTCAACATTTGGCGGCCGACGATGAGGTCCGGCAGGTTGGGCATGGCCCGTCCAATATAGGCGATAATTCCGTCGGCAACATCCTCTTTGATGTCGTCCCAGTTTAAACCATCCGCTAGCTGATAAGGATAGTACTTGGCCAGGACGCTCATAACGTGGTGTCCCGGGGCAGCAAGGCTGTCATCCAAAGTGGTCGGAATGGTTATCTCCAGTCGTGGCTCGTCTGGCAAATGGCCTGTGGCAGCCGCAAAGTAGTTGGCTTCCATGCCGTCGATGTCAGGGTGGATGGTGATGTCGGAGCAATGCCAATCCCCCATAACGCCCGAAGGGAAAAATTTGATATCGGGCAACCCTTTTAGCGCCAGGTTGAGACGCAGGGAGCTGTGCCCCATACGGATCTGTCGTATATCCGCAATGAATTCAGGATCAAGATGCTCAGGATCCACCAGCTTTAAAAAAGTGCGTTTGGGATCTGTATTGGCCAGCACACAGTTGCCTTTGAGTCTTTCACCGTTTTCGAGCCGCACACCAACAGCACGTCCGTCTTCAATTAGGATTTTATCCACGGCAGCCCCTGCCCGGATCTCTACACCCTTGGATTGGGCAAACCCGGCCATGGCCTGGGTGAGGGCTCCCATGCCGCCTTTAACGAGTCGCCAGGCACCCTTTTCCCCGTCTATTTCGCCGATGGCCGAATGAAAAAACGGGATGGCTGATCCGGGTTGACGCAGGCTGGCAAAATTTCCTGAAAAACAGGCCGAGGCATACATGGCTTTGACCATGGGACTGTCAAACCAGCGTTCGATAAAATCATGGGCACTGCCGGTCAGCATCTGGACCAGACGGTAGCGCATGTCAGGCGAGAGTTTGTGAAAATCCAGTCCCATATGAAATAATGCCAGGTAATCGCGAAAACCCGGATCCAGCTTGGGAGGTTCCTTTAACATCTGCTTGCGCACCACCTCACCGATGGTTTGCACCATATCATGGCATCGAAGCATGGCATCGTAATCGCGCTGGGAGAAACGATCAACCTCTTTGCGGTCATGCACTTCATCATCGTTTAAAAACAGATGGTCATCTCCGCAAATAGCCAGACTGCCGGCCATACGGATCATCTCAAATCCGTGCTTGTGAAGTTCAAGATCACGGATAATTTCAGGCCTGAGAAGACTAACAACATAGGAAACTGCCGAAATCCTGTATCCCGGGCAGATCTCTTCTGTTACAACGGCCCCGCCCAGCACTGGCCGACGTTCGAGAACCAGTGTTTTCAAACCAGCTTTCCCCAGATAACCTGCAGTGGTCAAACCGTTGTGCCCACCACCGACGATGATTGCTTCATAGCTTTTGTTCATTTCAGTATCCCTGTACGTATCAATCCCACCCTGTTCCATAATCCCAGGTATCCTTTACGATTTCGACAATAAGGGAGGTCTGAGATGATTTCACGCCATCTATCCGATAGATTTTTTCAAATATCAATGTTTTGAACTCACCCAGGGAACGGGCGATAAACTCCACGTCGATGTCCATCCCGCCAGTTGTCAGGGCAACATAATTCAACTGGTCAATAGCTTTAAGCTTGCCCAGTATGGCGTCTTTCTTTTTGAGATCGATACTCAATTTAAGATTGCCGGTGATATCAAAACCCAGTTTGACCGGGTTGCTCACGGCTACCACATTGATGATTTCGTTTTTGATCATCCGTTTCAGTCGCGTTCTGGCAGTGGTCTCAGAAATTCCAAGTTCCTTTGCCAGGGTCACAATAGGCATTCTGCCATCCTTCTGGAGCAGTCGGATCATGCCTTGATCGATGAGGTCCATGGGCTTGCCGGTGGTGAATTGCATTTTTTTCATCTTTACTGTTTCCCTTTTTAATAATGGGTATTAATAATGGATCCCGCTTTTTTTTTATAAAATATTATGGTAATCCACTGAAAGTGTCAAGATAAACATTGACATTAAAAATAGTTCCAGATAATTTTGGGTTCAATAAGGTAGCAGAGAAGTCGAGTCGCTAGGGGGATAGCGTTCGCTGATTTGATTTAATACATTATCACTGTATGGAAAGGAGACTATGTGAAAAAGATTCTAATCGTGGGTGTTGGCGCACAGGGAAGCACCATAGCCAAACGGATGGACGTGCATCCGGACATATCTGAAATTATCTGTGCGGATTACGATATAAAGGCCGCTGAAGAACTGAAAAATACCTTGAGCAAGGCCAGAGCACTGCAACTCGATGCGCGGGATACCAGGCATGTGATCCAGGCTGCTCAGGACTGTGACCTGATCGTCAATGGATTACCCCTTGAGTTCAATCTGATCATCATGGAGGCAGCGCTGGCCGTGAATGCCTCTTATTTTGATATGGCGGGCCCCATGGAAGACATGGGGTTTGTGGAAAGCTACCAGCTGCTCTTTTCTGAATGGCATGCAAAATTCAGAGCAAAAGGGCTTACAGCACTTGTGGGGTGCGGATCATCCCCAGGCCTTGCCAATGTCATTGCCAGGGAGTCCGTGGACAAATTGGACACCTGTGATACCATCAGCATCTGTGTTTACGAGGGACTGAAGACAAACCGGTTTACACCCTTCTGGTGGTCACCGGAAGTGGCCTTCGGGGACATGGCCTACAAAACGTTTCGCTACGAGAACGGAGCACATGTAACGGACAAGCCCTTCAGCAGACCCGTGATGATGAAACTCAAGGGCATTGACCAGAATGTACGGCTGGTGGACCATGAACATGATGAACCCATCACCATGGGTTTGCTGGCCCACAAGGTACTCAAGGGTGTTAAAAACGTCGAATTCAAATACGGCGGAACCGGGGTAGAGGTTTCGGAATTATTATACAATATGGGATTGCTTTCCAGGGAACCGCGCACCGTTAATGGTGCTGCCATCGTGCCTATGGATCTGGTACTTGATTTATGCCCACCGGCCCCCAAATACCCGGATGAAATTAAGGCCATTATCGATGAAGGGGTGATCACGGAAGAAGCCGCTTTTCTGGTGCGTGTGGATGGCTATAAAGATGAAAAGCCTGTCAGGATCGATAGTTACGCCAATGCACCGGGTCTGGTGGAAAGTTTCGAATTGTCAGAACTAAGCCATGAAGCTTACATGACAGGCCAGTGCGCTGCTGTTTTCGTAAAAATGATGGTGGAAAACAGCTTTTCAAAAAAGGGTGTCTATGTTCCGGAACAGCTAGATGCTGATGCACGGGCCTATTATTTCAGGGAGCTTGCCGATCTGGGTGTCACGGTGGATGAGACGACAACCTATCTCAAAATAATCTAAGCCCCCCTGGCGGTGTTTCAAAACAACTCAAAATGCTCACATACTGCATGTATGCGCCGCTTTTTCGTTGTCCCGCGCCTTGCCAGACGCGCTGATCTTTACTTTGAGATAGGTTGTGTTGAAACCCTTATACCAAACAGTAATAATTTGTAATGTTATTTTGACAAATGTTATAGAATTTAAATAAACTGAAGATGCATAAAAATAATTTACAATAAGGAGTGTGAAATGAAAAGCGGACCCAAAACCAGACAAATGTTTCATGAGAGGGCAAAGAAAGCCATGCCCCTTGGTGTTAATTCAAATTTCAGATACTGGGGTGATGAAGAGACCCTTATCGTAAAAAAAGGCGTGGGTGGGTATCTATATGATCAGGATGACAACCGGTATATTGATTATCGTCTGGGCTTTGGGCCGGTAATTCTTGGACATGGAAACAAAGCCGTTTGTGACAGGGTAACCGAGGCGATTAAGATAGGAACCTCTTTTGCCATGACCCATGAATATGAAATCGAAGCCGCCGAGAAAATCAAAAGCCTGACCGGCGTTGACCTTGTCCGATATGCAAACTCGGGTACAGAAGCGACCATGCATGCTATTCGAATGGCAAGAGCGTATACAGGTCGCAACAAAGTTTTGAAATTTGAAGGCGCCTACCATGGATTCCACGACTATACATTGTGGAGCTGCCAGCCACCGAACCCCGGATGCGGCTATAGAAGAAATCCCTTAAATATCCCCCATAGCTCAGGAATTCCACAGGCGATTAACGATTTAGTCATCAATGTTCCTTTTAACGATGAAGAAATCCTGGAAAGAAAAGTAAAAGAGGGCTGGGGGGATATCGCTTGTATTATTGTTGAACCACTGATGGGAAACCTGGCGTCCACAATGCCAAAGGACGGTTATTTGCAGTTCGTTCGAAAACTTTGTGACGAGCATGGCATTGTCATGATCATGGACGAGGTAAAAACCGGATTTAGAATCGCCAAAGGGGGTGCCCAGGAGTATTTTAACGTTAAAGGCGACTTGATGACCTATGCCAAGTCAATTGCCAATGGGTTTCCTTTAGCGGTAATTGCCGGACCGGAAAAAGTCATGGGGGAGATTGGTTATCAGCAGATCGCCCATGGTGGTACCTATTGTGGTAACGTGGCTGCAACAGCAGCGGCTTGCGCCACAATGGAGGAAATAGAAAAAGGCGCCCTGGAAAAAGCAGGCGCGCACGGTCGAAAACTGGCTGAAGGTTTCACAAAGATTCTAAAGGAACAGAGTATTCCTGCCGTTGTTCAAGGACCTGATACCATGCCGGGTATTGTTTTTACCGAAAAAGAACGCGTGAATGAATTCAGAGACTGGTCAAACGGTGACCACGGGTTTTATGAGGATGTCATTGAAGCCATGTTTCGAAGAGGCGTAATGCCGGATATCGATTCAAGAGAACCCTTTTTTACCTGCGCAGCCCATACGGATGAAGATGCGGATTTTACGCTTGGGGTATTTGAAGAAGCCGTCAAAGAAGTGAATTCCAATAGATAACAGTGATCAAATCCCTGGAAAACAAACACTTGGATCCTTAAATCCTCGATTCATGGAACCCTTTCTCCCAACCAATTGGGAGAAGAGCCAATATTATTTAAAGTTAGGAGAAACAATATGAGCAATCAGTTACCCAGCCAGGCCCAGGTGGTTATTATTGGAGGCGGTATTGTGGGGTGCAGCACGGCTTATCACTTGGTTGAACAGGGGTGGAAAGATGTGGTGCTGCTGGAACGCAAGAAAATTTCTTCTGGAACGTCCTGGGCGGCAGCCGGTCTTTTGGGACAATTGTGGTCCACGAGTCCCCTGACCAAGTTAGCCAAGTATGGTGCAGATCTCTATGCCGGGCTCGAAGAAAAAACCGGCCAGCCCACCGGTTATAAACGGCACGGTTCCATCCGTGTGTCCCGCACCCAGGCCAGGAGATGTGAATATTTAAGATCCCTGGGTATGGCGAGGGCATTCGGTATCAAGATGGAAGAAATCAGTAAGCAAGAGGCCAAACGCCTTATTCCGATCATGGAAACCGATGATTTGACCGGCATATGGTACCAGCCCGATGACGGGGTGACCAATCCTGAGGATACCACCCAAGCCCTGGCCAAGGGTGCACGCATGGGGGGTGTCAAGATTCTGGAAAATGTCAAGGTCCTTGATATCGACCTGACCCAGGGCGCCGTGTCCGGTGTAAAGACAGACCAGGGCGATATCCGCTGTGAGTATATCGTCAACTG
>JAHEIB010000289.1 GCA_024639645.1 Deltaproteobacteria bacterium
TGAATAGGGAAGACAAGGATGAAATATATCCATATTATACCTAAATCGGTGTGCATTGGTCAAACAAAAATAAAAAAATTACGGCAGGTGGTGATATATGGAGAGAAGTCCAGTTATCTACCGTTTTGTTGGAGGCATTAACGATTTTTGGCCAGAGTCCATCATCCCAATATATGGTATAGGTAGAAAATAAAAAAAAGCGTGAACTATCAACGACAATCCACGCTATTTTTTATCTAAAAAACTTACCCTAAAATGGTTTTAAGATCTTCGTCAGGCGATGAGATCGGCTTAATGTCAAAATTATCTACCAGCGTTTGCAGAACATTCGGTGTAATAAAGGCTGGCAGGGAAGGTCCTAAGCGGATGTCTTTGATGCCAAGATGTAGCAGCGCCAGTAGAACACAAACAGCCTTTTGCTCATACCAGGAAATGATCATAGAAAGTGGCAACTCATTGATCCCTAAATCAAATGCGTTTGAAAGTGCCAGGGCAATTTGAACTGCTGAATAGGCATCGTTGCACTGCCCGGCATCTAAAAGACGCGGTATGCCGCCGATATCGCCCAGGTCTTTGTCAAAAAAGCGGTATTTGCCGCAGGCGAGTGTCAAAACAATGCAATCCCTGGGCACTTTTTCCACAAAATCAGAGTAGTAATTTCGTCCGGGTTTGGCACCATCACAACCAGCCACCAGAAAAAAATGCTTTATGTCGCCTGATTTTACCGCTTCGATGACCTTGTCGGCAACGCCCAAAACGGCATTGCGGGCAAAACCGACAGTTACCTCCTGTGTGACATGATCTTCCTCAAAGCCTGGGAGTTCTAAGGCCCTATCGATGACTGGTTGAAAATTTAGGTCCGGGATATGGGGTATGCCTGGCCAGCCGACCATACCGCTGGTAAATAGATTTTCTGCATACTCTTTTTTAGGTCGCTGAATACAATTAGTTGTCATCAAAATGGCACCCGGAAAATCGACAAATTCTTTGGTCTGTTTTTGCCAGGCCGTACCGAATTGACCGTAGAAATGTGGATATGCCTTTAGCTTGGGGTAGCCATGGGTCGATAGCATCTCACCGTGGGAATATATGTTGATGCCCTTTCCTTCTGTTTGTTTTAACAGTGCTTCGAGGTCCCGCATGTCATGCCCTGAGACAAGAATGGCTTTTCCCTTCTTGTAGCCCAGCGGAACCTTTGTGGGTACAGGGTGTCCAAAATTCCCCGTATTGCCTGCATCAAGAAGCTCCATAGCTTTATAGGCAGCTTCTCCACATCTGAGTGCCATCTGAACCCAGTCTTCAACTCCCAGGCTATCGCTCTGAATAGCGGCCAGGCCTTCATGCACATATGCGTAGACACTTTCATCTTCCTGCCCTAAGATCAGCGCATGGTCTGTGTAAGCGCTCACGCCCTTAATGCCATAGAGTACGGTGTGCTTTAAGGATAGGATGTCTGGATTATCACCTGGATACGATTTAATTCCAACTTGTTCTCCTTGTTTTACCAGTTCGTCCAAGGTGGTTTCCGGTTGGAAAACGGCAGGGCCGTCAGGCCACTCCGTATTGCCGTCAGCAGCCTTAACTTGCGTTTTAAATTTTTCACGCAAACTGATCGATTGCTGGATTAAATCCACAAATCTATCTGGGTCAAAGTCAACATTTGTTAGGGTGGAGAAGGCGGCCTTGACTGTAAAAACATTTACATCATTGTCAGAAACACCGACTTTTCGCCCTTCCACTGCAACCTGAGATAGCCCCATTAATGAATAAAGAAGCAGGTCTTGCAAAGCTGCTATATCTGGTAATTTCCCACAAACGCCCTGTAAAGTGCAACCTGTGCCTTTAGCGGTTTGTTCACACTGGTAACAAAACATAACGAACCTCCTTTGAAGAACCAAAATAATTGAGGTTAGGACCTTATCAATTTCGTGAGAAACATATCTAAAACTCAGAGTTTCCGTAAAATTTGTGGGTCCTGCAGAGAATCATGTGTGCAGCTTATTTCTGAGAGCATACAACATGCTTAAATTGCAATTTATTCTAAGACTAAAAATTAATATTACATGGGTGGTTCCTTACAATTATGGAAATCAGCGTAAAATCAACAGTGATTATGACATATTTTAGAACAGATATTCGATTTGGCTGGCAGGGTCAATGTATCCTAATATTTCCGCTATTTATAATCGCAGAATGTTTACCAGAACCCAATATAATTAATTTTAATCATGATGTTCAGAATATCAATGATATTGTTGAAAAGTCGAAATTTTAATCGGCAGTAGAGTCGAGGATGGGCGCGGTAGCCAATAGCCCCGTTTCCCATCCCCGCTCATCAAACCGGACGTGCGGAGCTACCGCATCCGGCTTTCCGACTGGCTTCACCTTAAGGCACACGCCGTGTAGCATATTTCCTCGGTCTGGGTAACATAACGCCAATGTCCCCAAAGACTTTCTCCGAAGGAAACTGATGGATGCCTCGCGAGTGCACTTTATGCCGACTGACCAGGAAGCGTCTTACACCGTTGTAGACATTGCGCTCAACAGGCCGATACGCAATCTGTGTAGTATCCCGCTTCGGCCTTCCCCGAATCTTGGGCGGGTCGGCATCCACGACTTTCCTTTCGGGGCCTGCTCAGGGTTCACTCGCGTT
>JAHEIB010000290.1 GCA_024639645.1 Deltaproteobacteria bacterium
CTGGGTAAGGGTAAATCCTCTCACCTCTAAGGCATGGGCCAGCAGATCCAGTTGACGTTCAAGTTCCACTGAGTAAATGCCGTCAAGGCGAAGGGCCTTGTCAAACAGGGTGAGCCGCTCATAGATGTCGTGAAACGTGCCCCGGGTGATCAGGCCGAGATTGATCTGGTCTACCAGTTCTTCGAACAGCACGTTAACCAGGGACTCGACCCGAAAGGTGAGTCCCAGTGCATCGAACTTGCGTTCGTGGTAGCTGCCGTACATGGAGGGAATATCGATGGTGATGTGGCGCTTTTTGTAAATGTCCGCCCGGATTTCGTAAGTCTCCTCGGAGAGGATGACCGCCTTGAGACGCTCCAGGTAGTCCATCAGCATGAACAGCCGCCGTTTCAAGTCGGGCTCGTCCAGGGCGGCGTGCAGACTTTCAAGGTCCGGAAAAGATTCCCTGTCCAACTGCTGCATGTGGTGGCGGAGGGATTTATAGTCCAGCTGATATTTGTGGTAAAGCAGTTTGTAAAAGGCTGCGATGAGCACCACCCGCTCGGTGTCGACAGCATTGGCGCCGGGCGCCTCAGCCAGCAGGGTATGGATACGATCGTTTTCCTCTACCAGCAGCTCTTCGGGAAGCACCAGGCCCCGCTTGTTCAGGTGCGTGAACAGGGCGTTAACCCCGTCAATGTATTCACCACGGACATCGATTTGCGCAAAGATGCTGGGGGGGACAAAGGGTTGAAGTGGTGCCTTGTCCCGTGTCTGCCAGAAGTGCAGAACGGCTTCCATGAAGCGGATGATTCGGTTGGAACTCTCTACATGGCTTTGCTTGCGCAAAAAATGGATGAGTATGTCCCGCCGGTGGGTGATTTCATCCAGCCGTGTGGAGATGTCGCGCAGAATACCCTCCGCGCCGATGTCGTTAAAAAAAGTCGGAAAGAGGCGGGTCAGCTGTTTGGCAAGATTATAGACTGGCCCGATCTCACTGTTGAGAAAACGGGTGATGTCCCTGGGGAACAGGTCCGTGTCTTTGATGAATATCCCGGATAACGAGAGCTTGATGATCAGGCTGGAGAGCAGTCGCGAGGACCATTTGGGCTTGCATTCGATCAGCTCCAGCCATGTGCGGATATTCTGCAGGTGTGCCGAATTGACCTGGATTTGCCAGTCGTTGCCCACGCCGCCGAGCATGGGGGTCTGAAATCCCAGATCCACCACCCGGTCGATAAAAAAGTTCACCAGGTCGATCTCATCGGTCTTGTAGACCCCCTGGCCCATGTTGAGAACACAGGTGAGGGACGTGGCCGGAAATTGCTCCGTCCGGGTTTTAAGGATATACAAGGTTTTTTCGATCAGATCGCCGATGTGCCGGTAGCTCTCATTTTCGATCAGCCAGCCGACGGTGCGATTGATGTCGCGCAAGGCCTCTTCGTGGATCAGGTTCAGGCCGGAAATGCTCATGATATGAAAAAGAAAAATGACCTTCCAGTGTTTTCCCTGCCCGCCGTCGGCGCCGACCTGCAGAAGCATCTGGGGCATCTTGCGGTATCGTTCGACGATGGCACTGAAATCCGTTAAGGTGAGCAGTTGGTCGAATACCGACGGGGCATCGCTTTCCGGCAGGCTCTCGATCTGGTACAGGTGGTCCTTCAAGGCGTGCAGCGCTTCATGGGAAATTTCCGAAAAACAGGCGCGGACAGGCTCCGGATCGCGGATCTGGCCCGCAGCCGCTTGGAAACAGTCCCACGGGTCCTTGACCTCGCACCAGAAATCATAGGTGACCTTGCAGGTGCGGATCAAAAGACGGTTGAGCACCGTATAGTCGGTGATCGCGCTGTTGCTTCGTTCCCCCAGCAGCCGGATGATTCGCCTGATCGGGTAAAAACTTTTGACAAAGAGAAAAAACCGGTCGTCAGGGCAGTCGTGGATCCATTTGAAGGCCGCGTTGAGTGCTGGCAGAAAATCGGGAAGCCGGTCCTTCGAGCCGCCGATAATCTGCTGCAGATACAACAGCAGGTTGTCCACCGCATCCGTGCGAACGTCTTCATCCACGTTGGACTCGATGACCTCGCTGAATATCCCGACCATGGCCTCAGCCGCTTCCACTCCCCGGGGGTGGGACTGAAACAGATGAAAGTAGTCCAGTGCGTACCCGCGTGCCTCCCCCACGATAAACTGCCAATTGCGATAGGGATGGCTCAATTCCCGAAGGAAGGTGTTCACCCCTTCCATCAACCCGAAGTAGCGGGACATGACCGCCTGAATACTTTCATAGCGGGCATCGATGGTAACATCCACATAGGTGCTGGCCAGGTTGGCTTCTAAGGCTTTGGACTTGATCATTGTCATATCGGAAGAAGATCCCCTCACGGTTCCGGTTGTCTGTCTGAAACTAAACTATCAAAGCGATGCCCGATTTTCAAGTTGAGCCTTTCGGTGACCGTTTACGGGTTCAACGGTTCAGGGTTCAGAGGTTTAAGGTTAAGCGGTTCAGGGTAAACCGAAAACTTCAGCCAAAGTAACTACTTACGATAAACCCTGAACCGGTGAATGGTTACTTGTCGGCGTTACTCGCTCTGGGATTGGTGGTTTCATCAGGAACTCATTCGCTTAAGAACTGAGGTCAACCAATAGAAAACAAACCCAGAACGGTGAACGC
>JAHEIB010000291.1 GCA_024639645.1 Deltaproteobacteria bacterium
AAAGTGCATTCTCGCAAATACGCTTCTTGCAAATATTCTGGTAGGACTCCAACCACCGGCGATGGTCACCCAAAATATCATTCAGTTCATCGGGAGGGAGCA
Source organism: Deltaproteobacteria bacterium (assembly GCA_024639645.1). Taxonomy (GTDB): domain Bacteria; phylum Desulfobacterota; class Desulfobacteria; order Desulfobacterales; family B30-G6; genus B30-G6. The sequence continues at coordinate 103 of JAHEIB010000291.1, forward strand.
TTTTCCGGGTTTTCTCCTGCATATTGACTTTCTGAATCTTTGGCTGGTGTTAACACTCCTTTGATAATTCTTTTATTGCAGGACGAGCGATGCAGCCAAAAGGATACACTTTAATCCGGTGTGGATTGACTTTTCTCATCTGTCATGCACTCATCTTTTTGGATGGTGATAAAACGCCCTCCACATACCTGGCATTCACGCAAATATGCTTTTTCTTCTTCGTCACCTATCCGACAGGAAACATTAAATGTTACCTGAAAACCGGTTCGCTTACCGCAATGAGGGCAAAACTTCGTTGGCATGGAATCCCCTCTTTTTTATTCAGATTCTGAAAAGCCTTGATCATGGAGATTAAGAAGCATATAGGCCGCAATCGTGGGTGCGGTTTTCCCCTTTTCAATCGCTTTAATAATTTGCGGCAAAGACTTTTCGACATCCGGATTCTTGTAAAACCGGTCTCTTAGTCCTTCTTCGACCAGAGCCCACATCCAGTCAAGGGCCTGCTTTTTGCGTTTGTCAGCCAATTCACCCGAACTCTCAAGCTTTTTCCTGTGGTCCAAGATGGTTTGCCAGATTTCGTCGATTCCGTCCAGGGTAACCGCGCTGCAGGTGAGCACCGGGGGAGACCAGATCTTAGATGAAGGCGTTAAAAGGTTCAGTGCCTTTTCATACTCGATCTTTGCTTTCTTGGCATGCTCGATATTGTTTCCATCGGCTTTGTTAATGGCGATGGCATCCGCCAGTTCGAGAACGCCTTTTTTAATACCCTGCAGCTCGTCTCCCGCTCCGGCCAACATCAGCACGAGAAAAAAATCGACCATGGATGCCACTGTGGTTTCTGATTGACCCACGCCTACTGTTTCCACAATAATGATGTCAAATCCGGCAGCTTCACAAACAATCATGGTTTCTCTGGTCCGTCGAGCGACGCCTCCCAGAGTGCCGCTTGAAGGAGATGGCCGTATAAAGGCCTGTTGCTCCAGAGAAAGCCTTTCCATACGGGTTTTGTCGCCCATTATGCTACCGCCGCTTTTTGAGCTGCTGGGATCGACGGCAAGCACCGCCACCCGATGACCTTGCTTCACCAGCTGCAGCCCAAAGCTTTCGATGTAGGTGCTTTTTCCGACACCCGGCACTCCCGTTATGCCGATCCGCACCGCTTGGCCGGCATAGGGTAGGAGCGCATCGACAATTGTTTTGGCCTTCTCTTGATGTGCGGCCAGCGAGCTTTCAATTAAAGTGATCGTTTTTGCAACGATACGCCTGTTTTGCTTCAAAACACCGTCAATGTAATCTTGAGTTTCCATGCTAACTACCGTTTCCAGATTATTCGAACAGGTCTAAGAGTTGTTTTACCGCTTCCGTATCTATCTGTACCGAATTTAAAAGTTGATCGACACCAGCGCCATAAAGAAAATCATAATCAGACCGGGGTATGGCACCTCCGATTACAATTCTAATATTTTCAGCCTTCTCTGCCATGAGCACCTTGGCCAGTTCCGTGACCAGCTTTTTATGGTTGTTTTCAGTGCTTAAAAAACAGATAATGTGAACATCATTTTCAATCGCCATCCGGGCAGTTCCCCGGGGTGTCTGATGCAGCGGACTAATATCAACATCAAACCCCGTTTCGGCAAAGAGAGTCGCAAGCTGCCTGGTATTTTGATCGTGACGTTTTTGGCCCATACTGCTAACCAGGATCCTTGGTCTCCGCCCTTCCCTTTTAACAAATTGTTCAATTTTCTGTTCGATCAACATAACAATTCATATTTATTTAAAAGCCGAAAAAATGTCAACTTGGTAACATTCGCATGTCATATTCGGTATCTCATTTGTTGAGTTACACAAGACCATCCACAACCCTGAATCCCGTTGAAATTTTACAATTACTATGTTATTTGGTCTATGTTGACAACCTAAAAGGCACGTTGATTGCGACAATACCGTCCTTTTCAATTAAAACCGTTCTTTCTTGCCGAAGGTCACCGTTTAATATGACAGCTGCGGACCCCAAAAAAATATTGATCGAAGTGATGTATAAAGCGAGTTATTGTCTGCCTTGCGTTTACATGGATGAAGCCGTCCGCGAGGTGATGCCGAAATACGACAACTATGTTGAATACCATCGTGTCGAATTCATGAAAGGCGTCGGTAAAGAACGATTTCTGGAGCTTTCCCGCTCTCTGTTCGGGGAAGAAGGCGTTTACCGGCATTGCCGCGTTGCCCCCGTTCCTTCTTTATTTATCAACGGAGAACTCTTTTTTGATGCGATTCCCCCTAAATTTGAATTGGAGGAGGCTATTGAAGAAGTTCTTTTGGAAAAGGGTTAGCTCGATAAAAGATAGAAATGGATACGAAAAAAATTCATTTAGAAGTATTTCACGAAGGCGAGCACTGAATCCCCTGTGTCTATATGACCCGTGTGGTCGAGTCGGTTGCACCGGAATTTGAAAATATCCTGACCTGGGATAAGGTGGTGACCAAAGATCTTGGGGGCGCCAGAAGATTCACTGAATTTTCGAAAGCC
>JAHEIB010000143.1 GCA_024639645.1 Deltaproteobacteria bacterium
ATTCAGGGACACCTGGTGGTGACGGTGCGGGCACCGGAAGATGATAAATTCGATTTTTTCAAGCTGCACGACTACTGTTTTGAACGGGGCTTTACGATTTATCCGGGAAAAATGTTTGGTCTCCAGACCTTTCGCTTGTGTAATCTTGGTCTTATCACAGAACAGGATATTCAAGATTTTTTTGTTGTGGCCAAAGAGGCATTTGAGCAGATGGGATACAGTTTGCCGATTGAATCCTTGGCATAAAACACCATTGATAAGGTGATACGTAGTAAATCCGAAGCACGAATAAATAGTAAACCCTTCTAGGGCAAAATCAGTACTGGGTTCTTTGAGCCCAGGCAACGACTATTGGAGGATGAGCAACATGGAAGACAATGTTCAAGAGATGTATGAACGCGCCCATAAGGCATTCAAGAAAATTGAATTCTGGCCCCAGGAGAAAGTCGACGAAATGGTTGAAGCCGTGGCCTGGGAGTTTATGAAAGAGGATGTTCGGCAAAAACTAGGCCATATGGCTGTGGATGAATCCGGTATCGGAAATGCCGAAGACAAGGTCAACAAAATCAAAAACAAAACCCTCGGAACCCTTTATGACATGCGTGATGCCAAAACATGCGGTCTCATTGAAGAAGATAAAGCACTGGGTATTCGTAAATATGCCAAACCCATTGGTGTGATCGCCAATGTTGTGCCTTGTACCAATCCGGAATCCACCATATGCTGTCTGGCCTTAAGTACTTTAAAAACAAGAAATGCCCAGATCGTATCGCCCCACCCACGAACCCAAAAGACTTCATATGAAACGGTTCAGCATGCACGCAGAGCACTGGAAAAGATCGGCGCACCGGTTGATCTGATGCAGTGTATCAAACAGACCAGCCATGCAAAAACGGCCGAGGTCATGGCACACTGCGATTATGCCGTAGCTACGGGTGGCGCTGCGCTGGTCAAAGTTGTCTATGCTGCCGGAAAACCGGCCCAGACTGTAGGCGCTGGAAATGTGGTATCCATTGTGGACGAAACCGCCGACCTGCCTGCTGCTGCACATAAGATTCGCTTGTCCAAAATTGCCAACAACTCTGCATCCTGTTCTTCAGAGAATGCCGTGGCGCTCTACGAAAGCATTTATGATGCCATGATAGAGGCTCTAAAAACCGAAGGCGGGTATATGTGCAGCACGGACGAGCGTGAAAAACTGAGATCGTATATGTGGCCGGATGGTGTTCACCTGAATCGTGACATCGTGGCCAGACCGGCTACCGTGATTGCGGAGAATGCCGGTTTGGACGTTCCCGCGGACACTAAGTTTCTCATGGTTGTTGGCGAAAAGATAGGCCCTGAAGATCGCTTTTCAGGTGAGAAAATATCACCCGTGCTCACCGTCTGGAAGTGGACCGAGTTTGATGAAATGCTGGACCGCCTGGAGAAAATACTCAAATTTTCTGGGGAAGGACACTCCACCTCCCTTCATTCGGAAAACGATGAACGGCGGGTTAAACTTGCCTTGCGGGCGAATGTTGGAAGGGTTGTCTGCAATATGCCGCACGCCCATGCCAACAGCGGCGGATGGGTTACCGGTCTGCCTACCACGGATACACTGGGTTGTGGTTCCTGGGCTGGTAACATTTTCAGCGGCAACGTGAACTGGCTCAATTTCATGAATGTTACCTGGTTGTCCATTCCCAAAGAGGAGTATATCCCGTCCCCGGAGGATCTTTGCGCCGGTTATTTGGAAAAGTGGGGTAAGGATTAACGTAACCCCGGGTCTGAAAGCAGACGGGTTAACCCATTCTTTGAAGAATAGTGACGATTGGCGAGTCTCTTTGGGATCTTGCCATCGTCATTTCTTTTTATGGACCTCAGGAGAGGAATAAGATGATAAAGGCTTTACTCTTTGATTTTGGACAAACCCTGGTGGATTCGGCCGATGCCTTTCGCACAGCGGAGAAAGAAGCCAAAGAAACCCTTTTTTCTTATCTGAGTTCATCACCGGATGGGCTTTCCTGGGATTTGTTTTTGCCCTGTTATCGTCGTATTCGGAAAGAATATCATCAAAATTCCAATTTTTCCCGGCTGGCTATCTGGCAGGCTGTTTGTGATGCATTTGAACAAAAGCCAGACCCACACCTTTTTGAACATTGGGAAAAGGATTACTGGTTACAGGTTGGGTCCAGAACAAGACCTTTTCCTGAAACCGAAGCAGCCCTGGTAGAGCTCTCCCAACAGTATCAACTGTCCTTGGTGACCAATACCCAAGGGCAAAAGCGGTCCGGCAAACACCGTCTGGCCTTGTTTCCCCAGCTCGAACGTTTTTTTCAGGTCATCATTGTCGCCGGAGAATCAGGCGTACCGCCGAAACCCCATATAGAGCCCTTCCGATTGTGTTTGGAACAATTGGGCATCCATCCGGGTGAAGCTGTTTATACGGGTGATGACTGGCGGATTGATATTTGCGGAGCCAAAAATGCGGGTATCCAACCCATTTGGCTCCAGCATCATTCAGTAACAAGAAACTGGCCGGATGTTGAAACCGATACTCCCATCATCACAAGTCTGGGCGAACTTTATGATCTTGTGCCACGGATTTCATAGAACCATGGGATTGGTATCGCTTATCATGGATTTTATCTGTTCAGGCAAGCTTGAATCTGCATGGGATATCATGAAAGAAAATGGCATTTCTTGGCATGCCTTGGATTATCAAAAGGTTTTCAAGGATTTAGAAGAAAATCTTGAATCGGAAATAGATTTGGGTAACATTCATACTGCCAATCGTTTGAAGCGCCGCATCCACGCTTTAAAAATATTCCAGGCGTGCGGACTCGTGCCGCAACAGTCGATTGCCTCCGTGGACCTGCCCGAAGGGTATCAAGGAAAGATGTTACTGATTCAAATTGTCGGTGGCGCGGCTCATGGCATGGTTTGTCTTCGCACAGGAGATGACTGGCATCGTGAAATACTGCGAAACACAATAGAGGAAGTCCAAGACCTGGGATTCGAGAATGCGGATGTGGCGCCGCTGGGCGGCGCGTGGATTCAATTCGAACCGGACGGCACTATTACTGTTTATGGAAGCAGTGAGGAATTTGGTGCCTGTGATAAAAATCTTGCAGCCGATCTCATTTCACATGCGTTTCCCGGAAATAGAGTACTAAGGTATCATTAAGATAGCTGCAGAGAGTATTCTTTTGCCCAATCATCCACCTGATCGATAAAACCCTGGAGCGTATCGGAAATAAATTTTTCCTTGTGATGTACCAGGTAAAATTTTCTCTTGATGGATTGGTCCGGGACAGGGATAGCTGCCAGCTTACCATTTCTAATTTCTTCTTCGGCAACTTTTCGACTTATCAAAGCAATGCCCAGGCCGTTTTCAACAGCCAGTTTGATTGCCCTGTTACTCGAGAGCTCTAAGGAAGAGGTTACGCTTATGTTATTTTTTTTAACGAAGGTATGAAAAGCTTGATGAGGTGTCGACTTTTTTTCATGAACGATCATGGGATTGCCTTCCAGATCCTGAGGCTTGAAGCGCTTGTGCTGGCAGATGGAGTGATCCGGGGGTAAAATAAAAACCAGCTGGTCTTCAAGTATCACCCGGATGTGTATTTTTTCATGTTCGATGGGATAGGAGATAAATCCGATATCGCACTCTAGCTCGGCTATCTTTGCTACAACATGTTCCGATGGAAGAATATTCACCGAAATATTTATCAATGGATGGGCTTTGCTGAAGGGGTTCATAATGGAAGGGAGGTAATATGCACCGAAACTTTCGCTGGCCTGAATGCGAATTCGTCCCTTTTTTCGCTGCTTTAACTCACGGATATTTTCTTCGGCATGTTTTTCCAGTTCGAATATTTTTTCGGCAATTTTAAAAAGGACTTCGCCTGCATTGGTTAAAACCATTTTCTTCCCAAAGCGGTCCATAAGTCGGATGTCATAATGTTCCTGCAGTCGTTGAATGCCCTTGGTTACTGCCGGCTGGGTAATAAAGAGATCATCTGCTGCTTTGCTCAGATTTCCACGTTTGGCTGCCATATAAAAAATCTTAAGTTGGTTCAAGTTCATGGTGTTATTCCGATGTCAGTTGTGTTGGCTCTTGTGTGAGTGGCATCCCAGTCGATTATCATATCCATGAGCGCGCGCACAGGGCTGGATAGGAATTTGTCCTTATGAGATATCATATAAAATTTTCGGGTAATGGGATTGTCCGTCAATGGAACAGCAACCAATTGATGGGTCTTTATCTCGTCTTGCACCGTATATTTTGATATCAGGGCGATACCCGTTCCACCTTCAACAGCTCGTTTGATGGCTTCGTTGTTGGACAGGGTAACGGGCATGGTAAAAGCAATCTGGTTTTTCTCTCTGAATTTGTGAATGAATTCTTCAAATATGGAGCCCTCTTCATGCATGATCATTACCTGGCCCTCCAGGTCCACGGGAGCAACGGATGTTTTCTGGGCAAAGGGATGCTCCGGTGGTACGATGATGACCGGCTGGTCATCCAGTATTTCCTGAATATGCAGTTTTTCGTTTTTTGTCTGGAGTGATATGCAGCCAAAATCATTTTGAAAATTGAGGGTTTCCTGTATTACCTGCTTGTTGGGAACGATGTCCAAGGTAACCTTTACATAGGGATATGCTTTATTGAAGTGACTGATAATGATCGGTAGATAATAGGCACCAAAGCTTTCACTGGCATGCAGGCACACCTGTATTTTTTCATTCCGGCGATACTTCAGGAGGCACTCTTCAGCCATTTTCTCCATTTCAAAAATTTTCTCAGCAATTTGATAAACGGCTTTACCGGCAGCAGTTAAGGCAAGCTCTTTTCCATTGCGACGGACCAGGTTGACTTCATAATGTTCCTGAAATCGCTGTATCCCTTTTGTTACGGCAGGTTGGGTGATGTTGAGTTCCCGGGCCGCCGAACTCAGGCTTTTTCTTTTTACTGCCAGATAAAACAGTTTGAGCTGATTGATATTCATTTAAAATAACCTGTGGTTATATACAAATAAAATTAGTAAATTGACCTTTTCAGACATATAATCTTAAATTATGACGATGCACAAGAATTATTCCAGATAGCATAAGGAGAAAACCAATGCGCGACCAAGCCCAGATCGTTATTATCGGCGGCGGAATTTTTGGAAGCAGTATCGCCTACCATCTAGCCAAGGCTGGCTGTACGGATGTTGTTCTTTTAGAAAAAGGCGAATTAACCAGCGGCACGACGTTTCATTCCGTCGGTCTGGTTTCCCAGTTTCGTACATCACCAGCGCTTATGAAGGTGATGAATTACACCATCAATCTTTACAATGCGTTGGCCAAAGGAGAGGCTGGCGATTCCCTGGGATGGCACACGGTGGGAAGTTTAAGGCTGGCTAGTACAAAAGATCGCTTAAAAGCCCTGCAAAGGGAGGTCAGCCGCGCCAATGCTATCGGGCTGACAGCAGGAATTATATCACCCAAAGAAGTTATGGAAAAATGCCCCCAGTTAAATGATGAAAGCCTTTACGGTGCTGTTTATGTGCCCGATGACGGGCACATCGACCCCAGCGGGATTACCTATGAGTTCGCTCGGCAGGCCAGAAAAATGGGTGTTGAAATAAATACCAACGTACGCGTTACGGGTATTGAACTTTCCGAAAGCCGTGCGGTTAAGGAAGTTATTACAGATCATGGCAGCATCAAGACCGAATGTGTGGTCAATGCAGCCGGTCAGTGGGCACCGCGTATCGGCGAGATGGTGGGGGTTCACATTCCCATCGTTTCGATGATGAACCAGTATCTGACCACCAAACCCATCCAGGGCCATGAATTGCCGAGACAAACACCTGTGATCAGAGATCCGGACAGACTGTTTTATTGTCGGGAGGACGTTGGCTCCTACCTGGTGGGCGGATTTGAAACCAACCCCAAACCATGGTCTACAGACGGTGTTCCGTGGGGATTTAATCAGGAGTTGCTACCGGGTGAATGGGAGATATTTGAAGGCATTATGCAAGGCGCCATGCAGCGGATTCCCATCCTTAATGAAGCCGAAGCCATAGAACTTGTAAACGGCCCCGACGCATTTACGCCTGACGGCTATTACGCCATGGGTCCGGTTCCTGGTCTGAAAGGCTTCTATGTTGCTGCCGGTGGTTCTGACAACGGCATTGCCGGTGGGGGTGGTGTGGGCATGCTTATGGCTGAATGGATCCTGGAAGGGGAGACTTCCATTGATACCCATGAAATGAATATCCGGCGTTTCGGGCCCCATCTGAAACACAAAAACTTCCGTGTTGAGCAATGCCGGGAGGTGATCCGATATTATTATCACCTGCGCTATCCCAGTGATGAAAATGAATGGGGACGCCCCCTGCGTACCAGCCCACTTTATGAACGATTAAAGGAATATGGTGCTGTTTTTGGATTAAAGAATGGCTGGGAGCGTGCCAATTATTTTGACACCGCTAAACCCTGGCGACAGGCGGGTGCTGATCAGAAAAACTGGGGTTGGGAAAGACCGCCTTACTTTGATCAGGTGGGCAGTGAAGTAAAGGCGGCCCGTGAGAAGGTAGCCCTTTTCGATATGACCTCTTTTGGAAAAATTCGCATGCGTGGTTCCGGGGCACTGGATCTTCTTCAGGAGCTGGGTGCCAATAAATTCGACAAACCGGTGGGCAGTGTTACCTATACACAGTTTCTGAATCCCAAAGGCGGGATTGAAAGCGATGTAACTGTCACGCGTCTGAAAGAGGATGAATTTAGAATTATCTCCGGCACCTCCTTTGTATCCAACGATCTTGGCTGGATTCAGTTTCATATGCCCGACGATGGAACGGTCGAGATAGAAGATGAAACCGAAAACCTGGCCTGCCTGGGTCTGTGGGGCCCGGAATCACGCAAGGTACTTGGGGCTGTAAGTGACAGCGACCTGTCCAATGCAGCCTTCCCGTATATGACGGCCCAGTCGTTGAACATAAACAATATTAGCGTGTGGGCCCAGCGGGTAAGTTACGTCGGAGAACTTGGCTGGGAGCTTTATATATCACCTGAAAATGCCCTGACGGTGTGGGACGTTCTGATGGCGGTCGGGGCTGAATATGGTATTCAACCGGCCGGTTACAAGGCTTTGGATGTCTTGCGCATAGAAAAGGGATACTTGTACTGGAGCGGTGATATCACCCCGGAGGATACTCCCTTGGAAGCCGGTTTAGGCATGTTTGTTCAAATGCAGAAAGAAGGCTTCATCGGCAAGGAAGCCCTTCAAAAAAAACAGGATCAGGGCTTGTCTACCAGGCTGATGGCTCTCACCATGGATGCCGGCGGCAACCTTTATGGTGGTGAGTCGGTGTCTGCGGACGGCAAGGTTGTTGATCGCATCCGTTCGGGTAACTACGGGCATAGCATCGGCAAGGATATTGGTCTGGTATACCTGCCCCTTGAACTTGCAAATGTTGGTCGTGAACTGGAAGTTCAAGTGATGGACAAACGTGTGAAAGCCAGGGTAGCAGAATTGCCGCTGGTAGATATGAAAGGTGAAAAAATTAGAGCTTAATATATTTCTAATTAATGCCGGCTAAAACAAGCCCAATAAAAATAGCTGCAATGCCGATCAGTTTAGGCAAGTAACGTGTCTCCTTGAGAAGTGCCATACCGAGAATAGCGCCCAATGGAATACTTAGCTGGCGAAATGCAGCCACATAACTGATGTTGGACACATAGTTCATGGAAACCAGAACAATCCCGTATGTAAAATAGATTCCGATACCGGTTAAGGCTGCCGAGCTTTTATTGGATTTTAAAATTGTAAATACGCTTTGCCGTTCTTTCCGACTTCCGACAACGAACAAGGCTTGCCATATCGAAGTACTTATCCCCTCTAAAACCATGAACAAAAGGGTTCCCTCAACCGGACTCATGGGTTGGCCGGGGAGCTCTCTCAGTAAACGCAAAGCCCAATCATCAGCAACTGTATAGCCTGTAACCCCTATAGCGGCAAGAACAGCCAGCAGACAGCAAAGATTATTGTAATTAGAAAAACGAAAATCGCTAAATACTTTCAATGGCAGAATGATGCAGCCGAAGACCACAAGAATTATACCCACGAAAAACACCCCCCCCGTGGGTTGGCCTGTATTCAATATGAGCGTTACCAGGAATACCAATATAACGGGTAGGGAGCGTGTCAGAGGATAAGCGATTGAAATGTCTCCTGCACGATATGCCCCGGCCAGAGCCCCCATATAGGACGCCAGAAAAAAACCGGATATAACGACGATGAGCCATACCGATGCTGGAACGAAATGTAAAAAGCTGGCGTAATAAAAAAGAATCGGCAAAATACAGATCACGCCGATACTATTCGCCACAAGGTAGAATGCCTGGGTCGGATGTTCCTTTTTGCTGATGAAATTCCAACCGGCGTGTGTAAAGGCGGAGATTATGAGCAGAACAATGGCAATTGTTGTCAT
>JAHEIB010000144.1 GCA_024639645.1 Deltaproteobacteria bacterium
CGACCCGCTGTTTCTGGCCGCCCGAGATCTGGCTCGGGTATTTGTTGCCCTGGTCCGCCATCCCCACAGCATCCAGAAGGTCCTGAACCCGCTGCCGGCGCCTGGTGGTAGACCAGTTCTGTACCATCTGCAAGGGGTACTCCACATTCTCGAAAACGGTCAGGACCGGAATCAGGTTAAAATCCTGAAATACAAAACCGATATTCTTACCCCGGAAAAGTGCCGCTTCCCTGCGATTCAAACGGGTAATATCGTTATCTGCCACCTGCAACGTACCATCAGTAGGCGGATCGAGGCAGCCGATCATATTCAGGAGGGTGGACTTCCCGCTGCCGGAAGGACCCACAAAGGAGACAAAAGAACCCGGTTCGATGGAAAGATCAACATCCTGAATGGCATCAACGGTGATATCACCGGCGGTATAGGTCTTTTTCAGATTTTTTGCGACGACGAGTGGCATGATTTATCCTTATTGTTTTATTTTGACGCTTGGAAAAGCATCGATGTTCGTGTGCGGCAGAAACAGGGCTGATGTGTACTCGTCCATGAACTGGCTGCTGCTGGAGAAATCGATGTAGGTCATATTGTTTGAGATCTCACGTGCTTCCTGCCGGAAATTGTCTGAAAGAAGCGCCATATAGGCGCCCCCGATGGAGCTGTTCCCCAGGTATTTGAATTTACCACGGTCGATGTCCGGGAGAAGACCAATGGTAACGGATTTATCGATATCGAGGAACTGACCGAAACCACCGGAGATCCAAATCCGGTCCACCATGGAAAAATCCAGACCGGCCTGTTTAAGTAGAACCGTAAACCCGGCATAGACCGCACCTTTACTCATCACCAGGCTGTTGATGTCGGTTTCGGTAAAGATGATGTCTTCACCCATTTCCGTATTTTCTGCCGTCACCAGGATATAGGCGACCTCATCACCCGTATCCTTCATCAGGGGGTGCGAGGTGTCCAGTCTGAATTTACCGTTGGGGTCTATAAGGCCCTTGAGCAGCATTTCAGAAATGAGATCGATCATTCCTGAACCGCATATGCCTCGGGGGACCGCTCCTCCGACGGTCTGGTACGATGGTTTCAAGGTATCGGGGTCGATGCTGATTTTTTCGATGGCGCCTTCCTCGGCCCGCATGCCCCAGCGGATGCCGCCCCCTTCAAACGCTGGTCCGGCGGAGCAGGCCGCCGTCATCAGCCAATCCTTATTTCCCAGGACGATTTCGCCGTTGGTCCCCACATCAATAAACAATGTCAGAGGGTTTTCGCGGTGAAGCCCAGAATAGACCATGCCGGAAACGATATCCCCGCCCACATAGCTTGCCGGGCCCGGCATGATAAAAACTGCCGCAATAGGGTTGGCCTTGATCCCAATCTCTACGGCCTTGAATATGGGGAATTCCGAAGCAGTGGGGATATAGGGTTCACGACGAATGTAGCGCGGCTCTATCTTGAGTAATAGGTGTGTCATGGTGGTGTTACCGGAGAGAGCCACATTTTTGATCTGCCGGTAATCGCTTTCGGCACTGTCCAGGGCCTCTTTGATCAGGTTGTTGATGGTGGACAGGACCATGCTGCTGAGCTTTTTTACCCCGTTTTTTTCCGCACAGATGATGCGGTTTATCACGTCGTCGCCGCAGGCTGCCTGCTGGTTGTGCCCTGAGGTGGCAGCCAGGATGGAACCGTCCGCCATGTCAACGAGATAGACGACGATCGAGGTCGTTCCTACATCGATGGCAAGACCCAGCGATCTTGACTCGTCGTTTCCCGGTTCGACTTTCAGGACTTCATTGGAGCATTTTTTCCTGATAACGGAGACCTTGACCTTCCATTTCTCGTTTCTCATAGCGTTTGAAAGCTCCTGCATCACCTTCAAACCGACGTTCAGGCGGGTGACATCACAGCCGGCCCTTTTCAGCCCGCGGTTGAGCCTGTCGAGATCGCTGACCGAGTCATCCAGGGTCGGTGGCGTTAGCTCTAGAGGGATCTCCTTGAGTATTGGTTCGATTTGGCTCACCAGGCCCTTGAATTGAACCGACAGCTCTTCTCCTAAACCGGCAACTTTTAGCTTCCGCTCAACCGCTTCCGGCGGGATGGAAACGGTAATATCATCCTGAACCTTGGTCCTGCATGCCAGCAGGTATTTGTTTTCTTTTTCCTGGTCGGTCAGCAGCGGGGTAGGATCCGGCTCAACTGTTCCGGATTCCAAAATCAATTTGCATTTGCCGCAAGCGCCTTTGCCGTTGCAGGAGGCGTTGATGTGCACGCCCGCTTCTTGGGCGGCCGCAAGGAGGGTGGACCCCGGTGCCACTTCAACTGTCTTGATTGTCGGTTCAAATGTTACCTTGTATGTGTCCACTTTCTCCAGGGCTGCCGCTTGCCTCGCATGGCGTGCTTTGCGTTTATGTTCGTACCATATGGGGCAGGCACTCCGAAATTTACAGTAAATATCGGGATCGCGACACGAAAGACATTCCTCGCACAGATAGATGCCGTGTTTGGAGCACATGTAACTGGTTTCTCTATCTGGGTGATTTACGCATTTTCCCATTTTTTCACTTTCAGTTGCTTTCAGTATTGTAACTATCGGTAAATTATTAACATGTTGGTGCTAAATGTCAATTTGCAGCACCCGTTCTTATCGGTCATAAAAAATCCGGGGTCAACAACCTTGACGCCCTTAGGAAAACATCCTGCATTACTTTTCGGTTGGCCCATTTTTATCACAGATAGACAAATTAATTCCCACGGTCTTTCCTTTTGCTTAACATATAAGTATTTCTTGGATCAGGCGGCTTGCCTGTGTGTATCTGTTCCAACATCGCTGTTGTCATGCCTTTCCTTTTTCAAGTCACGATCGTATTCAGGCAACCGAACGACCATGACAGGTCTTGAACATCTCCGGATAACCTCCCCTGCAACACTGCCGATAATGGATTGCCCCAGTTTTCCATGGCCATGGGTCCCCATGATGACGAGATCATACTCACCCTTCCGGATCGCAGAAAGAATCTGTTTCACCGGATTGCCGGTCCGGACCTCTACATTTTCTTCATTCAGAGGGCACTGCGGGATCTCCCGGGTTACCTTGCGCAATGTCTCTCTGATGCGGTCGTGGATGGCTACCCTGGCAGCTTCAATTCCTTTTTTAATTAAGAGATTCCCATTCTTTTTTCCCCATATGGTCGACCCGATTTATCCCGGTCCCAATGGATATCTCTTCCACGATATCCGGGATGACATGAAGAAGGGTTACCTTGGCGCCGTATTGGTGACCGATGCTGCAAGCATATCGAACCGCGTGGCGTGCTGTGTCGGACAGGTCGGTGGCGTAGAGGATGCGTTTGATGTCGGGCACCATGGCATGGTCTTCAACGGGCAAGGGCTCCGGTATTTTATCATTCTCAGTGAGCATGGCGGCACCTTTGAGCATCTCTATCTCATCCGCCTTTGCCATGGCCTTACCGAATATTTTGTCAACCATTTTGACGTACCAGGCAGCCGTTTGAATCTGGATGACGTAAGCCAGGGCGATGAGCAGGGCAATGGTAAAGCCCTGCTTGCCGAAAGCTGTCATGGCAATGGCCAGGGCAATCGACAGATCTCGCATCACCACCCCGTATACCATGGCAATGGCATCCCCCCGGCGAAAAAAAAGTCGGCCTACAATGGACAGCAACACGTAGGAAACGAGATAGAACATTGTCAGGGGAGCTAGAATAATCACGATGTCGCCGGGATTGGCGATAATGCTTTTGGCTTTGAGAGACATGGCCACGAAGGCAATCAAGATGACGCCTAGTGCTGAGAAGGGCGGGAATTTGGGCTTGAGACGCTGGTTCCAGACTTTTTCACCATAATTTTTCTTAAGGAACGATTGCGTGGCAAGACCCGCAATCAACGGGACAAACACAAAGAGTGCAATCTGCCTGAACATGTGCAGCATGTTTACTTCAATTGTGGCTCCCATGAATACCTGGGTGTAGACCGGGGCGGCCAGGGCACCGATAATCAATCCGAAAACCACCATTTTTATGGCTGCTTCCTTGTTGCCTCTGGCAAAACCAGTCCACGAAATGGTCATGCCTGAGGTGGGAAGAACACCGATTAAAAACAGACCCACCGCCCAGAGCGCATACTTTTCCGTCCCCCCTGAAAAAAAAAGCCTACCGGTGAAGTAGGCGATGATGGGTATGATCACAAAATTAATGATCTGGGTGGTGAGCTGTAATTTGTAATCCTTTCCCTTGAAAATGCTTTTTATGTTCAAAGTCGTCATCATGGGATACACCATGATGAACGTGACCGGAATGATGAACTGTTTGAGGGGATCGGCATTAAAGAAGTATCCAAACCCGAGCCCTAATGCCATGGAAATCGGGATGGCCCATACGAGATTTTTCTGTAAAACCGATAAAATTTTGAACATACTCTGATCCTTTCGTCCCCGAAGGTGTTCCGGAAAAAATTTAGTCAAAACAAACAGGAAACAGCCACTGGAATAATGTAGCTATCAAGAAACATGCCAATAAAGACGACAAGGGTGATCATATTAATAATTACATGCATATTAAAATGTTATGAGGGAACGTTCGGTGGTGAGAAAATTGACGCGTCTAAGAAATCACGCTATAGACCGTTTATTTTGAGACAAAGTAACGGTTGGTAACGTTACTTTAGTCTTGTTGAACCGAAATAGCGAGTGCATTCCCGGTAGGTTCTGCTGTACGGCGGGACATTCCTCCTGACTTGCTGGGAGGATCTTCAATTTACTTTTTTTATCAATTGATTGGCTGTGGTCAATAAAGGATCCCATGTGGGGCCGAAAGGCGGTGCATACGCCAGATCTGCCTGTGAAAAGGCTTCGACCGTCATATGGTTGTGCAGTGCAACGGCAATGGCGTTGATACGGTGAGCAACCCCCTCTTTGCCTACCATCTGTGTCCCCAGCAGTCGACCGGTCTTTCTGTCTGCGAGCATGTGGATGGAAATTGTCGATGAACCTGGATGTGCATGCGCACGGGATCGTGTCTGGATAACGACACCGGCAGGGTCGAAACCGGATTCAATCGCTTCTGATTCAGTCAAACCGGTGCGCGCAACTTCAAGGTCGAACACCTTGAAGACCGCTGTGCCGACGATACCCGGCAGTTCGACCGATTTCCCGCAAACGTTGTCAGCAACGGCCCAGCCGGCTCTGTTGGCGCGCAGGGCAAGCGGGATCCACGCTTTTTTCCCACTAACGACATGAAACGCATCGGCACAGTCGCCTGCAGCAAAAATGTGTTTATCCGATGTCCGCATTTCCTTGTCGATGGCGATGGCGTCTTTTACCCCGATTTCAAGACCCGAATCTGAAGCGAGTTTGCTGTTTGGCTTTATTCCGATAGCCACCAGGATCATATCCACTGTGAGTGTCTGTCCGGGACCGATGAGTTTGAGTTGATTGCCGCTGGTTTCAATGCGATGGATGCTGTGCCCATAGAAAAGTTTGACTTGGTTCTCTTCCAGTTCCTTTCTGACAATATCGGACAATTCTTTCTTCATCCACGGTAGAAAAACCGGTCCGGGCTTGATCATATCTACGTCAATGGATCGGCTGCGAAGTGCTTCCGCCATCTCCAGACCAATATACCCCATACCGATGATGGCCACACGCTGCACCCGATGGCCCGCAATATAGGATTTGATTTTTCTGCCGTCATTCAAGCTTTTAAGGGCCATCACCCCTGGAAGAGCGATGCCCGGGATGTCTGGCAGGATCGGCGACCCACCGGTGGCGATCAGCATGTCATCATAGGGGAACCGAAATGTATCACCAGCGGAATTGATGCCCGAGACGGTCTTTTCGGTTATATCGATAGACTCGACACGGTGTCCCGTTTTCAGATCAATACCTTGTTTTTCCCTGAAGACATGCGCTTTTCTTACGATGAGATCGTTTATATCCCGGTCGGCATCGGCAATGTTGTAGGGCATGCCGCATGCGCTGTAGGAGACATCATCAGACTGTTCTAAAACCATGACTTCCATTTCCGGTATCTGTCGCTTGGCCTTGCTGGCGGCACTCATGCCGGCGGCATCTCCGCCGATGATGATAAATTTCATGCTTCCTCTCTTTGTTCTTATGATTTTTTATTGCTTCAGGTGAGTATATATCAGCAGCCGTTTTAGTGACAGTTTTTTTTTAATTGTTGCGTCGATATGCATATCCCCATGCGTTATGTGTGGCAAAGGCTCTATCCGTTACCGTGACAAAAAGTAACGTTACCAATCGTTATCGAGTGCTTCCAAAAGCGATTCTTGCCATGTCTCCTTTCTTGGAGTTAAAAAGTACTGATAGTTTTATATTGTTTTAATACAATAAGTTATAGGCATAATGTACGAGAGAGTTTTCAAGTTTGACCCTGGTTTTCCATTTTGGCACGAAAGTTGATATTGTAATCCAGTGTCAACCGAAAAAGGAGGATAGCCGGTCATGAAGACAAAACAACTTGCAACCACTGAGGACTTCCGAAGCACTATCGAGCGTGGCGTATCACTCATTGATTTCAATGCACCCTGGTGCGGTCCCTGCCGTGCACAGGAGCCGATCATCCAGCAGCTGCTGGATGTTTTTTCAGGCCGGGCAACGATTGCTGAGATGAACGTCGATGAAAACCAGGAAACAGCCGCCAAACTGGGGATTCAAAGTATTCCCACCCTTGCTGTTTTCAAGGATGGAATCGAAATTAAGCGTTTTATCGGTCTTCAAACGGCTCAAACGCTTTCCCAAGCTATTGAAGAACATTTACAGCCGTCATGATTTATCCGCCTTTGCAGCATACCACGGGCATGCCCGTGGGGATCCATCGAAAAGAGATATTTGTCACTTTTTATTAACATGTTATATTAACAGGAATTTTGATATGCCAATTTATGAGTATCAATGCGAAAAATGCCGGTCAGTATTTGAAATAATTACCTTCAAGGGAGACAAGGAAGAGGTTCAATGTTCCGAATGTGGCACTGCCAAAGTCTTCAGGGTATTGAGTGCCACCAGTTTCGTGAGCAGTTCAGATTTTGGGGCTTGTTCTCCCGGATCATCAACGGGTTTTTCATGAGCGGGTTAGAAGGCGCACGGCAGTTTGTCGTGTACACAATGACATGAGTCCTAAAACGCAATTAAATAGTTTTACTGAAACGGGAGTAATTATGCCAAAGGAAATATCGAGAAGATCCTTTCTAAAAGGATCCCTGTTGGCGGCCTGCGCTACGTGTGCTTCACAGGTTCCGATGCCGGCATCAGCAAAATCCAAAAGCGGTCAGGAGCTGGCCACACTCATCGACATTCGAAAGTGCATCGGATGCGAGGCTTGTGTGGAAGCCTGCCGCGAAGTCAACGATTTCAAGTACCCTGAGCCAAAAAAGCCTTTTCCCAAGATGATTCCCAAGCGGGTCAAGGTTGCCGACTGGTCTGATGAAGCGGGACGGGAAGTCCGGGATCGTCTGACTCCCTACAACTGGTTGACCATCCAATGGGCCACGGTTGAGGTGGAAGGAGAAGAGACCGAGCTATCCTTTCCCAAAAGATGTATGCACTGCCAGAACCCTCCTTGTGCCGATCTATGTCCCTGGGGCGCCGCCCGTAAACTTGAGAACGGCATAACAATCATCCACTCGGAAATTTGTCTGGGTGGCAAAAAATGTCAGTCTGTCTGCCCATGGGATATTCCCCAGCGTCAGACCGGTGTGGGTCTCTATCTGGACCTCCTACCCAGCCTGGCCGGTAACGGTGTGATGTACAAATGCGACCGATGCTATAACCGCATTGCGGACGGGGAAATGCCGGCCTGTATCGAGCAATGCCCCGAAGATGTACAGATTCTCGGTCCGAGGGAAGAGATCGTTATGGAAGCGCATCGTCTTGCAGAAGAAGAGGGTGTATATATCTATGGTGAGACGGAAAATGGTGGTACCAACACCCTGTATGTGTCACCTGTGCCGTATGAAACACTTAGCCAGGCCATGAGTAAAGGGCCGGGAAAGCCTCACTTTGAGGCGGTGGAGGATCAGATGGCCCATGCCGACAACCTTGCCAAGGCCATGCTGATTGCACCCCTGGCCGGCTTTGCAGCTGCTGTTGGTCGGATTTATAAAGGTGCCAAAAAATTGAGCGATAAGAATGGAGAAGAATCATGACATCTGAAACAACATCCAAAGCGTTTCCAGAACTGGCCTATTTTAAACCATTGTATCTTTTTCTACTTTTTGCCATGGGTTTAACCGGTTTTGCCCAGATGCCCATTTTCAAGCGCTACTATATTGCCGATATCCCGGGGTTAGCTTGGTTGGCGGACTTTTACGCCACCCATTATCTTCATTACATGGGGGCAATCATTCTATTGGGGTTTTTTGCTTATGCCGGTGTGGTCTATTTTGGCATGATGCGCAAACAGTTTCTTCTCACCCGGGCAGCTT
>JAHEIB010000292.1 GCA_024639645.1 Deltaproteobacteria bacterium
ATCCCTGGTAAGGCTTCCCAGAACATAGGCCTCGTCAAGCATAATTTCTGTTTCGTAACTGTCGAGCACATCATCGGTAAAATTGTGTCGGCCGTTGATGGAATATGCGAAATCATAAAAGGCATGACCAGAAAGCCTCGCCTGCCACCTCTCGGAAAAATCGGCATCTGTAATGAGCTTTATCTCGGAACGCAGGCGGGTCAAACCGTGCCAGTTGGTATCGGTTCCAGCAGCATCATGGGAAAGGTAACTGTAAACAGAACTGATATTAAAATAGCCGTCAACACTGAGCCAATCCGGCAGATGAACTTTCTCGGTTTCTTTGCTTTCCGATTCCTTGATTTCGTCATCGAAGCCTTCCAGAATGTCATCCTCGCTAACCTCTTCAAATTCTTTTTCCGTTGCCGCTTCCTCTTCAAAACCTTCCAATACGCCTTGCGGGTCCTCTGAAGGTTTTTCATCGTCCCCAAATCCATTCAAAATTTCTTCCAAATGCGGCTCCTCCTGGGCAGAGACATTTTGCAAGACGACAAGCGCAGCGAAGCTCACCAGAAACAAAGATATTATGAGCCTGTATTTTTTGTTCATAGAGGCTTTGACAATCCCATTTGCGACGTTTTCCTATTCGACTCAGTAAAACTTCAAACGACCAGCAGGCGGTAACCAGAAAACAGCGGCCTGTGCCCGCTATAGCCCTTTTTCCATGCGCCTGACCGTAAACATGTCATAATCAAGATCCTGATTGAATTTGACATCGTTGAGCTTCAAAATGGTTTTATGGACAAAATTCTTGCCTTTTTTCTTGGTGATGTGCATTTCTGTTGCCACCCATATCCCATCGATTAACTGCAGATTTTTAACATCCAGATACTTCAAATAGCCACCGTCTTTTACCCAGTGCACCGCCCGGATGACAAAATAGTTGTCCCGGCGCACAATAATAAGCGACTTTTCGTAGCCCGTTTCTTCGATAACCTTTTTGGTCCGGGGAATCGACTCGATCAGCCAAGTGTCGACCCCTTTTACTTTCATTTCCTTTTTGAGGGTAAAATCATAATCTTCAAGGTTGCGGTCCGTCATATCGGAATAGTTCAGATCCGATCCCATAAAGCTCCCGTCCTTGTCACTGGAGGCGATGCGCTTGGTTTTGCGCAGCGCCGGCAAATATAACCATTGATCATCATCCTTATCGGGGTCATCATAATCCCAGGTTAAAAATGCCGTATCCTTTACATCCGCCGGCTCCAGAAAAAACATCAGCTTCAGTGTATCCTCCCCTTTATCTTTGCTGAAGATGCCCAGCCTGCGAACTCTCTTTTTGTCATGTTTATCAATCAGGATCATTTCCATCTCCGACGTCTGGTTGTCCCCGTCATCTCTGGCATCCACTTTTTCCATGATGGCCCGGGCCGCAGGATCATCGCACAATCCCAAAGAGGGCATAAGAGCTGCGACCAGGGTCAAGACTGCCAGGCTGATAAAGCAGGTTAAGGCCATATTGGCATTTGGGTCTTTGCCTATTTCTTTATTCTTTAGCATGACTTACCTCCTTTTGTGCAAGATGCGTGGACCTGTGCATCAACGCCATGAGCGCCGGAGCCAAGAAAAAGTTGGCAACCAGGGCTAAAATTATGGTGATACCGGTCAAAAAACCGAAGTAAAACAGATTATTCATCGTGGCAAACATGTAGATGAAAAAACCTATCGACAGGACCACGGTAGTGACAAATAAAGCCCGGCCTGTTGTGAGCAAAGTCTCGCGCACGGCACGAGGAACGTCCCCCGTCTCTGCGAAATAGCGTTGGAAGTTGTGCATAAAATGGATGGTGTTATCCACGGATAGACCGATGGCAATGCTGCCGAGGAGCATGGTGAAAAGGTCGAAAGGGAAATCAAAGATCCCCATCAGGCCCATTACAATCAAGATGGCTAATATGTTTGGGAGCATGGCCAGCAGCCCTATTCTAAAGCTGCCTATAAGCAGAATAACCATCACCGTGATAACCACACCGGCGATGATATAGCTTTCAGCTGCGCTGTAGATGGCCGAAACCATCGTCGAGAACAAAATAGTCATCATGCCGGTCATGCCGATCTGGGCTTTGCCCTCAAAAGACCGTCCAAAGCGGTCACGCAGGTCTTCCAGCAGGTTCACGTACTTAACGGCATCCAGCCAGGGAACCTTGATCGTGAAACGGGCCGTCTGGAATTGAGAGTCTACAACGTCCTCCAGGTCGTCAGAGCCGCTGTTTTCAAAAAGGAGGAACTCCTGGGGAATGAGTGCAGGGTCCTGGGGAATCACATAGTATTCCGGGCGGTTCTCATTAAGGGCGCGATGGATCTCTTTGAGGATGTCCGCCACTGAGGTTGCTTTCCCCACGAAAAGATCCTCCTGTTTAATTTTTTCGACTTCCCGGGCCAAGCCCTCCAGGTTGTTGAGGATATCAATGTCAAAAAGCCCATTTACCTGCCCGGAATCAACGATTACCTCCATCACAACGCTGCCTTTGAGGGTAGTGTCGATTTTTTCGGTGGCGATACGTACATCAGCTGTTTCGGGGAGCCATTTTAAGACATGGTGCGTGAAGGTAAGCTGGAAAGCTCCGATT
>JAHEIB010000145.1 GCA_024639645.1 Deltaproteobacteria bacterium
CCGGAAGGTCAGTATATTTCAACAAACCCCATCAGAGATATTTTTGAACGGCCCTATATCCATGTCAAGCCGGAACCGCCCGCCCCGGCAGGTGTGACGGCCGCCAAAGGGGCGGCGCCCAGGGAAATACCCTTGGAGCTCAAGGGTACCATCATCAGTGGCGACAGACCCATAGCGATTATCAACAACCAGTTTCTTCAACTGGGAGACACCATTGATGAATATAGGGTCAGTCGTATCACCTCGAATGAGGTGTTGCTCAAAGCCGGGTCTCACATAAAAACCATCCAGGTCATGAAAATGGGACCCTACCTGGATCAATAGACCTTGCTACTCGGGAAGTGAACTTATGGATATCAATGATAGACAGTCAGCTGGTGTTGCATGGTTTGGTAAAGGGACGATGTGTGTTTTCTTGATTGTCCTTTTCTTACATCTGGTGGGTGGCCCCGGTATTGCAGCAGATACCGCCTCAGGTTGGAAAAGCATTCTGGAAACCATGCGTGCCGGCCGCCACGGCAATTATACCTCGGTGGTTTTTCAATTTGGGGGACCGTTTTCATTCGATATGCCGACGCGCAGCGACAATGAGATCCAGTTCAAGATACGCAACGTCAAAACGCAGCTGATACCCTATAGGGAGTACCGCATTTCCAAAGCATGGATACGGCTGGAACCGTCAGGTGATGATATCGGCGTGCGTGTGGGTCTTTTGGGCGCGTTTACTTACCATCGATTCTATACCCTGGAGAATCCGGATCGTTTGGTAATTAACCTTTTCTGGCCAGAGCAGAGCACCGGCGCAGCCGGGCAGGATCCAGGCCTGGATGCCAAAAAATTGCAACAGGCTCCTCCGGCAGATTCCATCAGGGACCTGATTGAAACCGAATCTCAAGACACCGCCATGCTGGCAACAGCGGCTTCTCAGCCGGAAAAAATTCCGGATGTGCCTCCGGCACCCGCTGCCGACCCTGTGATGGAACCGCTGGAACCCACGAACCCGGAAACAGCGGCAGATGTTGAGCCGGAAAAAAATCCGGATACGTCCCCAGTCTCTCCTGAAGAGCCCATGGCCAGCCAAACAGAGCTTGTAGACCCGGTTGAAGAGGAGCCCTTGCTACTATCGCTGAATTTTTTCCAGAGTGATATCCAGGAAGTGTTGACGGCTTTGGCCATCCAGCAGAATCTCAACATCGTTACGGACAAGGACGTGCTGGGCAACGTGACGGTCCATCTCAATAAGGTTTCATTCAGCAAAGCCCTGGGGGCGATATGCCAGTCAGGCGGATTTGGTTTTTATAAACGGAACGATGTTTACTATGTTTATAAACCCAAAGAGGAAGCCGAACAGGGCTATGACGATATGGAAATGAAAATCTTCAAGCTCGAATATGCGGAAATGGACAAAATCCAGGAGGTCCTGGAAGCCATACCGCACATCCGCATGATCAAAATCCATGAGCCCACCAAGACAATCATCGTCGAAGACACCCCGGAAAATATCAAAAAAATAGATAACTTGATACGCCATTGGGATGTGAAACCCAAGCAGGTCATGATCGAGGCCAAAATACTGGAGATTACCTTAACGGATGACATGTCCTGGGGCGTTGACTGGGAGCAGATGCTTGGCAATGATATAACCATCGGCACCGGTGGTTTCAGTACTGCCAGAATGCCTGAAGGCGGGGGTGACTCGCCCGTGCCATTGATAGGCAGAGGTGTTTTTGCGAACGTTGTTACCGGTTCCGGAACGAATTATCAATTCTCAGCGGCCCTCGATGCATTGCAGGCAAA
The DNA here is from genome assembly GCA_024639645.1 of Deltaproteobacteria bacterium. Classification (GTDB taxonomy): domain Bacteria; phylum Desulfobacterota; class Desulfobacteria; order Desulfobacterales; family B30-G6; genus B30-G6. The sequence continues at coordinate 1,798 of JAHEIB010000145.1, forward strand.
AACAGAAATCAATACCCTTTCAACGCCAAAATTACTGGCGATTCACGGAAAATCAGCCAAGGTACTGGTAGGCGGGCAGCAAGGATATGATGTCACGACCGTGTCCGATGGTATTGCAACAACGTCTGTTGAATTCATCGATACGGGTACCATCCTCGATATTACACCCTATATTGATAAAAATGACAACGTGTTGCTTAAAGTAGAGCCGAGCATTAATTCTGCCCGGATCGAGGATGATGGTATACCCGTGGTGAATTCAACCGCCGTCACTACGTGGTTATTGGCCCAAAATGGTGAAACCGTGTTTATTGGGGGCTTGATACAAAATACAGAAAATACAACCCAGACAGGCATCCCCTGTCTGGGAGATATGCCTGTACTGGGTTTTCTTTTTGGCAGAACAGTTCTGGACGCCGGTAAATCAGAATTGATTGTTTTAATAACCCCCTACGTAATGCCGGAAAACACGCCTGCAAATTTTGAGGCTGTTGAAAGAACAAGGGACGCGGAAGAGCAGTTGCAGTGGGAAAAACGACAAAAATTTCCATTATTTTCGGACTAAGTCAATTTGTATTCTTGCGGTCTAATCACAGAATAGTACCATGCATCAGAGCTCACGGGGAGAAAAGGGCCTACACCGGCCATGCCCCGGGCAGACAACTGATATCTCCCTGAGCTGTTTGATTTTCTTTAATGATGCTTTTTGATCCTCCTGACTTGAAACAAAGCGGTTGAGAAAAGCTTCCCCATTGAGAACAACGATAAAATCCCCGGAAATGAATATCCCGGATTCAGGGTCTAAAAAGGAGGTTTCATCGGGCCGGTGACCGGGTGTGTGCAAAGTGATGAAACCGGGTAAAACCTCCTCCGTACCAGCGAAATATCGAACGCGATCCTCTGGAAAGCCCCTTTTGAAAGGCGATCCAAACAATGCGCCTTGGAACGCATCCCGCAGATTTGGCCGGTAACCATACTCCTGAATGCAGGGAATCAGAATCTCTTTAAAGGCGCGGGACCCGGGAAACGGGATCGTCTTGCGGCCCGTAACCAGTGGTCTGGCTTTTTCATGAAACCAAATCTCGGCCTTCCCACAGGTCTTTTTCAGCCCGACCCAACCCGATATATGGTCCACATGAAAATGCGTGCAGACAACCCTTCTCAAGTTTGGAAGGTGCTTCAGGACATCAAGAAGAGACAATGTGTCGGATGGCATGCCACAATCGATCAGATAGCTTGCATCCTTTTCAAAATCCACAAGCAGGTAACAGTTGCTGGTTTTGCCCCAGAATTGGTAAAATGCTCTGCCCGCCGACAGATTTTTTCTGAATCGGATCATAAGGTTAGCATGCCGGAAACAGATCATCTTGTCAAAATAGAAAGTGCAGCGATAAGGCTGTTTAAAAGCCGTACCGAAAATAACATCTAAAACAAAGTTTATAAGTTAAGAGCGTCCCTGATGTTTAGGTTTAGGGACGCTCTTAACTTATAAACTTTGTTAGTTTCACATTGTCAACATAAACCCCTTGCACCGACGGCGATACTGTGGCATGCCACTTCTATTCTTGCAATACGTTTCTATGACCACAGGCGGGAGAGAAAATTAACGTGTCTGACACCCAAAAAGCCATTGGGCTGCGAGAGGCCCTGGAGATGACGTTGGCGCATACGCATCCCCTAACGGCTGTTCGGGTTCCCTTACTGGAAGGGCTCAACCGGGTTATGGTCGCTGATGTTCGGGCCAGGGTCGATTCGCCTTCCGTGGACGCATCCTTGATGGATGGTTATGCTGTGAGGGTATCCGATATTTCTGGCGCTAGCATGGATCGGCCGGTGGCGCTTGAACTGTCTGGAACCGCGACGGCAGGCAGTTCTCCTGGCCTGGTTGTCGAATTACAAAAGACTTTGCGGGTCATGACCGGCGCACCGATTCCGTCTGATGCCGATGCGGTTGTTCCAGAAGAGTTTACAACACGGCAAGGAGATCTTATTTTATTCAACCGGCCTGCAGAATCCGGCGAAAATATTTTGCCGAAGGGAAGCGATGTGTCAACGGGCCATGTGATCGCCAGGGCGGGGTGTCTGATAACGCCCGGACTTTTGGGTATGCTGGCCGCAGCCGGACACAGTGACTTGGAGGTGGTTCAAGCGCCCGAGATCGCTCTTGTTGCCACGGGTGATGAAGTGATGCTGCCCGGGAAACCCCTTGCAGATGGAAAGCTGTATGCAAGCAATATCATCACCCTGGATAGCTGGTGCCGGCGTCATGGTTTTGGGACTCGGTTTTGTGTGGTCGGTGATAGGCTTGAAAAAATATGCCGGATCCTGGAACAAACCATAGATCAGGTGGATGTGGTTATAAGCAGCGGCGGCGCCTGGGCCGGTGATAAAGACCTGATGATTCAAGCACTCGAACACCTGGGCTGGAAAAACGTTTTTCACAGGGTTCGCATGGCCCCTGGAAAGGGGGTTGGTTTTGGTTTGCTGCATCACAAGCCCGTTTTCATGCTGCCGGGTGGACCGTCAGCCAATGTGATGGGCTTTTTGCAGATTGCGCTGCCGGGGCTTATGAGACTGGCGGGTCATGGCCATACAGGTCTGCCCGAAATAAATGTTCAATTGGCAAGGGAATTGACAGGCAGGCATATGGACTGGACGCAGTTTGTCTTTGGCACCCTTGAAAGACAGATCAGCCAGCACATTTTTCACCCCCTGCTGACCCGCAGCAGACTGCAGGCTGTGGCCATGGCTGAGGCCGTCGTGGCCATACCCGAGGGCGAGACCCATTTGCCGGCCGGTACGGTGGTCAAGGCCCAGATTTTAGATAACTTGAATTTTTAAAGAGGGACTCTGAATACGGGAATCGGTTTCTTCATATTTAAAAATCAACATTCGATGTTGGGCGTTCGATGTTCGACGTTCATTTGCTTTTCAGATTTTGTGTTTTTGTGGTAAGAGATCTTTTTCTTTAGAAATGAACAGACGTACTCAGTGGAGCCAGATATGCCTATACCCGTTTTATCCATTGTCAGCAAAAAGAATTGCGGCAAAACAACGTTGCTCGAAAAACTGATCCCGGAACTAAAGGGGCGGGGATACCGCGTGGGCATACTAAAGCACGATATCCATGGTTTTGATATCGATCACGAAGGTAAGGACACCTATCGGCACAAAGCGGCCGGGGCTGATACGGTTGCTATTTCCTGTCCCTGGAAGGTGTCCGTCATCAAAGATGTTGCGGAAGAACTGACACCGCAGCAGATCGTCGAGCAATATTTTGAGGATGTGGATATTGTTTTGACAGAAGGGTACAAACGAGCGAAATTGCCCCAGATTGAGGTCTTTCGCAAGGCGGCCCACCATCAACCCATCCATACAAAAGATCAACCCAAAACCCTGATTGCCCTAATGTCTGACGTGCCCCTGGATCTGGGTGTACCCCATATGGACATCAATGATTTCAAGGCATTGGCAGACCTTATTGAAAAACGCTATCTAAAAACCGCCTCAGAATAACCTTTCAAAACCGTCGCTTTGTATTAAGAAGTGATCTAAAAAATAGGATTTTGGCTCAAGGTCAAGGCGGGCGAGCGTTTCAACCCGCAGGAATACTGTTGTATTTCGAGGCGTTGAAACGTGAGCCCAACACAGAGATTGAGCCAAAAGACATTTTTAAGATCGCTTCTGGTAGTATTCCTGCAGGCAGTTGTAAGTCATGGGTTGCTGGCGCATCATTTTCAGACCCCGCACAATGGCTTCGGCCGCGGACAGGGTGGTGATGACCGGAACCCGGTATTTGGTGGCAGCCCATCCGATGGCGAATTCATCGGAGCGCGCCCGCTGCCCCAATGGGGTATTGATGATGAGATCGATGCTGCGGTTCTTGATGTCATCCACGACATTGGGTCGTCCTTCGCTGGCTTTCAATACTTCTGTTACAGCGATGCCCCTGTCTGCGATGTAGGTCGCTGTTCCACTGGTGGCCACCAGTTTATAGTTCATCTTCTCCAATCCGGCGGCAATGGGAACGATGCGCGGTTTGTCATTGTCGTTGACGCTCAGGAACACGGTACCGGATTCGGGTGCGGCGACACCGCTGGACAGAAAAGCCTTCATGACCGCTTCGCTGAACGTCGGTGCAATCCCCATGACCTCACCGGTGGATCGCATTTCCGGACGCAGGTATATGTCAGCTTTGTCAAAGCGTTCAAAGGGGAATACCGATTCCTTGACGGCGACATAGGCCGGCCGATCGTTAAAAGTGACGTGGAACTGTGTCAGGGGTTGACCGGACATGATCTTGACGGCAACCTTGGCAATGGGATGTCCCGTAGCCTTGCTGACAAAGGGGATGGTTCTGGATGCACGGGGATTGACCTCGAGGACATAGAGCGTATCAAACAAGATCGCGAACTGAATGTTGAGCAAGCCCTTTACTTTCAGGGCCTTGGCCAGCAGCCGGGTATATTCCTTGATATCCTCCAACTGGTTCATGCTCAGAAGATAGGGCGGCAGGACAGCCATGCTGTCACCGGAGTGTACACCCGCCTCCTCAATATGCTGCATGATGCCGCAGATGTCCGCTTTTTTCCCGTCGGAGATGGCGTCCACATCAAACTCATAGGCATCCTCCAGGAATCGATCCAACAGAACCGGGTGTTCTGCGGAAGCACTGACGGCATTCAGCATGTATTGTTCCAGGGATTCAGCATTGTAGACAATTTCCATGGCTCGCCCCCCCAGAACATACGAAGGCCTGACAACCAGCGGGAATCCGATTTTGTGACCCACCTGCATGGCCTCGTCAATAGACGTGGCAGTTCCATACTGGGGGTGCGGGATGTCCATTGAATCCAGGAGGGCTCCGAAGCGATCACGGTCTTCCGCCAGGTCGATGGAATCCGGTGATGTTCCCCAGATGGGTACACCCGCCTCTTCCAGTGCCAGTGCCAGCTTCAAAGGTGTCTGCCCCCCGAACTGAACGATGACGCCCATGGGTTTCTCGAGTTCGATCACATCCAGAACATCTTCATAGGTCAAGGGCTCGAAATAGAGCTTGTCGGCCACGTCGTAGTCCGTGCTCACGGTCTCCGGGTTGCAGTTGATCATGATGGCTTCGATTCCCAGCTCTTTCAGGGCCAGAATGCCGTGAACACAGCAATAATCGAATTCAATCCCCTGGCCTATGCGGTTGGGGCCGCCACCCAGGATGATGACTTTTTTGTTTTCAGAAGGAATGGATTCATTCTCGGGATCATAGGTGGAATAATAATACGGCGTGAATGATTCGAATTCCGCCGCACAGGTGTCCACGATCTTATAGGAGGGCAGCACGCCCTTTTCCTTGCGCAGCCTGCGAATATCAAGCTCGGTCTGGCCGGTCAGCAGGGAGAGGTGCTGGTCTGAAAAACCAAAACGCTTGGCCGCTCTGAGGGTCTCCGGCGTGAAGGTTTTTTGTTGTGTAAACGTTTGCGACAAATGCTTTTCAACGTCGATCAGCTGTTGAAGGTTCTCGAGGAACCAGATGTCGATGCCGGATACCTGTGATATTTCGCCGGGGCTGGTGCCGTTGAAGAGCGCCTGCCAGATTTTCAGGATGCGGTCCGGTGTTCCCCATCGCAAGTCATCCATCAAGTCGTCATGGGAGAGCCGGTTGTAAGGGAAGTTCCCATGGGCATGAAAACCGGACCACCCGTTTTCAAGGGACCGCAGGGTCTTGTTTAAAGCCTCCTTAAAGGTCCGACCGATTCCCATGGCCTCACCCACCGACTTCATCTGCGAGGTCAGGCGGCTGTCGTTTCCGGGGAATTTTTCAAAATCCCATCGGGGGATCTTGACCACCACATAATCGATGGCGGGCTCAAAACAGGCCGGCGTTTTTCTGGTGATATCATTCGGAATTTCGTCCAGGTGGTACCCGATGGCAAGCTTGGCGGCAATTTTAGCAATGGGAAATCCAGTGGCTTTAGATGCCAGGGCAGAGCTTCGGGATACCCGTGGGTTCATTTCGATGACCACCATTTTACCGGTTTTCGGGTTGAGACCGAACTGAATATTGGCCCCGCCGGTTTCAACACCGACTCTGGCAACGATTAATTTGGCGGCATCCCGCATGGCCTGGTACTCCGCATCGGTCAAGGTCTGGGCCGGGGCAACGGTAATGCTGTCACCGGTATGGATGCCCATGGGGTCAAAATTTTCAATGGAGCACACAATCACAAAATTGTCGGCAGCATCCCGCATGACTTCCAGTTCGTATTCTTTCCATCCCAGGATGGACTGCTCGATGAGAATTTCGTTGACCGGGCTGGCGTTCAGCCCCCACTGGGCTGCCTGGGGAAATTCTTCTTTGTTGTAGACAACACTTCCGCCGATGCCGCCGAGGGTGAAGGCGGGTCTGATGATCAAAGGAAAACCAATGGTTTCGGCCAGGCTTTCAGCCTCTTCCATGGTATGTACACAGCCTCCCTCGGGAACGCTCAGGCCGATCTCCTGCATGGCATTGCGAAAAAGGTCCCTGTCTTCCGCCAGTTGGATGGTTTCCAGATTGGCACCGATGAGTTCTACGCCGTATTGCTCCAGGACCCCGCT
>JAHEIB010000293.1 GCA_024639645.1 Deltaproteobacteria bacterium
TTCCTGGGGCTCCGCCGCAGCGTCCGGCGGTTTCAACGTCACCCTACGGGACTTGGGCCTGTTCGGTTTAATGATGCTCAATGAGGGCGAATACAATGGCCGTCAAATCATCCCCCGGGCATACATCCATGACACGCTCTTTAACGGCGACAATGCAGCCTGGCTCAAAGGCAACGGGGACGGGTTGGCCGACTTTTACCCCAAAGGCGCCTACCACAACCAGTTTTGGATCACCGGTAATAACCACGGTGCTTTTTTTTGTGTCGGCATCCATGGTCAGTATGTTTATATCGATCCCAAGGCCGACATGGTCATCGTTAAATTTTCCAGCCTGCCCAAGGCAATTGTTGAATTTGCGGAGGAGAACACTTTGTCGGGCTTCGAAGCGATTGCAAAATCACTAATCTAATATATTGGATAGCCTTCCAAATAAAAAAGCGTGGACGTTTTAAGTCAATCCACGCTTTATTTTCCATAGGTCAAAGTGAACAATGATAGCCGGAGCCCTCGGTAGAGTGTAAAAATCAGTAATGCTCCGGCACCATATGGATGTTGCCGGCAACATAGGCAGAACGATCATGCAGAAGATCCCACGCTTTTCCTATGTAACGGTCGGCCGGTTTGGCGGCATTCCATCGTTTCACCCATTCGGGATAATCGTTTTAATAATAGATACTGGTAACAAACGTGCCACTGCTCTTTGAAAACCAGAAAGCCTTGCCCGCATGTCCTCCCGGGAGGATGGCCCCGCGGCCCTTGACTGAAACGCTGAATACCCGTGACTGTCCGCCGTTATGAACAACAAGCTCATCGCCAACGTGGCGGTAAAAAGATTGCGCGGCGAGACCCCTTCGTGGGGTTTCGGTTTGCTGCCGATAATGTGATGGCGATCGTCTTCGGTGTTATAAACAAACTTGCCTGTGCATTGGCTCCAATTCGTAGCTCGATACAAACGGTGGATCAGACCATAGGCCCTGGGGTATTGGAATACTGGAATGGTGCAAGACTGGGACAGTAGACACGATATCTATTTTTTGCCCATTATTCCACAATTCCAGCATTCCATGTGGGTGGCCCAAAACCAGTGTCGTTAAAAACTGCATGATTTCAATATATTATAGAAATCCCGCGATGTTTAATTATATGCTCTAAGTACCCGGTGATTGTCTCACGTTACCACGAAGCTGCAGAATTAAATTTTAGCTGTAATAGCGTTTGGCTACTAGCTTTCCGTTGATTCCTTGGATTGGACTTGAAGCCATGTCTGGTTCGCTAACACCACAGAAGTTTCCACCTGTCGCTCTGGAATCGACCAGTATCTTCTGAGAAGACGATTCTTTGTTTCCTCAGAAACAAGCGTGTATCCGTTCTTTTGGTAAAATGAAACTGCCCATGAAGCAGCTGCCCAAGTACCAATAAGGATGGGTTTCTCGGTCATGTTTTGCAAATGCTGAAGCAGCTTTTCCCCGATTCCGCATTTTTGTGCCCTGGACAAAACATAAGCATGACGGATAAGCGTTACATCTCCTTTGTCTTGAATGCCCATGACCCCGAGCAGTTTGCCATCACGTTCCAGGCCCCAAAAACCAATACCATCTTCAATTTGGGCCCTGAGTTCTGCAAGCGACATATACGGCTCATGCCACCGATCTTGTGGTATAATCCCTTTATAGGCTTGTGCAGCATCGTTGATAATTTCAAATATGGTATTTAAATCTGATTCTTTACATTCTCTTATCATTTTTATTTATTTAAAAAGATGATTGAGGATCAAGCCTTCGTTTGACCTTTCAAGATGTTGCTTTCAATATGTTCTAATCGGTCTTTAAATTTTCTATCCTTTTGCATCTTCGTTTTTACGCGCAGTCTATTCTCAAAGGACGGGACATGGTTTAACATGTTGGAGCTGAATTTAAAGGTCAATCGTAGATCTTCAACCTTTTTAAGCAACCATTAGGATACGAGTCCGAGTTGGTGTAGAATTGTGTTTACGTCGTAATAATCGCGGCCGCTGATGACTTTTCCGTTCTTTATCTGCATAACGCTGCAATATGGGACTTCAATCTTGCGGTTAGTCGGGGGGAAATCACCAATGGCGGTTCGTAACGGACCAGTATTCGTGCCGCTGTTAGTAAACTCAACAACGACCCAATCGCCTTCGGCGATAACGTCGGTGATCTCCACGGTTCCATCTGGAAACGCAGTGCGCCATCTTTCGTAATCATGCCGATAACCTTCCGGCTCGCGCTGAATTTCACCCATAGGAACATCGACAAAGTCACAATCATCTGCAATCACAGCTGCTCCTCGATCCGGATTACGCTCAGCCCACGCTTCGTGAAAGGTGAGGGCAACAGAGACGTTGTCGAGTGAAGACATCATGACCTCCTCGTGGGAACAGATTTTTCACGCTCATAACACCGAACCTTTGTTATTTTAGGTTTCGGTATTGGATGCCATCGCGTGGCTAACAATGTCGATAATGGAAAGTTTAGCATACATATTATTTCAACTGCAAATCTCTCCTTTTTCAAGGTATGAATCCAGTTTTTTCGCAATAAAATCCACAATAAACTTATGCTCTTCTTTACCTGCGCC
>JAHEIB010000294.1 GCA_024639645.1 Deltaproteobacteria bacterium
CGTCCGTTAGTTGGGACATAGCATTGTAGGCACCCCGAAATTTAAAAGCACCTATTCGCTGAAAATTCTCACATTTCAGAAAGATTTGCGCTCCGCTAAGCCGATCCAAGGTCCGAGAAGTGACGATGGGGGTCACATGAGCATGGCCCTCTAACCTTTTTTGGGCTGCCATAACTAACTCAAATGTATCCATGGGGGTCCTTTAACAACTAATTGTTTTTCACAGAACGATGGCCAATGAAAAGGTAACCTAAAATTTTCCAAAATTAATTGAAATCTTCGATTCTGGAGTATTGGAGTGACGGAGTATTGAATTTGTTAAAAAAAGACGTCAATCCTTTAGCCATTACTTCAACACTCCATTACTCCAATACTATGGAATTAATTGAATTTGAAAGCTTCTCCAGATGGATTTGGTTATTCTCAAATCACCAGTCCGACGGCGGCAGCTTTTTCCACGGGTATTGGTCGGCATCGATCAATGCCCAAAAAAGATCTCCGGAATTTCTCCATGGATCCAAAACCATCCCTTTTTCAAAAGCCTGCCCCCTGGCGGTGATGACGACACTATTGTGTTCCCGCAAATCACTGCCGCGGTATGCCACTCCCCAGTGAAGCTGATAGGTTCTCAACTCCAGTGCTTGGAGCCGTTTAAGGAGATCTTCCGTCCAGTGGTAACACAAACCACGATCTTTCAGTCCTACCTGAATCAGCAGATTGTGTAATACCGCCGGGCGAACCAGTTGGTATTCATCGGCCAGTTGATGGGAGTAGATAATGGCCGTCTCCGCCACCTGCCGGGCTTCCAGTCGATCTGACTGTTGGCTGAGGGCCGCCAGATCGCCCTGCAGCCATTCCACTTTCTGGTGGTATGCTTCGGTTGCCCGATGGTTTTCTGTTTTCCCACTTGCGGGAAGTTCCCGGCTCATTTGATTGCCACTCACGCAACCACTGAGAAAGAGCATGAATAGTAGGAAGATACGGTAGTGTGATTTAGCTGGCATTTTTAGCTTCAAGTTTTTCCGAGTTCCGCTTTTTTAATAGGATTAGCCGCAGACCCACACAGACAACCACAGACATTATAATCTTTGGTTCGTGTACGTCTGTGTCTGTCCGTGGCTAATTTAACTGTACAAAAGTTGTGTTTTTCTGAATTCCCAAGGCATTCAGAATTCAATCCCCATTGATGCAAACTCCTTTTCAATAGTTGCTTCCCATCCGCGATTTGCTTTAGGATTGGCAGGGCTCGGATGGGTAATCCCTCCGATGGCCACATCCATATCGGACAACGCAATCCGGGCGCGTTCTTGCGCAAATAGTCCCACCCCGATCACATAACGGGGGGTTAGCTGTTCAATGGTGCGGCGCAGCGCCCGGTCGCAACATTTTAACAGAGGCCTGCGCTCGCCTGCCCGCAGCTGATTGGGGGTGCGGTTGCGGCCGCCGGCCTCGAGAAACATCAAGGGGCAATAGTTCGCTACAAAAAAACGAGAGAAAAAGTTCGCCGGGGTCTTAAACGCTTTCTGTACCCACCCCCATAAACGTTGCCCGCTGACTTCACGGCGGGTGCATTCGAACCCTGTAACCGGCCGCTTTGGATGCATTTTTTCAGGTTTTCCGACGGGGGCCTTGATATTCAGCCAATCCCTGACTGCCGTCACCTCGCCAAAAGGTACGCCGGTTTGCGCCATTCCCCAGGGCCCGGGATTCATTCCGATCAGGACAATTTCTTTGGGCGATTGCGCATAAAGCTCTATATATTTAACATATGAAGCTTTGGCATATGCCAGCGGGTTGTAGACATGGCTGACCGGAGCATGAAATTCTAGCGGCTTCAATTCGTCCAATAAATCCTCTATGATGTTTTCCAAAACCATGTGGGATTATCCTAATTTAGTATGCCAGGAGCTTTGAATATAATCAGAGTAAAACTTAATATCCCAGATCTCAAGCACTAATTAACCATTTAATCTCAAGATACAATGTTCAAGGATCTAAACCTTACAACATTGACCATCGCAAACCAATCAACAAAAACATTAACCCAAGGACCTGCACCAGGTGATATATACCGTTGTGATCAAACCGCCAGATGAATGTAAAAGATACCGATTTTTTTGTCTGGATTCCGGCTGCGATGATGCTGCAAAACACGCCCGTTGCCATCAACCAGGCGCCTGGCATTACTTTATGGGTGGCTATAATTATATAGGCTCCCAGGGCAAAAGCCAATGCGACAACTTCATAAATTATGAAAAGAAAAAAAATACCGGGATAAATTAGGGTCATTAGATAGAATCCCAGACCCGCTGTCAGAAGTATCGGTAGTGTTACGAGGGAAATTTTAAAACCCCATAGATCATACACCACCCCCACAACAAAAAGGGAGACAGCCAAACTGAGGGCCATATTCAGCACCAACCAGACGCGATGATGAAGCCTCCGGGATAAAACCACACCATGAGCTACTGCACCTAACGTCGCAGCCAAGCCGATCAATCCGATGGCAGCCGACCAGATATTGATTTTCCATAGTCCGACGGAATTCAACTGGAGATTTCGTAAAAATACGATGCCGCCAAAGGCCACCAG
>JAHEIB010000295.1 GCA_024639645.1 Deltaproteobacteria bacterium
CGGCGTCTGGACGCCTTTTTACGGATTGGGTGCGATTTTAGCCCACTGGATGACGGGAATGCTAAGGGATGCTACCGGTGTTTATCAACATGCATTTATCATTAATATGCTGATGGCGGTGGTTGCAACGGTACTGATGTGTTTTGTTCGAAAAAGATGAATCACCAATAAAGGTTAAGAGGTTCAAGGTTCAACGTTCCGGGTTGAAAAAAACCAGAAAGCTCATATCATAGGTTTGTTATTTTATTTGAGAAAATGAGATAAATCTGAAGTCAGGGAGTTTTTCATGAGTCGATTTTTAATGGTGGATATTGGAGCCGGTACCATGGATGTGCTCTGGTATGACACCCAATCCGACCTTCATTACAAAGCGGTGGTGAAGTCTCCGGTGAAATATATGGCTGAAAAAGCGGCGCAATTGCCCGGAGACTTAGTGATTACAGGCTCTGAAATGGGCGGCGGACCGATTACACAAATTTTAAAGCAGCGCGCAAAAGAAGCTAAAGTCGTCATGTCCGTATCGGCCGCCGCTACGCTGCACCACCATCAGGAAACCGTTCGTTCCTGGGGAATCAAGATCGTTGATGATGAAAAAGCAGAGGCATTATGTGGGAATAAAAAATATTCTACACTGGTACTGAATGATCTCGACCCTGAACGACTGAGACAGATAGTTGAGGGATTCGGCGTACCGTTTTCTTTTGATGCTGTGGTGATTTGTGCCCAGGATCATGGGGTGCCGCCGGCGGGTGTATCACACCTGGACTTTCGCCATAACATGTTCAAAGACCGCCTCAAGGAGAACCCGCAGCCCCATGTGTTGCTTTATAGAAGCGATGAGGTGCCCGTTGTGATGAATCGTCTGCGATCTATCGCAATAAGTGCCGACGGCGCCCTTGCGACGGAAGAGATCTATGTCATGGACAGCGGCATGGCGGCCATTCTGGGAGGTTCCATGGACCTCCTCGCTCGTGAGCGAGATCGAATCGTGATTCTGGACGTGGCCACTTCACATACGGTCGGGGCCGCCATGATAGGTGATGAAATTGCCGGTTTTTTTGAATACCACACCCAGGACATTACTCTTAAACGACTCGAGGATTTAATTTTGGATTTGTGCGATGGGAAACTGGCGCATCATTGCGTGCTGGAAGAAGGAGGTCATGGGGCCTATCTGCGAAAGGCCATAGACTATAAAACCGTTGAGGTTACCATTGCCACCGGACCCAAACGTCGACTGGTAGAACCATCGAAATTGCAGATCTCATTCGGGGCACCCTGGGGAGACAATATGATGACCGGAACGGTGGGTCTCTTGGAAGCCTTGCGAAGACGAAAAGGGCTTGAACCGATTGATTATTTATAGTACGAGTTTCGCAGCCTCTGGTACCTATAGGTCTTATTTAGGTCCAATAAGTCCTATCGGACCCATTAGACCTATAATTGGACCTATACGTCCTATAGGAATTATATTGCATAGAAAGGAGTTTATATCATGGTCAAAGTCAAAACATTTGCCAGCCCGTTAAAAATATTTGAAACCCGCAAAGAACTCGAAGCGCTGGATGCGATGGTCAACAAATTCATCGAGGAAAACAACATTCAAAAGGTCATTTCCGTCAGTGACGCCTGCACGGAAGATGAAAGCGGCAGCATCGGTGTGATTCGTGTGATTGCCTATGAATGACAGAAGACAGAAGGCAGAGGTCAGAAGGCAGAAAACAGAAAGCAGATGACAGAAAACAGAGGGCGGATGACGGAGGTCCGAGGCGGGAAGTCCGCAGAAGACCGATGAAAGGATACATGTCGTTTGAGAAACGTAACGATAGGGGGCGGAAATTTACTCCAAGATCTCCGAGCGATTTCCGGATGGAAGCTCCATCAGGCTGACAGCAGCGTTTCGTCCTTCAGGGTTTGTCCAAACTCGGCAATAATCTCCGCCACGGTCATTTTTTTCTTTTCTTCACCTTGAATGTCGAGCTGGACCTTGCCCTGATGAAGCATGACCATTCTGTTGCCGTATTTGAGTGCCTGATTCATGTTGTGGGTGACCATCAGGGTGGTCAGTTTGTTTTCCCGCACCATGGAATCGGTTAAGTCCATTACCTTGGCAGCAGTTCGTGGATCCAGGGCAGCGGTGTGTTCATCGAGGAGAAGAACCCTGGGTAGGGCCAGGGTTGTCATGAGAAGTGTCAGAGATTGGCGCTGTCCCCCGGACAGCATCCCGACGGATTGTTTCAGCCGGTCTTCCAGACCGAGATCAAGGACTTTGAGTATTTCCTTGTACCGGGTTCGCCTGTTGCCGGTGACTCCCCACTTAAGGCCTCGCTTTTTGCCCCGCAGTTCGGCCATGCAAAGGTTTTCTTCTATGGTCATTTCACCGGCCGTTCCCATTGTGGGGCTTTGAAATACCCGGGAGATATACTTGGCCATTTTGAAATCAGGCCACCGAGTAACGTCTTGGCCGTGCACAATAAGTTGTCCTTCGTCAGGTGCAATTGTTCCGGCAATGGCGTTCAGGAGGGTGGTTTTACCCGCACCGTTGGAGCCGATGATGGTGATGAAATCACTTTTGGCGACTTCTAAACTAA
>JAHEIB010000146.1 GCA_024639645.1 Deltaproteobacteria bacterium
AAATTGGAGCTTTTACAAAGCCATTAAAGCTAAACTACAAATATCAACACAAGCGACACCACCATGGCATAAATCGCTGTCGATTGAGAGACCGCCTGTCCCACCAGCATAATCCGCATGAGTTCCCCGGCATGCTCCACGTTACGAGCAACCCACCTGACGGCTCCTTCAGCAGCTTTACCGTTGCCGATACCCGGTCCGATACCTCCGAATCCCATACAGACACCCGCTGCCAGCAGGGCCATGGATGCCTGCAGCGTATACGATTCAGGGAACGATTTGAAAATGAGAATAAAACTGACCAGCAAACCAAAGATGGATGGTGTTTGAGCGACGGCTTGTCCCACCAGCATGACCGTGGTTACATTACCCACAGTCTCGGGTTGTCTAGCAATCCCTTCGCAGCTGGCACCGGCTGCCAGTCCACCACCATAACCGGAACCAATCGCTGCAAGACCGGTGCTCAATCCCGCACCCAAAATTGCCGCCCATGTGGGAGCCAGCGGAAGATGATTGAAATCCATAAATATCAGCATCAATGCGATAACCATGGAAAAAATGGCAGGTGTCTGGCAGACGGCAGAGCCTATCAGCATGCCGGTGGTCAGACGGGATGCTACCGCCGGCTGACGCGAAATACCCAAGCACGCCTGCCCGCCTGGAAATCCAGAACCCACACCCGAACCCACTGCACCAAACCCCATACAAAGTCCTGCACCAAACAGGGCCGCTCCTTTGAGAAGGTTGTCCGTTGGAATATCCAGAAAAAGCATCAATATCGCTACCACCAGGGCAAAAATGGATGCAGATTCTGCAACGGCCTGTCCCACCAACATATTTTTAAAAATATCACCGGAAATCTCAGGGTTTCTGGAAATGGCGGTGTTGGCTTCAGCGGCCGTATATCCCTCTCCAATGGCGGCACCAATTGCACCAAGCCCCATGGCAACACCCGCTCCGGTGAATGCGGAAAGTGTAATGATTGTATGAACATCTATAATCATGTTTTACTTTACCTGCACTGAAATATAGACAACCGTCAGCATGGTAAAAACAAAAGCCTGTATCGTCCCCACAAATAGACCGAAAAATGCGTTGAGCAGGGGCGGAAGGAGCACACTGTAGGTGAGGTAGGAGACCACCAGGATGATGATCGACCCCCCCATGATATTACCAAAAAGCCGAAAGGATATGGAGACAATTTTTGCCAGCTCACCAATAACATTGAGCGGCATCATAAAAAACATCGGTTCGAAGTATTCACTGGCATATGCCTTAAAACCCTTCGATTTTATGCCGGCCGCGTGGGCAATAACAAACCCCATTATTCCGAGACTTAAGGGTGTATTCAGATCTTTTGTGGGTTCTTCTAGATAGGGAATAATACCAAGCCAGTTTGCCAGCACAAGAAACATAAAAAGCGCACAGATCATGGGGCCATATGTCTTTGCCATCTTCTTGTCCAGCGCATCCTCAGTGATCTGATAAAACTGGGTAATAAACAGCTCTCCAAATACCTGCATGGCTTTCGGATAGATGCCCCGCTTGCGCGTGGACAAAAACCCCACCAGGATCAACAGAAAAAAAACAATCCACGTCATAAGGATGACTTCCAGATTCAAAGTGATGTCATGTCCGAAAAACGGTATGATCAGTTGATGTATTCTACCCAGTTCTCCCATAACTGCCCTATATTACGTCCTTTGCATCCCCTCGGGATGAACCAACCTGAAGAGATGTTCTCCCATAATCATGATTTGTACCATAAAAAGACCAACTGTGGCAGCAACAAAATTCAAGCTCTCCATTTTCAGCGACAGGATGAGGGGTGTCGACAACAAAAAAAATCGAAACACCATCGAAACAAATGAGAACAGAACAGATCTTTTACGGGATGCCGTAATGATCAGCGGCAGAATTTCACCGATCAGAACAAAATTGATGACACTGAAAATAGAACCAAGCACCAAACCTTTGGCAATCGTTTTTTGACCCACCAGGATAAAAGCCACACCAGCGATAACGGCCACGACCATCGCCCTGGATCCGATTTTTTTTTGTATCTGATGAATAGATTCCATGTTTTCTTAAGTAACAATTCAACCTATCGCTGGGTTTATTTTTTCGGCTCCATGATATCCATAATCTGTCGATAGACAACATTTGCTCCGCCGGCAATCCCCAGAAAAATAAATATAACCGTAAACAGACCTCGAATACCGAGCCACCGGTCAAGAGTAAGTCCGACAAAAAAACAGAAACCCACGCACCCTGCCATGGTCAGCCCTATCTGCATGACAATGGAAAGGTTTTCCGCCCATGCACGGTGCCTTTTATAGTCAAGCGTCACATATTCCCCCGAATTAAAAAGCAAGTTTTCTTCGATAGCATACACATGTGAAATTGCAACGATTATTTTTTTAGTTATTGGATCATCCGTTGAATTATATTGAAACTTGGTATAGGATGTGCTTTCAATATTCTGTCTCAGTCAATATAAGTACTGATGGCGCCAATGCAAAGCCGATAAGCCTTAATATTCGAGGATCTATTTATATATAGAAAGTTATAAATAAGGTACTATAAGGAAAGGTGCTTGTAAATGCGTTTCCCAAAAACAATGGCAGTCCTATTATTCCTGTTGTGTTTCTTTTTCTGGCCGGCACCAATGATTGCCGTAACCCATGCATCCGATACCGCGGATACCGGGCATGCTCCAGAAAACCATGCAGCACATGATTCAACCGAGGCATCGGCCCATGGGAGCGGGCATGCCAACCTTGGAGAAGTCCTGCCCTTGTGGAGCTGTATCCCTTTTGCTTGCATGCTGCTCTCCATAGCACTGCTGCCACTGCTCCTGCCAAATTTCTGGCATCATCATTTTGGCAAGGTCTCCGCTTTTTGGGCGGCCGTTCTGGGCGTCCCTTTTTTATGGATTTTCAAAGGCGGCGCTGTTTACGAAATCCTGCATATCATTCTGGTGGATTACGTACCCTTTATTATACTCCTCTGGTCGCTTTATACGGTTTCGGGCGGCATCTTGTTAAGGGGTTCCCTGAGGGGGACACCGGTTGTAAACACCATCATACTGATCATTGGTGCCCTCCTGGCTTCCTGGATGGGAACCACTGGGGCAGCCATGCTATTGATACGTCCGTTCCTGAGGGCTAACAATTATCGAAAAAACAGAACCTTTATGGTGGTTTTTTTCATTTTTCTGGTGGCCAATGTCGGTGGCTCTCTCACACCCCTGGGGGACCCCCCACTGTTTCTAGGCTATCTCCATGGCGTCACTTTCTTCTGGACATTTAAAATTATGCCCCACATGCTCTTGGTGTCTGTCCTGCTTCTGATCATATATTTCTTTCTGGACACCTATCATTACCGCAAAGAATCTGCATCCGTCCCCTCGGAAGAAGCCAAAGAGGCCCTCAAGATCGAAGGAACTTACAACTTCCTGTTTCTTGGTGGTGTGGTGGGCTCCGTCCTGATGAGCGGTATGGTTGATTTGGGAGAGATCAACATCCTAGGAATTCACCGGGCCGTTCAGGACTGGCTCAGGGATGGTATTCTGGTACTGCTGGGTATCGCCTCCCTTATTGCAACCCCTATTAAGCTTAGAGAGGACAATGAGTTTACTTGGTTTCCCATCATTGAAGTAGCCTATCTCTTTATTGGTATTTTTATTACGATGATACCCTGTCTGCTGATACTGAAGGCCGGCACCCATGGCGAACTGGCGTTCCTGATCAATATAGTGGAAAAACCCTACCATTACTTCTGGGTTACCGGCGCGCTGTCCAGCTTCCTGGACAATGCCCCCACCTATCTTACTTTTTTCAACACGGCGCTGGGCAGTTTTTATTCCGGCCTCACCGAGGCGCAGGCCGTACCTCTGCTGATGACTGAAAACGCAATTTATTTAAAAGCTATTTCAGCAGGAGCCGTATTCTTTGGTGCCTGCAGCTACATAGGCAACGCCCCCAACTTCATGGTCCGTTCCATTGCAGAAGAAACCGGTACCCCCATGCCCAGCTTTTTTGGTTACATTATTAAATATTCCCTAATTTATCTCGTGCCCACATTTGCCATTGTCTCTCTCATTTTCTTCTAAAAAGGAGTTGATCCATGATTTTTAAAAAGGTTTTATTTCATACCCATTTCAGAGAGCTGGCGCTCAATTCCTTAAAAACCATTCTGGAATTGAAAAAAGCAGGTCTGGAATCGATCATCCTGACCCATATCATTCCCAGGGATGAGGTCTCTTTTGTTCCATATGGCGGCTATCTTAAGGAAACAGAAAATCAGTTGAAAGCGGAAGCACGGATGCGATTTGAGGACTGGCAGAAAATTATTGCCGAACACGGCATAAAGAGTCGCATCAGGATCGAAGTAGGCGCCCCGAATGCTGAAATTTTGTCCATTGCCGAAGAAGAGGGTGTTGACTTGATTGTCATCGGCAGAAAAAAAAGAACCCTGGTGGAAAAGGTATACGTGGGTTCACACATCATGGACATCCTGCGACGCAGCCCTGTGCCGGTGCTAATGAGCAAATATATGGTTCAGTTTGAATGGGAAAATGAGCAGCTCACACGAACCAATGACCATATTTTCGATCGCCCCATGCTCGCCACGGACTGGTCGCAACCTTCAGAAAATGCACTGCAACGCATGTCAGCACTTAAAGGACTTGCAAAAACCATCCTGGTGGTGCATGTCATCGATGCCAAGTTATCCAAAGGAATGAGTCGCGATAGACTCAGTGAGATTGAAAAGGAAAGTAAATTACGGCTCAAAAACTACTGTCGAAAAATCGAAAAATCCGGCATGCGCGCCGAGTACCACCTGTCAGCCGGAAAAACCGTACAGGAACTTGTGAGGCTCTCAAGAGATCATAAAGCCTCCATGATTGTGATGGGAAAAACAGGAAAAGACTGGTTTTCTGAATACTGGCTGGGAGGTGTTTCCCATCAGATAGCAGAACTTTCCGAACTCCCTGCTCTACTGATTCCATAAAAAGGTTGAATTGCATTTTATGATAGAACGATTTGAAAAAGCCCATATTGTCATCGTCGGTGGCGGTCGATTTTGCCTGGCACTTCTAAAGTCCTTTTTCAGTGAAGATTTCGGACCAGAAAAACCCAATATACTCGGGGTGGCCGATCTGGATCCCGAAGCCGTTGGCCTTGTCTATGCACATGACAAGGGAATATTCACCACCACAGACTACAGAGACCTTTTAGAAATAAAACCCCTGGATATCATTTTTGAACTCACCAAAAACATCAGCCTGGGGGAAGACATTATCTTGAACAAATCTCCCGGGGTTCGGTTTATCGACTTTTTCGAAGCGCGTTCAATCCTGCAGCAAATGTCCATCAATACTAAAAAAACAAGTATGATAAAACGTATCCGAGAAGCCGGAAGCGATGGTGTGAAGGTTGAAGCGCTTTTTGAGCAGTTTTACCAGTCGATCATTCAGTTGACCAAAGAACAGGATGTGTTCACACAAAAAAGCCGAAAAGAAATGGTGGACGGCGAAAAAGCCTTGTTTCAAGCCATTCAAGGCAGCACTATCGCAACATTTTTGATCAATAATAACCATGTCGTTACTCACTGGAACAAAGCCTGCGAGAAACTGACCGGCTATTCTGCCAACCAGATCGTTGGTACCCGCAATCAATGGAAACCTTTTAGGTCAAAAGAACGGCCCATCATGGCCGATCTGATCTTAGACGGTGTAAAAGAGGAAGAGGTCTGGCGTTACTATGGGACGAAATGGAAAAAGTCAGATCTCATCGACGGCGCGTATGAAGCCGAAGAATATTTTGAACATCTCGGCGACGACGGCAAATGGCTTTTTTTTACGGCGGCACCCATCAAAAACGCCCAAGGCATCACCATCGGCGCCATCGAAACACTCCAGGATAAAACAGAAGAGAAAAAAACCCAGGAAGAGCGGAAACAGAACAACATCGCCCTGACGGAAAAAACCCGGGCCATCACCGCCAGTCAACAGATCATGTCGCAGATCATCCAGGGCAGCACCATACCCACATTTGTTATCGACGTAAACCATGTCATCACGCATTGGAACAAAGCCTTGGAAAATCTCACGGGACTGCCCACCAAAGAAATGGTGAACACAAAAAATCAATGGAAACCGTTTTACGACCACCAACGCCCGTCCATGGCCGATGTCATTTTGGACCAAATCAGTGAGTTGGAAATCAAACGCCTATATGGGACAAAATGGCACAAATCTACCCTCCTTGACGAGGCTTATGAGGCGGAAGTCTTTTTTCCCAACCTGGGGGATGATGGTAAATGGTGTTTTTTCACGGCCGCCCCCCTCCGGTCGCAAGAGGGAGAAATCATCGGCGCCATAGAAACCATCTGGGACAAAACCGAAGAGAAAAAAGCCGAGGCAGAACGTGAAAGGCAGAATGCCGAACTCGCTCAACGCGCAAAAGCCCTCAAGGCCAGCGAGAAAACAATGTCCCAGATCATCCAGGGCAGCACCATACCCACGTTTGTGATCAATAAGGATCACATCACCACCCACTGGAACAAAGCATGCGAAATGTTAACCGGGTATTCTGCGGAGGAAATCATCGGCACCGACCAACACTGGAAACCTTCCTTTGATGAAAAAGGCCCCACCATGGCCGATCTGATTTTAGACAAAGCCGGGGAAGAAGAATTCTGGCGGTATTATGGCACTCAATGGAAAAAATCGGAGTTGATAGACGGCGCATATGAGGCGGAAGAATATTTTGGTCGTTCGGAAGAAGAAAAAAAATGGATTCTTTTCACCGCAGCCCCCATAACAGATCAGGATGGTAACGTGATTGGCGCCATCGAAACAATCTGGGATCGAACCGATGAAAAACGGGCTGAAGAAGAACGGGAACGGCACAATCGAGAACTTGCAACACTCTGCTCCATCTATTCAACCTTAAGCGCGCCACTGAATTTGGATGATAGGATCAACAACGCACTACAGAAAGTTACCGATATTTTTTCATTTGATGTCATCTGCGTTTTTATCCGTGAGGACGATGACAGATTCTGTCTAAAATACAGCCACGGCCAGTATCGCGATCTTTGTCAGAAGTATGGTCTTCCTGACAAAAAGAGCATGGTATTCAAGGTAGCCCAAACCAACCAAGCCAAAGTTTTCGAAAACATCCAAAGCGTTGACAATAACGAAATCGTCATACTAAAAAAAGTCGGATTCCAATCTCTGGCCTATATTCCACTCGTGGACAAGGAAAAAAAGACCTTTGGTGTTATTCGCGCAAGTAGCAGACAGATCAAACAGTTCACCACTGAAGACCGGCAGGTACTGGAACTTATCGGCAACCGGATGGGTGTTGCCATTGAAAATTCCATCCTGCAGAAGGAAATCCGCCGAAAAGCCCGATTCCAATCCAAGCTCATCAGCTGTTCAAACAATGCCATCGTAGCAACCGATGCAGACTGGAATATCGTTCTATTCAATCCGGAGGCGGAACGGCTTTTCGGATATACCCGGCCCAGTCTCCCCGAAGACTTGAATGCAAAAGATATTCTGCCTGGAGAGGTCGTACAATCCATTGAGGAAAAAATAAACATCCCTGAGCTGCGTCTCCTCAACCTGTGGGAAGAGGCGACGATCCAAACAAAAAACGGTCGACAGACACCCGTCAACTTTTCTGGGACGCCCTTGTTTGAAAACAATCAAATGATGGGTGGCGTGGCCTTTTTTCAGGATCTGACAGAGATAAAAAAACTCGAGCGTGAGCTGATCAACTCTGAACGTCTTGGAGCCATAGGCCAGACCGTAGCAGGCATGGCCCATGGTATCAAAAACATTCTGGCCGGGTTTAAAGGGGGACGCTATCTGGTGGATCTCGGCATTGACAAGAATAACACGGATAAGCTAATTAATGGCTGGCAGATGATCAAGCGCAACATCGACCAGACATCCGATCTTGTAATGGATCTTCTGTCCTATTCAAAAGAAAGAGAACCAGAATATCAAAATTGCTTCCCTAACGATATTGCCGACGACATCTGTGAACTCGTAACGGAAATGGCAAACACCCATGGTGTTCGTATTGTCAAAGATTTCTCGTCGTCCATTGGCGAAGTCAGTATGGATCCGAACACGGTCCATCAGTGTCTGCTCAACCTGGTATCCAATGCCATTGACGCATGCACATTCGACGACAATGTCGATAAAAAGCATGAAGTCCGCATCCTGACAGCGCTTGAAGGAGAAACAACCATCCGCTTTGAAGTTTCGGACAATGGTTCCGGAATGTCCGACAGTGTCAAGGCAAAACTTTTTTCTTCCTTTTTCAGCAC